>JACKEB010000011.1:912500-1260993 GCA_020633205.1 Polyangiaceae bacterium
TACCTGAAACCGTGCGCCTACAAGCAGTGGAAGCACTATGGCTAGCTTGCTAGCAACGTGTGACCGCGTACCTTTTGCATCATGAGCCTGTGAGTTACGGTATGTGGCAAGGTTAAGCCGTTAGGTGGAGCCGCAGCGAAAGCGAGTCTTAACAGGGCGTTAAGTCGCATGCCGTAGACCCGAAACCCGTGCGATCTATCCATGTCCAGGTTGAAGGGCGGGTAACACCGCCTGGAGGACCGAACCCACTAGAGTTGAAAATCTAGGGGATGAGGTGTGGATAGGAGTGAAAGGCTAATCAAGCCGGGATATAGCTGGTTCTCACCGAAATATATTGAGGTATAGCCTCGGGTGAATTGCGTCGGAGGTAGAGCACTGAATGGGCTAGGGGTCCTACCAGATTACCAAACCCAATCAAACTCCGAATGCCGATGACAACTGCCCGGGAGTCAGGCAGCGGGAGATAAGTTCCGTTGCCGAGAGGGAAAGAGCCCAGACCGTCAGCTAAGGTCCCTAAATCTGAGCTAAGTGGAAAACGATGTGGGAGCGCAGTGACAACCAGGAGGTTGGCTTAGAAGCAGCCACCCTTTAAAGAAAGCGTAATAGCTCACTGGTCAAGCGAGCCTGCGCGGAAAATGTAACGGGGCTAAGCTCAGTACCGAAGCCACGGGTTCTCGCAAGAGAGCGGTAGGCGAGCGTTCTGACAGAGATACACGGTAGACGGTAACGACTACTATCGGCTGTCAGAAGTGAATATGCAGGCATGAGTAGCGATAAACCGGGTGAGAAACCCGGTCGCCGTAAGCCCAAGGTTTCCTGGGGAAGGATAATCCTCCCACGGGTTAGTCGAGCCCTAAGCTGAGGCCGAGAGGCGTAGGCGATGGAAAGCAGGTTAATATTCCTGCACCACCAGGGATGGCGTAGAAGTAAGCAGGGACGGAGAAGGGCAACCCAGCACGGTGCATGGTTTCCGTGTTTAAGCTCGTAGGCTGGTTCTCTAGGACCCGATAGGGACAAACGGAGAGCCAAGGCCGAGAAGCGATGAGGTCAGGTCTTGGACCTGGACACTGGGTGCACCCATACTTCCTAGAAAAGCTGCGTACTGAGCCCCTCTGGTGCTCGTACTGGAAACCGACTCAGGTGGGCGGGGTGAGTATCCTAAGGCGCGTGAGAGAACCCTGGTTAAGGAACTCGGCAAATTTGCACCGTAACTTCGGGAGAAGGTGTGCCGTCAGTCGTGAAGAGCTTGCGCTCGGAGCGGCCGGTGGTCGCAGTGAAAAGGCGGTTGTGACTGTTTACTAAAAACACAGGACTCTGCGAACTCGTAAGAGGACGTATAGGGTCTGATGCCTGCCCGGTGCTGGAAGGTTAAGGGGAATTGTTAGGGGTAACCCGAAGCAGTGAACCGAAGCCCCAGTAAACGGCGGCCGTAACTATAACGGTCCTAAGGTAGCGAAATTCCTTGTCGGGTAAGTTCCGACCTGCACGAATGGCATAACAACATCCGCACTGTCTCGACCAGGGACTCAGCGAAATTGCATTGGGGGTGAAGATGCCCTCTACCCGCGGAAAGACGGAAAGACCCCATGAACCTTTACTGCAGCTTGGCAGTGATTTTCGGGATATCCTGCGTAGGATAGGTGGGAGGCGTTGAAATCGGGCTTCCGGGTTCGATGGAGCCAACCTTGAAATACCACCCTGGTTATTCTGGAAATCTAACCTACAGCCGTGATCCGGCTGAGGGACACTGCCTGGTGGGCAGTTTGACTGGGGCGGTCGCCTCCTAAATCGTATCGGAGGCGTACGAAGGTTCCCTCAGGCTGATTGGAAACCAGCCGTGGAGTGCAAACGCAGAAGGGAGCTTTACTGCGAGACCGACAGGTCGACCAGTTGCGAAAGCAGGTGTTAGTGATCCGGTGGTCCCGAATGGAAGGGCCATCGCTCAACGGATAAAAGGTACTCTGGGGATAACAGGCTGATCGCGCCTGAGAGTCCATATCGGCGGCGCGGTTTGGCACCTCGATGTCGGCTCGTCGCATCCTGGGGCTGGAGCAGGTCCCAAGGGTTTGGCTGTTCGCCAATTAAAGCGGCACGCGAGCTGGGTTTAAAACGTCGTGAGACAGTTTGGTCCCTATCTTCCGTGGGCGCAGGACACTTGAGAGGCCCTACCTATAGTACGAGAGGACCTGGGTGGACGTACCTCTGGTGTTCCGGTTGTCAGGCCACTGGCATAGCCGGGTAGCCATGTACGGAACGGATAACCGCTGAAAGCATATAAGCGGGAAGCCGGCCTCAAGATTAGGTGTCCCTGCCGTAAGGCACTAAAGGCCCCTAGCAGACGACTAGGTGATAGGCTGGGTGTGGAAGCGTTGTAAGGCGCGGAGCTAACCAGTACTAATCGGCCGTGCGGCTTGACCCTACTCTCTAAGGCAAACATTGTAGTTGACGCTCGGAGTCCGAGTGACGAGCTCCACTCAAATCGAGTGTTGAGCGCAGCATCCTCGCTGCTTGTGCACTTGTCGTTTTTTCCGGTGGTGATGTCGAGAAGGCCACACCCGATCCCATCCCGAACTCGGTAGTTAAGCTTCTCAGAGCCGATGGTACTGCAAGGATTCCCTTGTGGGAGAGTAGGTCGCCGCCGGGCTATTCTTGCAACGGGGCTAGCGTTTACGCGCTAGCCCCGTTTTCTTTTTGTCCACCAATCGGCCACGCGGCCGGACCGCCGGTCGGTTGCGCTTGGTAGGCCTAAGTCACGCTTCGGCGTTAGTCTTGTCATATGCGCCGTCGCGCAAAAGTCGCCCTCTTCGGCGTTCCGTCCCTCCTGGTCTTTGCGGCGCTCGTCGGTTTCGGGCCGGTGGTCCGCCATCAGGCTAAATCTGCGGCTGAGAAGCGCGGCCTCCAGCTGGAGATCGGCAGCGTGCGTCCTGGTTGGGGGCGGATCTGGCTGCGGGACGTCAGCGTGTCTTCGGTGGTCGCCCCTGGGATCCAGGCGAAGGTTGCCTCGCTTGAGGTCGTCCCGTCCGGGCTTCATCCGAAGGTGATTCGGATCCACGGCGGCTTCGTGCAGCTTCGCGGGACGACGGCCGAGTTGCGGGATCAACTTCGGTTGCTTCAAGGCGGCAGGTCGGGGACCGGCGGCGGCGGTTCGACTCAGATTTCCGCAGAGGGGATCGACTTGAGTTGGCTCGCTGGCGAAGGTGCGCGAGTCGATGCCTGGGGGATCCGTTACGCGCGGTCCCCCGAGGTCGAGTCGTTTCATGTCGATCGGCTCCAGTCCGATCGCGGGTTTCCTCTCGTCGGCACGGGTCTGGCCGTTGAGCTCGGGCGTGAAGACGGCGCGAGGGTGTTACGAAACGTCTCTTCAGAGGCGTTGGACGCCCGGCTCGATTTGGATCGGAGCACCCGAACTCGCGTGGTCAGCGATGCCGCGCCAAGCAGTCGGGGTGAAGGTTGGCGAAAGCGCATCGCTCTCGCCGGGATATCTGTTTCTCGTGTCGTCCCCGTCGGGGCCAAGGTCGATTTGGCTGGGTTGAGCGTCACGCTGATGCGCGGAGGACAGCCGTTGCGGATCGGCCCCGGCACGTTGCGTGTGGAGCGTACCGACTCGGAGATCTCTGCGGAGCTCACTCCCGGAGATTCGAAGCAGCAGAATCCACTCAACGCACGGGTGGTCCTTCCTCTCGACGCCACGAAAGACGTGAAGCTCTCGCTGCACGGGGGGCCGGTGAGTCTCGCCTGGCTCGGAGTGCGTGAGGGGGAGTGGGGCCTCAGCGACGTCGGGCACTCGAAACTCAGCGCCAACGCCGATCTGTTGCTCAAGGATCAAGGGCGCTTGCTCGACTTCAAGGGCAAGGTGGCGGTGAGCGACCTCACGATCGAGCATCGCTGGCTGGCACCCCGGAGGGTCGAGGGACTCGCAGCTGGTTTTGATGGTCGCGGCGAGCTTGCGCTGGACGGGCATTTCGTCCGTTTCGTCGAGTCCGACGTGTCTTTTGGTCAGGTCCACGCGACGGTGACCGCCGAACTCAATCGTGGGGAGGACGGATTTCAGCTGAAAGCGCGTGGCTCTGTGCCTCTCGCTTCCTGCCAAACGTTGCTCGACTCGTCACCCAAGGGATTGACCCCACTCCTCACTGGTATGCGCGCGTCCGGAACGTTTGCGGGCGACGCGAGCATCGACCTGGACTCGCAACACGCAGAACGGATGAAGCTGAAGTGGAATGTCGCGAACGAGTGTCGCATCACGGCCACGCCCGCTGATGTCGCGCCGCTGCGCTTCAAGCAGCCGTTCACTCTGAACGTGGTCGGGGCCGATGGCGCGACGGTGCCCTTTCAGACCGGCCCCGGGTCGGTCAACTGGACGCCGCGCGCCTCGATCAGTCGGCATATGGAGACCGCGGTGTTGATCTGCGAGGACGGCCGCTTTTTTCGACATCGTGGGTTCGACGAAGAAGCGATCCACAACTCCATCCGAGAGAACATCAAGCAGCGACGTTTCGTGCGCGGTGCCAGCACGATCTCGATGCAGCTCGCAAAGAACCTCTACCTGAAGCGGGAGAAGACTCTGTCTCGCAAGCTCCAGGAGGCGGTGCTTACGATGCTGCTCGAGCAGGAGTTCAGCAAGCAACAGCTCATGGAACTCTATTTGAACGTGATCGAGTACGCGCCCGGGGTGTACGGGATCGGGCCCGCGGCGCGGTACTACTTCAACACGCACCCAAGCCAGCTTTCCCTGGGGCAAGCACTGTACATCGGGTCCATCCTGTCGAATCCCAAGCAGCAGCACTTCGGTGCTTCAGGCGAGGTTGGTCCAGGATGGTCTGGATACCTGCGTAAGCTCATGAAGCTGGGCAACCGCATTCGCCTGGTGAGTGACGCCGAGCTCGAAGACGGCTTGCGCGAGCAGGTGACTTTCAAGGTGCCTTACTCGCCGCGTCTCCCTGCTGAAGGCGAGGACCCGGATGCGGCGCACGAGGCCGATCTGGCGAACACCGGCGGCAACCCCGCAGGCACCGAAGACACGCCAGTGTTTCCGTGAGGCGACGCTACTTCTGACCCTCAGCGCGGAGTTTGGCGAAAAAGCCGCGCAAACGCGCCACGGACTCGTCCGCCAGCACCATCCCAAGATGTTCGAAGCGGTGGTTGAGACGCTGGTCGCTGCCGAGCGAGTAGAGCGAATCGAGCGCGCCAGCTTTGGGGTCTGACGCACCGTAGACGACGCGCGAGATGCGGGAGTTGACGATCGCTCCCGCGCACATCGGGCACGGTTCGAGGGTGACGTAGAGAGTGCAGCCATCGAGTCGCCAGTGCCCGCGTTGCAGCGCTGCGGCTCGGATAGCCACGACCTCGGCGTGCGCTGTGGGGTCCGCGTCCAGTTCGCGGCGGTTATGCCCGGTCGCAAGGAGCTGATTATCAGGGCCAACGATCACGCAGCCGATGGGTACGTCCGCGTGGGTTTCCGCCGCGTCCGCCTCGCTGAGCGCCCGCCGCATCCAGTGTTCGTCGGTTCCCGTTGCGTCAACGTCGTTGCTCGTGCGGTGGCTGTCACCGTCAGTCATGCTGGTCTGTGGCTGGCTAGCGGAGCGAGGCAGATTTTGGCTTGCTCCACCTCCGCCAGGATGCGTCGTGCGTGCTCGAGAAAGCGCTTACCGTGCGGTAACAGTTGGACCCCGCGGGGCGTGCGCTTGAATAGGTCAGCGCCGAGCTCCTCCTCCAGCGACTTGAGTTGGCGACTCAGCGGCGGTTGAGACACATGGAGGCGCTTGGCGGCACGGCCGATGTTGCCTTCCTCTGCGATAGCGACGAAATACTCGAGCTGCACGAGGCTCATACTAGCTGAAGCTTAGCAGACGGGAGACATACCCAAAGGGTATTGGACGGCGCGCGGCGGGGGACGCAGCTTCGAAAGATGCTCCGAGTGCTGAGTCCCAAAGAAATCGTCGCTATGCGCGAAGCTGGCCGCGCGGCGGCAGCTACGCTTGCCTGGGTCGGCGCTCAGCTGGTCCCGGGTATGACGACAGCGCACATCGACCAGTTGGTGAGGGAAGACACCAAGCGGCGTGGTGGTACGCCCAGCCAGCTCGGGTACCACGGCTTTCCTGCTGCAGTTTGCACCAGTCGCAACGAAGTGGTCTGTCATGGCATCCCTCACCCCCACGAAAAATTGGAGGAGGGGGACATCATCAACGTTGATGTGACGACTCGCTTGAAAGGTTTCCATGGGGATACTTCCAAGACGTTTCTCGTTGGGCAGACCAGCGCGGAAGCCCAACATGTGGTCCGCGTGGCGAGAGAAGCGCGCGACGTGGGGATACGTACCGTGAAAGCGGGAAGCCGCCTCGGGGACATCGGCTTCGCGATTCAGAGCTTTGCCGAACGCGAAGGCTGCAGTGTGGTGCGCGATCTGGGTGGGCATGGCATCGGGCGTGAGATGCATCAGGAACCCCATGTCCCGCACTTCGGCAAGCCGGGGAGTGGGCTGCGCCTGAAGGCAGGCATGGCCATCACCATCGAACCGATGGTGAACCTGGGCACTCACGAGATCGTTCAACTCGACGACGGCTGGACGATCGTCACGGCGGACGGGCGCCTCTCCGCTCAGTTCGAGCACACGATTGTGGTCACGGACACGGGCGCGGAGATCATGACGCTCGAGCCTTGAGCGCTTCGGCTCGCAAGGACTCGCGCAGGCGGCGTTTGTGAGCCTGCTTGTTGCGATACATATCTTGGTCCGCCGTGCGCAGTAGATCGTGAATCGTGGACTGTTCGTCGCTATCGAAGACGGCGTACCCCACGCTCATCGAGAGTTCGTAGCGGCGAGTCTCGTGCTGATTGAAGCCCTCGAGTTGCGCTGAAAGGCGACTGAGCACATTCGGTATGTCCGATTGTTCGAGGTCGACGGAGAGCACGCAGTATTCGTCGCCAGCAAGCCGCGCAACGATGTCGGTGGAGCGAAAGCATGCCTTGAGCACCACAGCGGCGTCGCAAATCGCCTGATCCCCGACGTCGTGTCCGTGCTGGTCGTTGATCGTCTTCAAGCCGTTGAGGTCCATGAAAAAGACGACCAGCGAACCCTTTTGCCGTGCGGCAAGCTTGAGCTGTTGCTGGCCGAGCAGCATGAAGCCGCGTCGGTTGTACATCGTGGTCAAGGGGTCAACCAGTGACTGCTCGCGCATCTCTTGTTCGCGTCGCAACCGCGCGAGGCTTTGGCCGAGGGTATTCGCTACGACGGTTAGTGCCTCCAAGGTCGAGCTTCGAGGTGTGACGTGACCCTCTAGCTCGAAAACCAGGACACGTGCGACCTCGCCAGACATTCTGATCGGACACGCCAAATGGGTGCGCGCTCTTTGGGCACGTAGCGTGCGACCAAGGTTCTGTCGTGAATGTTCCCAGCAAACCTCTGCGCTCTCGGTCGCCTGGCGCACAATCGGCTGCTCGTCGCTGGGCATGGCCACACGCCCACCTAGCCAACGCGCGTGTTCACAGATCAGCGCGCTAGCTCGCACGAGAGTCGTGTGTTCGTCGGTAGTCGAGCTCGCCATTTCGGCGAGAACGACCAGCAGCCTGAGCCAGGCGTTGCGCTCCAACAACCCAACCTCTGCCTCGAGTTCATGGGTTACGTCCCGAAACAGCCACAGGTGCCCGTCATTGCCGTGCGGCATGGAGATGGGGACGTAGTCGCGCTCCAGCCAGCGGCCATCTCGGGTTGCAAAACGCTCGCCTCGCTTGGCTTCTCCACGTCGCAAAGCGCGATTCGTAGAGCGCACGAATTCACCTGGCGACTCGAAGAAGCCGCGCGCCTTTGCCAGGAGCCCGCCGCCGAACAACCCCACCGCGTCGGTCGGAAGCATCCCGAAGAGCGCACAGAACTCGCGGTTCACCATCTGCCCGCGTCGGTCCGCACCTTCGAACAGCACCCCAGCGTTCATGTGATCCACGAGCACCGCAAGCTGCGAACTCGATAGCATCAAGCGCACTTCCTTGCTTGCGCTCTCTACGACGTCGTCCAGGCACTGCCGTGCACGTTGCTCGAAGCCTTGAGAATCCGTGCGGATAAATGCGGCGACCGTGCAGCCGCCTTGGGTCTCGCACACCGGACGCACCGCGATAGCTCGACCCTTGGAGTCGGTCGCGTCCAGCGCCTGCCCGTGCCTGAGCACCTCCAGGCAGCAGTGCGCCAGCTCTGGCTCGCTCTCAGGGTCGTTCAGCTCGCCGGCGTGCGCGGCCCAGCGCGCACCGCGCTCCTCGTCGTAGACGAAAAAGCCCGCTGCCGATGCCCGAGCCCCGAGCAGCGCGAGCCTCGACAACCGAGCAAGCGCCTGAACCAACGGCGCCCGAAGCGAGACTCGGTTGGCCTCTTCCACAGGGGTCCAGGACGGTCGCTTCCCCGCAGCGCTTGAGTCCAAACCACGCTTTTTGTGGGAATCGGCGCTATCTGCCGATTAGCACCAGCTTTTTGGGGGAGAGGCTGCCGAACAGCTCCTTCCAACCCGCCGTCGCCGCCTTGAACAGCCCCGCGAAATTGTTACCCACCGAAGCCCGCCAGCGCGCGAATTCCTTTGACGAACCCCCACCCGTTGCTATGTATCGCCTCCCCAAGCGCCCGTAGCTCAGCTGGATAGAGCGTCGGTCTACGGAACCGAAAGTCGGAGGTTCGAATCCTTCCGGGCGCGCCAAGCGCGCAGCCCAGCAAAGCTGGGCGGAGTCGCTTGGCTCGAACGCAGGATGGCGTTCCGCCGGAGGTTCACTCGCGCCTTCGGCGCGCGCCCGCTTCGCGGTCGCCGTGGCTCTCACTGGACTCCGGCCAGCGGAGCTAGCCTGCGTCCAGTTCGAGTTCACTCGCGCCTTCGGCGCATGCGCGCTTCGCGGTCGCCGTGGCTCTCACTGGACTTCGGCCAGCGGAGCTAGCCTGCGTCCAGTTCGAGTCGACTGCGAGTGTACGAGTCCAGTTCGCGACTTGTGTCCTCTTCGGGGCTTCGTCGTCGCTCGCCCCAAAGGGTGAGGGCGAGCGACTCCTTCACCAAAGCCACCTCCCTGACCCTGCGTCGCCCTTTCTTTTGGTGGCGAGTCCGAGGACTCGCCACGCTGGACGAGTGCGGGAGCAGCCACGGTCGGCGAGCCGCTGCGAGCCGAAAACGCGCGTAGCGCGTAGCGCGCCGCGTTAGTGAATCCTTCCCCGCCCGACCGGCGTCGACGCTTTAGTAAGGCTGGGGTCGCTTGGCGCACCGCGAATTAGAGTTGCTAGTTCGCGTTCTCCGCCGCCCGTAGCAGCTCCACCACGCGAGGCCAGCCCATCATTTCCGCGAGGTCTCGTGCGGTGCGGCCGGTGTTGGCGGTCTTGACGCTGGGATCGGCGCCGTGGGCGAGCAACACGCGCACGCCGGCGGCGCTGCCTCCCAGTGCGAGGCTGTGGAGGGTGTTCAATCCGTCTTCGCCGAGGCTGAAGAACGCCTCGCGATTGCCGGCGATGGCCTGCTCGAGCGAGGGCGCCATGTTCTCGGACATCGGATGTTCGCGGTCTGGGTCACTCTCCGGAGCAGGAGAGGTTTTGCCAAACAGCCGCCCGAGCGCGCTCGGTTTGGCTCGGTTGTCCCAGTCGGGAACCAGCTCGACGCGCTCTGGTGGCGGGAAGTCGAAGCCCCAAGCCTGGTCGTGGGCTTTGCGCTCACCAGGGGGCATTTGACTTCGCAGCGCCTGAATCGTGAAGCCACCGTAGAGGCGTCCTCCCATCACGTACATCCAGTCCTCCAGCTCGCGAAGCGTCAGCTGGAAGCGGTCGCCTTCCTGGATCGTCTCGAGGTGGTGGGGCGAGTTCAGCAGCGTCGCTTCAACGACGTCACCGTCGAAGGAGATGTCGGAGAGCCACATATGCTCCACCTCGGTTCCTCCGGGATCACTGAATGCCGCCTTGACCGCGGAGAGCTCGAGCCCGGGGACGATGCGGCGGTACTCCCAGGTCAGCTCGCGCCACAGGTATTTGAAGGTCGCCTGGGCGCGAGCGGTGGCTTCTGCCATCGCTGGATCGTCTGCCGGCGCATAGATGACTGGGCTTTGCGGGCGGTCGCTCATGTGACTCCTCTTACCACGCTTGGGCGGCGGTTGGAGGTGAGATTCCGTTCGAGATGATTCCCGCGGGGAAACAAAGGTTTGCTGCCGTGCGGTTCGAGCGTTACTTGTACGCAACTTGCAGACGGACCTCTCCCCCCCCCAGAGAAAGCACCAAGTCGCGAACGTGAGGGGACGGGTTGCTCGTGGCGCGCCGCTGGATGGCCTCGGTTTGGGCGCTCGCAATCGGTCGGATCGAGAGGGGTCGACTGCAGCGCGCTCCTTCGTTCCCGAGTCCGGTGCTGCTAGCGTAAAGGCATGGCTGGCTCGGCTCCCATCACGCTCTGTGGTTCGCTGTCCCTGTTTGCGTCCCCCGTCGGCGCGGCGATGCACAACGCGGGTTACCGCGAGCTTGGACTGGCGTTCAGCTATGTGCCGTTTGCGCTCGATGAAGCGCAGCTGGGTGACGCCTTGAGCGGAATGCGGGCGCTGGGGATCCGAGGCTTCGGGGTGTCGATGCCCTTCAAGCTCTCGATCATGCCGCTGCTCGATGAGATCGATCCTCTCGCGGGCGCGATCGGCGCCGTGAACACGGTGGTGAACGAAGAGGGCCGGCTCGTCGGCCACAACACCGATGCTCGGGGAGCGTTGCGGGCGCTCGAGGAAGTCGAAAGCGTGAAGGGGCGCCAGGTGCTCGTGCTGGGAGCAGGAGGCGCGGCGCGGGCCGTGGCGTTCGGGCTATCCGAGGCGGGCGCCCGGGTGATCATCGTGAACCGCAACCACGAGAAGGCACGGGAGCTCGTGACAGAACTGCAATCGGCGCGGTCGCACTCGTCCGAGTCAGCGCAGGCTCTCGAGTCAGCTGAGGCGCTTGAGTTGGAGCAGGCGCTCGAACGCCGACCCCACATCGTCGTAAACGCCACGTCTGTCGGCATGGAGAACAACCCGGGGCTACCAATCCCCGCGGAAAGCGTGCCTGACGCTGCGCTGGTCATGGACATCGTCTACAAGCCACTTGTTACTCCGTGGCTCGAGCGTTGCCGGGAGCGTGGCAATCGGGTGATCCACGGCGGACGCATGCTGCTGCATCAGGCGGCTCGACAGTTCGAACTCTACACCCAGCGAGAAGCGCCGCTCACGGCGATGGATCGCGCGCTGAGAGAATACGTTTGAGCGACCAGGGGAGCATCGAGATCAGACGCTCGGGGTGAGGCTCATTGGACCCAAGTTGGGCGGCGCTGCGATAACGCGGCGCGTTGAGGGCTCTGCAAAAAATGCATGGTCCACCAGGGGGCCTGACAGTGGTGCCATCCTTACTCGCGCCTGGCTCTGGCGTCGGACAGTCATCTTATTGGGTTGCTTGGGTTTTTTGCGGTTTGCTTGGGTGTGGCACGATGACTGCTAAAGGGCTGGTACTTGTCCGGTCCCCTGGTGGACCTGCTTGGCTTGGTTTTCTTCTCTTCCTCCCTTCCTTACGGCTTTCTCTTCTCTTCGATTAGCTCTTGAGCTTCGTTTTGGCGTGACCCTCCCCTTCGTGTCTCCGCCGCTTGGCTTTCTAGGCCGCTTAACGTTCTCGCTTGCTTCTTTGGCTTGAACCTCTCGAAGAGCCTCTGGTGTCGCGCCGTCTTGCGGTGCGTTCT
Source organism: Polyangiaceae bacterium (assembly GCA_020633205.1). Classification (NCBI taxonomy): domain Bacteria; kingdom Pseudomonadati; phylum Myxococcota; order Polyangiales; family Polyangiaceae; species Polyangiaceae bacterium. The sequence goes on from JACKEB010000011.1 coordinate 924,185, forward strand.
GCTCGCCCTTTCGCGGCGGCAGGCTGAAGTTCTTCTCTTTGGGCCCGCACCTTTGAGTGCTGGAGCCGGACTTGACTGCCCCTGGGATGGGGCGCGTGTTGGCTTGGCTTAGATTTTTGCTTTTGCTTTTGCTTGCTTGAGGAACCAAAGGCCGGGCGCGGCGTTGCCGCCCTGGACTTGGTCCGAGCCATGAGAGGCCCTGTTCGGTTCGCTGAACGGGGTCGTGGCTTTTTGTGCCGACGCTCTTGGGTGAGCCGCGTCGGTGTCTGGTGAGTCCAACCCGGCCTCCCCCGAGATGATTCCCCACCGGCGCACTTTTTGATTCGCCGGGCTACTTAGCGAAGGGGGCGCCAAACACCGAGTCCGCACGAGCCTCTGCATGGCAGCGTCGGCAGCGCTCCGCGTCGCGCGTTCGGATGAAGCCGTCGTTATCGAGTTCATCGAAGCGCCAGCCCTGCGCTTCCTTGCGCATCACGAACAGACCCTCTGGCTCGCCGCTCTTGGCGTCGAACAGCCGCTCCACGAAGGTAGCGCCGATCGGGAAGACCGTGTCTCGACTGGGGTGGAGATAGCTCGCTTCGAGCGTGGCCTCGGCGTGAACGGTGTACGTGAAGCGTCCACCACCGTGGCCGAGCGACGTGGGGCGCTCCGCGCCAAGGGGGAGCTCCGGCAGGGCGGACACCGTCGCCCAGTCATCCAGCCGCTTCGGCTTTTTGGGCGCGGCGACGGGCGGGGTTTGGCCTTTGGACGTGGGGCGGCTCGACTCGGCCGGGCCAGGGCTCGAGCCGGCGCAACCGAACGCGAACGTCAGCGACAGCACGCCGACCGCGCAGGACCGTAAGCAAGCAGCGAAATCCAATGGCTCATGGTACCACGCAGGATATGCAGTTTCGCATCGGCTTCGGGTCTGCGCTGACACTCGCGGCTTGTGCGTTGACGGTTGCGTGCGGCGCCCCGAGCGAGCCGGTGAAGGCCCCTGAGGATTCGCAGCCTGTGCTGTTTCCCGAGGGAATGGATCCTGACGCTCCCCAGAGTGCTGGCTGGCTTGGCGCTGAGCTAGCACTCGCCGCTCCCGATGAACCGGGCGTGAGGGTGGCGGCCGTGCTCCCCAGATCGCCTGCCGCTCGCGCAGGGCTTCAGGCGCAGGATGTCATCATGAGCATCGATGGCGAGACCATGAATAGCCCGGATGCGGTGGTCATGAAGATCAAAGGCGCAGGCGCGGGAAAGCGAGTCGCCTTTGGTGTGCGGAGGGCGGGCAAGGATCGTCTGCTCGCTGTGACCCTGGGAGAGCGCCCAAGTGAAGGTCAGCTCGTGGAGCAGGCGTACGTAGGCGCGAAGGCTCCGGACTTTCAAGGTCTCGTCGGCGTGCAGGGGCAGGTTCCCGCGAGCATCGGTGGCTACCGTGGGAAGGTCGTGCTGGTCGAGTTCTGGGCTGACTGGTGCATGGTCTGCCGCATGCTTGTTCCGACAATGAAACAATGGCACCGACGTTGGGCCGGCCAGGGAGTGGAGATCCTCGCCATCACCACTGACACGCTGGATGTCGCTGTGCGCTCCAGCGTGGAGCAGGAGCTCGACTATGCGGTGGCTGCGGATCTCCACGGAAAGACGTCCGTGGCATATCACGCGTACGCGCTGCCTTCTGTGTTTTTGATCGACCAACAGGGTGTGGTGAGGGATCTCATGGTGGGCTTTGACGAGCGCAAGATCGCCGAGCTGGAGCGCACCGTTGATGCGTTGCTGGCAGGCGCTCCCCAGGCTCCCGCCGCAGGTCCTGAGGGCCTCGCGCCTTGAAGCGCGCGTTCTGGTTGGTCGCGCTGAGTTGCGCGTTCGCGAGCACGAGTGCAGTAGCGCAGATCTCCGCTCCCGGCGCCCTGCGGCAGCTCGGCGACGCGGACTTTCTGCGCGTCGCCGCCACGTCTCTCGGACGAGCAGAGCCTCGGGTGCCGGTGGTCATTCTCCACCCAGAGCGTTGGGCAGACGACGCGCCCCTAACTGCTGTGAGCGCCCAATACTCGAGCGCGTGGCTCACACCCGGCGAGGTCACGGCGTTGCAGCAGGCGCATGGGGATTGGCGCATCGAGTGGGCGCCACCTCGCCACGTGTTGCTCGACAAGGCGGCGCTGTGGACCCGTTCTGTGGAGTTTCGCGCGGAAACGGGACGCGCTGGGGCTGGCGCAGTCGTTGGCGTGATCGACACTGGCATTGACACCAAGCACCCTGATTTCCAGAACCTCGATGGGTCGACCCGCATCGCCTGGCTACTCGACTTTTCGCGTAACCCTGCCGGGCTACATCCGGACTTGGAAGACAGCTATGGCTGCACCAGCTTGACTCCCTGCGCGGTGTACTCGGCCGAAGATCTGAACGCTGCGAAGGATGCGGGCAAGACGCTGTCGAGTGATGGGTTCGGTCACGGCACTCACGTGACCTCCCTCGCTGCGGGGAACGGCTTCTCCACGGACCCGAGTCGCTTCATCGGTGTCGCTCCCGAGGCGAAGCTGATCATCGTGCGCGGGGATCGCGGTGCGAGTGGATCGTTCTACGACGCTGACATTCTGCTCGGCACTCGCTTCGTGTTTGAGCGCGCTCAGGAGATGGGCTTGCCTGCGGTGCTCAATCTCAGCTTGGGCTCCGACTTCGGCGCCCATGACGGCACGTCCGCTCTTGAGCAAGGGCTAGCCGAGTTTGTCGGCGACGAGTTCCCTGGGCGGGCGATCGTTGTTGCCGCAGGGAATAGCGGTGCGGTCTACAATGGGTTATCCGCGCGCTATCCTGACCCATGGGGCCCGCACACCGAGGTACACGTTCCCCACGCCTCGAGCGTGCGTGTGCCCGTGGTCACGCCCAAGGGCAGCAAAGACAAGACATCCGCGCGGGTGTACATCTGGATCACCTCACGTCCAGGAGACGAACTCGAAGTTGGCTTGGACGACTCCGAGGGGGAGTGGATCCCACCGCTCGAATTCGGGCGCGCTGCGGCGTTCAAGCAGGACGAGCTGACCGTCACCATCTTCAACGGCGATCGCAGCTTGGAGAGCCCGCTCACCATCCCGAACGCCGCGGTGGTCGTGCTCGACGGGACTTGGAAAGCCGGAGAGACGTTCGCGCTGCGCTTGGAGGGACACGGTTCTGCCGTGATTTGGCTGCAGTCGGACGGCGACTTGTCACCCAGCGCTGGCAGCGTCGGGGCTCTGGTCCCGCGCGCGATGAAAGAGGGGACCGTCAATCTGCCGGGCTCCCACCCGGAGTTGATCGCCGTGGGAGCGACGATCAATCGCTTGTCCTGGCCCACCCGCGACGGAGCGACGATCAAGGTTTCGAGCCTCGGCTCCGTCGAGAACCCTCCGAGCGACGGCACGGCGTACTTCTCTTCGGCGGGGCCGAACGCTGTTGGGGTCATGAAGCCCGACATCAGCGCGCCCGGCGCCTTCGTGGCGGGCGCCATGAGCAGCCTTGCGGATCCTGGGCGCACGAACAACACGGGGATCTTCTCTGGAGCCGGAGTTTGCTCGTCGGGTGCTGACTGCTTGGTGATTGATGATTACCACGCGGTAACGAGCGGGACGAGCATGGCCGCTCCACAAGTCACCGGTGCCGTTGCGCTGCTCCTGGAAGGTGACCCAAGCCTGACGCAGTCCCGGGTCCGCGCCTTGCTGCAAGCGGGCGCCCGTCCCCTGGAAGGGCTGGTTCCGCTCCCGCAGCAGATGGGAGCTGGTGGGCTTGATACCCTCGGCGCCCTCGAGGCTCAGCTCCTAGAAGGCGGAGTGCAGGGCGAGCAAGCAGACCCCGACGGGAGTCGAAGCTGGATGAACGTCGCGGCTTCGTTTGCGCATCCGGACCCGGCGTGGCCTTTCGACGTCTACCTCGAGTTGCGCACTGCAAGCGGGCACCTGGCGGATCGCGTCTCCAACGCTGATCTCGAACTCGTGGTGGGAAATGGCAAACAGACGGACCAGTTGACCCGTGTCGCACCCGGGCTGTGGCGGGCGCGCGTCGCGGCCTCCGCGGGTACTGGTGGCAAGCAGCTCGGGTTGAATGTGAAATTCCAAGGGGAAACTCTCATGTCGCGGTCGCTCCCCATCGCGGTGGACCCGCACCTGGTTGGGACCACGCCGCGTGCGCGAGGTGGATGTCAGCTCGCCCCCAGCGGACCTGGCTCTGGTGGGCTATGGCTGGTCGCCGCCTCCTTGGTGTTAGGCTGGCGCCGCCGCTACTCCATGTCGACCAAGTAGAGCGAGTAGTCGTGGGGCTCGAAGGGGCTGACGTCGGGGTCGAACGGGTGATTCAAGTCGACTCCGCCCTGATTGACCCCGGTGATGAGCAGCGCTTCGCCTTGCTTTGCGTCCAGGACCAAGGTGCGCTCGGTCTGCGTGGCGCGGGGCTCGTACTTGATCGCCACTTGCTTCCTGAGTTGCCCTGCGGAATCAAGGATCGCCACGTTCCACTTGAAGCTGACCGGGACTTCCCAGTTGGCGCGGAGCCCGAGCTCGGGGGCTTCCGGCAGCTTGTCTAACTCCAGGAAGACGAACACCGCGCCGGTGGGTTCGACGGCTCGCCACGGTGCAACGAATTTCGGCAGCTCCGAGTAGCGCAGCGCCCAGTCGAAGCGCACCCGACCGAAGCTGCCTACCCAGGCCATCTCTGGCAGGCCGCGTCCGTCGTCGCGATCTCCTAGGCGTGCTCGCGCTAGCGCGAAGTCTGCCAGCATATTCGCGACTTCCACGGGATCCTCGTCGAAGGTGTGGCGTACGACGTCGAAGATATCCGGCTCGTTGTCGTACAACCAACCATCGCCCTCGGTCAGGCTCGCCCCCAGGGCATACAGGCTGAGCCCTAGGGTGCCCCAGCGACTCGCCCCGTATTTCTCGTCCAAGAACTCGAAGAAGAGCGCTGCGCCGCCTTCGGCGGAAGGTGCGAGGTCGGAGCCTGACAGGGCTAGCTGAGGGTTCCGTTGCGCGTCGTCGATGGCGCTAGCATCCATATCCGTGGGGTAACCAATGGTCCACCAGACTTGTGTCGATACGGCGCGCCGGGTGAACGGGGACTCTGAAGCATCGAGGCGCAAGGCGCTCAGCTCGGTCAGGCACTGTACCGCCCAGCGGTCGCGCTCCGCACCGCGCGGCAACGGACTTTGGCAGTAGCCCGACGCTTGATCTCGCACCCCATACGTTGGCGCGTCGGCGAGCACTTCCAGGCCCTGAGCTGCGTTCAGGTACCAATCCACGCGCGGGTCGCCGCCCCGCGCCTCATCGCCGAGCGGTGTCGGCAGCTCTTGCACGTCAATCAGGCGCTCCCAAGCGCTGACCAACGCGCCCAGCGCTTCACTGACTCCCTGGGGATCGGCTCCAGGTAGGTGATGCACGCACACCGGACGCTGAGCAGAGCAGCTGCGGAGCGAAGAAGCGGGGCGTGGAGCCTCGATGCGTGCTCGACCGGTTGGGAGCCACGGATCCCACTTCACGGGTGCCTTTGGAGGCGGGGCCCCCATGCGTCCACCGAACAGGGCGCCTGGCACTCGACCTGGCTCCTTGTCCGCGAGCACCGGCTTACCTAACCCCATGATCCCGCAGAAAAAGAGCCATCCCAGCGTGCGCCAGGGGCGTGGAGACGGGATTTGGGGGGGAGGGGACATAATCGGGCCACCCGTCCCACGGTTAGTGATGGGACGGGCGAGTCTCCCGGGATTTGACAGTTCGACCAAGGACCCCTCTATACTGCATTGGCTTTCGCGGGTTGATTTCCAGCCGCGAACTAGACACCTATGGTTCAGGCGAAGTTCGACCCAGCGCTCGCATTGAAGTTCGATCTCGGACGCGGAACTCTCTCCCAAGTCGGAGGTGGGTCCCGCGTCATTCTGCCCGCCGACGTCTTGACCCGCTTGCTCGAGGGAGCATCTGAGCAGGTTTGCCGCGACGTGGGTCAGCACCTCGGCACTGACCTCGGCCGGCGAGCGGGGTTGGCGATGGGAGACAGCGACACCGCTGCACCAGAGCGAGTGCTGGAGTTCCTTGGCGGGGAACTGGCGCTGATGGGCCTTGGCAGCCTCGGCTTCGAACGCTGGGGCCGCGCGCTGGTGTTTTCGGTGGTGGATTCGCCATTCGGAACCAGTGCAGACAGCTTCATGGCGGCTTTGTTCGACGGGGCGATGCTCCGCTTGTACGGCAAGACGACGAGCAGCATCTGCTTGGGTCGCGTAGGTAAGCGCGTGCGCTTTCTGGTCTCGGGGGAAAGCGCGGCCAAGCGTGTGAAGGGCTGGCTGGATAGCGGGGTGCACTGGGGAGAAGTCCTCTCGCGCCTTCAGTCCGGAGGTGACGCGTGAGCAACGCCGGCAAGATCGCGACGCTGCAGGCGTTGCTTGACCGAGTGAAGAAGAACGCCGCGTCTCCGCGCGTAAACGGCGCTGCGCCTGCCGCGGTGCTGACAAGCCAAGCGTCGGCGGACGTCGATGACTTGCTCGATCTCTCCTCGGAAGAAGACGAGGTCACCGTGCTGGCTGCGGAGCAACCGGAGCTGGATGCTCCTCGTCCGCGCATGGAGACCTTCGCCGGAGAAGACATCTTCGACGACGACGAGATCGTCGAGCTGGACGAGGACGACGGCATCGAGATCCTCGAGGACATAACCGACATCGACGACGAAGACGGGGTTGATGTGGAAATCGCCGTCTCTCCCGAGCCGCCTGAGGTCGCTGTGGTCGAGGCCGAAGAGGCGCCAGAGCTGTCGCCTCCACCCGTCGACGTCGTAGTATCGCCAGAGCCTCCGGCGGTTGAGCTGACCGTCGACGAGCCCGCATTCGCGGCGGCGCCAGTCGACGAGACGGTGCTCGATGCGCCTGTGGAGGAGCCCGACGCTGAGGTCGAAGTGGTCGAGGAGGAGATCCCCGAGCCGACACCTTCGCCAGCGCCGGAAGTGTCCAGCGTTTCCGCACAGAAACCGCCAATCGACGCCTTCGACGATCTGGATTTCGACGAGGAGCCCGAGGCCGACGTATCCTCGGTGCAGCCAGCGGTGCGCCGAGAGGGCGAGCGTTCTTCGGTGCAGGCAGCGGCGAGCCGAGAAGACGACATCGAGTTCGATCTGGTGGAGCCCGCTCAGGAGGCGGAGCCGATCTCCAGCCCACGTCCGAAGCCCGCCGAGAGCATGGACGAGGCGCTCCAGTCTGCCGCCGAGCACGCGGTGCCCCTCACTCCACCACCGGAGAGCGGTCAGCAACCTGCCTCTCAAGGCGACGGGATGGATCAGTCTGCTCTCGAGGCAGCGCTGGTTCAGGACTCTGCGGCGTCCCATGAAATTCCCGCGGCGGAGCAACAGATCTCCGCTGGTGACGACATCGACGATCTGCTCGAAGCCGACGTGCCCGGACCAAAGGTGGTTCAGGCTCGTCCGGAGATGCCCACGTTGGAGCAGCTGGGCCAGACCGTCGACCTCGAGCCCTCGATGGGTGGTGACGACCTCGAGTTGGATCCGACGGCGTCGAAGGAAGTCCAAGATTCTCAAGGGCCCCGGGTCCGCTTCACTCCGCCTCCGCCCACGGAGGAGCTGGAGATGGCGCTGCCGAGTCGTCCCAGCGGCGCCTTCGATATCAACCTCAAGCCTCCGCCGGAAGTCGGTGAGGAGCTCGCTGAGCTTCGCCGCAAAGAAGCCGAACGCGAGGATCGTCACTCCGCCCCAGTGCACGAAGCAGTGTCTCCTCCCGGAGACGTCGAGGTCACCGAGGCGGAAGTCGCCGAGCCGCTCCCAGCGGCGATGCGCGCCGCAGTATCCGCGAGCCGCTCACCAGAGGTGCTCGGGCGCACGGAAATCGTCCCAAGCGACTCCATCGTGGAACGCAAGGACACGCTGCCTAGCCCACGGGCGGCCACCTTCGCCGACTGGCTGAGCGCCTCGCTCTCCCTCGACTGACGTCGCCCGCTGCGGCGCCTTCGTGCTGTCCATCTTCCTGCGCAGCTTCCCAAGCGGTCCCTAGGGAGCCGTGGGGAGTGGTGTCTCAAGGCCGAGCTGCGTCTGCCGAAGGTGGGGGTGAGGGTGCACTGCAGTGCGTTATGCACGCCGCATGCGTGCACTAAATAGCAGCTCCGCTGGGCTCGACGTGGCCGCTGAAGTGGCGTAGTTCGTTGGGTCCACGGCGGCATGGGTGATGCCCAATGCTGCGGCAGGAGGCACGAACGATGAGATTGGCAACTCGCCAGAACGGCACCCGCGATGGCGCGCTGATGTTGGTGGATTCGAGCGGTGAGCGTTTCGCTCCAGCCACGCAGATCGCACCGACCTTGCAGGCTGCGCTGGATGACTGGGACGCGCTCTCCCCAAAGCTCGGGGAGCTCTCGCGCGCGCTCGAGGCCGGCAAGCTCGAGACGCAAGCGCTCGATCCGAAGCAACTCATGGCCCCGCTGCCGCGGGCCTATGAGTGGGTAGACGGTTCGGCCTACATCAACCACATCGTTCTCGTGCGGAAAGCGCGGGGGGCTGAGCCGCCCGAGACGTTGAAGACCGACCCCCTCGTGTATCAAGGTGGCTCCGGAGTGCTCCTCTCCCCCACTCAAGACATCGAGCTGCCGGACGCGGGTTGGGGCTTGGACTTCGAGGCTGAGGTTTGCGTGATCCTCGGGGATACACCTCGTGGCGTGAAGGCCGCGGACGCTGGCAAGTACGTCAAGCTGATGATGCTGGCCAACGACGTGACCTTCCGCAACTTGATCCCGCCGGAGCTCGCGAAGGGGTTCGGCTTCTTCACCTCCAAGCCGGCCACTGGCTTCTCTCCCTTTGCCATCACTCCAGACGAACTCGGCGACGCTTTCAAGGATGGGCGGGTGCACCTGCGCTTGCGCTCGACCCTCAACGGGAAGCTGGTTGGTGATCCCGAGGCGGGGCCGGAGATGCACTTCAGCTTCTTCGAGTTGATCCAGCACATCACCAAGACACGGGCCTATACGGCCGGTACGATCCTGGGGAGCGGCACCGTCTCCAATAGCGATCGAGCGCGAGGGATCTCTTGCCTCGCGGAAGCGAGGATGATCGAAACGATTGAGGAAGGGAAGCCGAAGACTTCCTTCATGCAGGTGGGAGACAAGATCGAGATCGAGATGCTCAATCAAAGCGGCAAGAGCTTGTTTGGGCGCATCGCGCAGCAGGTGGTGAGCGCGTGAAACTCTACGGCTACTGGCGTAGTAGCTGTTCCTGGCGGGTGCGCATCGCACTTGCGCTCAAGGGTGCGGACTTCGAGGCCGTGCCGGTGCACCTGGTCAAGGACGGCGGGCAGCACAAGCAGGTGAGCTACCGCGAAAAGAACCCGATGCAGCAGGTGCCCTTTCTCGAGTTCGACTCGCCGCAGCGCTTGGCGTCCGGGCTCGAGCTGCACGGTCTGGCACAGTCGGTCGCGATCATCGAGTACCTCGATGAGCTGCTCCCGCAGCCGCCGCTGGTCGGTACCTCTGCGGTGGAGCGTGCGCGAGTTCGCTGGCTGACGGAGATGATCAACTCCGGAATTCAACCGCTGCAGAACCTGTTCGTGATGCAGGAGCTGAGCCGTGTCGCTCCCGCAGTGGATAGCAAAGCCTGGTCTGCCAGCTTCATCGAGCGAGGACTTGCTGCCCTCGAGACGACTGCGGGCGGAGCGGACTCGCGTTTCCTTGTGGGAAATATGCCTAGCATGGCGGACATCTGTCTCGTGCCGCAGCTGTATAACGCGCGCCGCTTCAGCCTAGATTTGTCTGCTTACCCGCGGCTGTGTGCGATCGAAGCCGCGTGTTTCGAGCTCGAGGCGTTCAAGCTGAGCCACCCGGATCAGCAGCCGGACGCGGAAACGTGACGCCGCGCCAACACGGCGCACTGAATGTTCAAAGCGCCTGACGGGCGCGCCGATTGACACCCTGTGGGGCTTGGAGAGCGAAGATGGCAAAGGTCGAATCACTGGGAATCAAGCGTGTCGACTCCGTGCACTACTACGTGCGTGACTTGGAGCGCAGCCAGCGCTTCTACGTCGACTACATGGATTTCGAGGAGCTGGGCCAGAGCAGCCCAGAGCTCGAAGCCGAAGGCAAGCAGCGCTCCATGGTGTTCCGCGCTGGGGACTGCGTCGTGATGTGCTCCACGCCCCTGGGTGAAGGCGGACGAGCCCAGCGCTATCTCAAGAAGCACCCCGACGGAATCGGCACGGTCATCTTCGAGGTTGAAGACGTGGAGAAGGCCTTCCGCATGCTGGAGGAGCGCGGGGGCACGCCGATCAGCGAGGTGCGCTGGTTCGATGAAGACGGAAAGCGACTCGGGACCTTCTCCATCACCACACCTTTCGGCGATACGACCTTCCGCTTCGTCGAACGCCAGGGCTACACCAAGATCTACCCAGGTATGCTCCCCCACACCTCACCGAAGGGCGGCAAGAATCGCTTCGGATTTGGGCACTTCGACCACATCACGTCCAACTTCCAAACCATGAAGCCCGCCTTGCTCTGGATGGAGTACGTGATGGGCTTCGAGCAGTTCTGGGACGTGCAGTTCCACACGGAAGACGTGTCCGAGGGACGCTCCTCAGGCAGCGGGTTGCGCTCGATCGTGATGAACGATCCGAAGAGCGGCGTGAAGTTCGCCAACAACGAGCCGTGGCGCCCCTTCTTCAAGAACTCCCAGATCAACATCTTCAACGAAGATCACCGCGGCGACGGTGTGCAGCACCTGGCGATCACCTGCAAAGACATCGTGACCGCGGTGCGTGATCTGCGGGCCAACGGCGTACAGTTCATGCCGACTCCAGGCGCCTACTACGATGCGTTGCCCGAGCGCTTGAAGAAGATTGGCGTGGGCTCCATCGACGAAGAAATCGACTTGCTCCGTGAGCTCGAGGTGCTGGTGGACGGCGATCACGACCACGCCTACATGCTGCAAATCTTCCTCAAGGACTCGGCCGGGCTCTACGGTGCAGCTGACGCCGGGCCCTTCTTCTACGAGATCATTCAGCGCAAGGGCGACCAAGGCTTCGGCGCAGGGAACTTCCGCGCCCTGTTCGAGAGCATCGAGCGCGAACAGACGGGCAGGCCCTGATGCTGGATCGGCAGATCCGCGGGGAAGTACCGAAGAAGCACCACATTCAGATGCGCCTCAGTAACGGCGATCTGGCGTTCGAAGAGTGCTTCACCCGAGACGGCTTTGACGGGCCGTACACCATTCTGTATCACCAGAAGCGTCCCCACACTCAGCGGATCGCCGAAGTGGCCCACGGCTGGCACCTGCCAGAGCCCGTGGCGCCGCGCGCGCTAGCGAAGCGGCACTACAAGTCCTTCGATCTGAAGGTGCCGGGTGGGGCCAGTGTGGACGCCCGAGTTCCGCTGCTGTTCAACAAGGACGTATCCTTGGGGATCTGCAAGCCCACGCAAGCGGATCCAGTCTATTTCGCAGACGCCGATGCAGATCAGCTGATCTTCGTTTTTGAGGGGGCCGGCGAGCTAGTCAGCCAGTACGGCAAGCTGCGCTTCGCCAAGAACGACTACCTGTTCATCCCGCGCTCGGTGGTTCACCGTCTGGTCCCCGACCCGGGAGTCAACCAATACTGGCTCACGATGGAGCTGAACGGCGGCCTCCACCTACCAAAGCAGTGGCGCAACGAAGTCGGGCAGCTGCGCATGGATGCCCCATATTGCCACCGGGATTTTCAACTGCCGGAGTTCGTCGGACCGACGGATGAAGGGATCCGCAAGCTCTTGATCAAGCGCGGCGGGCAGTTCCACGGCTTCGAGTACATCGACAATCCGTTGGACGTGATTGGTTGGGATGGCTCGGTGTATCCGTGGGTGTTCCCCATCTTGAACTTCCAGCCGCGCGCCGGCCTGGTGCACCTGCCCCCGACCTGGCACGGCACCTTCGCGTGTCGCGGCGGCTTGATTTGTAGCTTCGTTCCTCGCCTCGTGGATTTCCATCCGGAAGCCATCCCCTGTCCCTACCCGCACAGCAGCGTGGATGTGGATGAGTTCCTGTTCTACTGCGATGGCAACTTCACTTCGCGCCGCGGCATCCTGCCTGGGAGCATCTCTCATCACCCGGCGGGCATCGCGCACGGGCCGCATCCGGGGGCGTACGAAGCCAGTATCGGCAGTGAACGAACCAACGAGCTGGCCGTGATGCTCGACGTTCTCGAGCCACTGCAGCCCACCGCCGCGGCGCTGAACATCGAAGACCCGGGCTATCAAGACAGCTTCATCTGAGCCGTGCGCTTGTCCCTAGGTGGGTAGCTCGCCGGGCGCGAGCCACTCAACGTGTTCGTCGCGGAGCCAAGTGCGCTGACGCCGGGCGAAGACGCGCGTTGCGCGGTAGATGGCGTCTTGCGTCTCCTGGAGGCGAGGCGAGCCCACCAGTTCCTCCAGGCGGCTCTCCTTGAGTAGCTCCGCCAGCTGCCGGTAGCCGACGGATCCCATGGGGCGTGTGTCCCCGTAGCCGCGCTCCAGCAGCTTCGCGACCTCCTCGAGCCAGCCCATAGCGAACATCTTCTCGATGCGGCCTGCAATCAGAACATCCTGTTGCTCCCGCTCGCGGGCTACCCCAATCAGGCGCGCCGGATAGCGTACCTCGCGGAAACCGTGCCCCGCCTGCCACTGGCTCATGGGCACGCCCGACAGCTCGAAGATTTCCAACGCGCGACTTACTCGCACGAAGTCGTTGGGGTTGAGCTCCGCCGCACGGCTCGGGTCGACACGCTCCAGCTCTTCGTACAGCGCCGGGCGGCCGTGTGCTTCGGCAAGCGCCCGATGGCGCTCTCGCAGCGCCGGGTCGGCGGGAGGAGCGGGGGCGAGCCCATAGATCAGCGCTCGGACGAAGAGAAAGCTCCCACCGCACACGATCGGTCGCTTGCCGCGGCTCTTGATGTCCTGCACGGCTGCTTCAGCCAGCTCCGCCCAGCGAGCTGCATCCAGCGCTTCTCCCGGCTCGCAGCAGTCGATCAGATGGTGAGGTGCGCGCTCCAGCTCCTCGGCGCTGGGCTTGCCGCTTCCTATGTCGAAGTAGCGATACACCTGCACGCTGTCCGCGCTCACCACTTCGCCATCGATGGCTTCAGCGAGGCGCACCGCCAGCTCCGTTTTGCCGGATGCTGTCGGTCCTACGACGACCCATAGGCGCTGTTCGTCTCGCAGCTCCACGGCTCGCGCTGTAGCAGATCTGAAGCGCTAGAGCGTGAATCACGGGACTTCAGCGGCGTCCGACTTTGCGCTCCAGCTCCGCCCAGGTCACTCGGGTCACTACCGGGCGACCATGGGGACAGTGGCCAGCGAAGTCGGCTTGGTCGAGGGCCTGCAGCAACGCCTTCACTTCTTCTGCGCCCAAGCTTTCCCCGGCGCGTATGGATCCGTGGCAAGCCATGGTTGCGAGGGCGAGGTCCACGGCGTCGGAGAAGCCGCGACCGCCGCGCCGAGTCACCTCACTCAGCAGGTCCCGCACGAGACGCTCTGGGGATGCCCTGCCGAGGAGCCTTGGGATGGCGTGAATGCTCACCGTCTCTGGACCACGGCGCCTGAGGTCCACGCCCAGCGCTTGAAGCTCTTCGCTGCGCTCTTCTATCAAGTCTGCCTCTTCCGGGCTGACATCTACAGTGAGTGGAAAGAGGAGCGCTTGAGCAGGCACCGTGCGGGATTGGTACTGTCGGCGCAGCCGGTCGAAGGTGACGCGTTCGGCTGCTGCGTGTTGGTCCAAGACATAGAAGCCGTCCTCCGCTTCGCACAGCAGGTAGGTCTGCCGCAGCTGCGCGACGAATCGCAGATTCGCCCAGCGCAGGCCCGGGTCGCCAGCGGTGGTTCCGTCTGGGCGTACTGGGGCGAGGTGGCTGTCGCGCACCGCCACAAGCGCTGCGAGGTCGCTTGTGGCATTGCCCTGTGGATACGTTTGCAGCGGATCACTCTCAGTCGTGTCTGGGCCAAGCCCCCAAGGATCCTGGCTTGCTGTAGGACTGGAGCCTGCAGCTCGGGGCGGCTCGGACTCCAGCGCGAGACGGGTTTGGCCTTGAAAGGGTGTGCTCGCTCCACCCGCGCCGGGCGTGTTGTGCTGCACCTTCTCGTGCTGCACGTTCATATGCTGCGCGGTGTCGCGCTGCCAGGCAGGTCGGGTGTCGTTTGGCTGACGCTGGGACCAGGGGTTCTTGGCGGGAGCAGGCAACGCGAATGCCTCTGCCAGCGCGAGGGAGAGCACCCGGTAGAGCGAGTCGCAAACGGCGCGCGCGTCGGCGAAGCGCACCTCCGTCTTCTGCGGATGAACGTTCACGTCGACCAGCTGGGGCGGTAGCTCGAGGTACACGATACCGCGCGGATAACGTCCCCGCTCGAGCACGCTGCCGTACGCTTGAGCGACCGTCACAGCGAGTGCGCGATCCTTGATCGGCCGACCGTTGACGAATAGTCGGAGCCCCGCAGCGCCTGCGCGTGCCCGCTCTGGCCGCGATAGGTATGCTTCGACCTTGAGGGTCCCGCGCTCTCCCTCACACTGAGCAAGCTCGTCTTCTTGCAACGCCGCACGCGCGCGTTCGCCGCGGCTCGGCGCGCGCAGCCACTCCCGCACCTTGCGTCCATCGCGAGTCAGCGTAAACGACACGTCGTGACGGGCAAAAGCCGCCGCCTCCAGCACTTCTGTGATGTGGCCAGACTCGGTGTTGCTGGAGCGGAGGAACTTGCGTCGCGCCGGTACGTTGAAAAAGAGGTCTTTGAGCTCGATGAGCGTCCCGACTGCGCTGGCTGTCGGGGTGATCACGGGATTCACACCGCCTTCCAAGCGCAGCTCCGTCGCGGCGTCGGACTCCGCGCTGCGAGTCACCAGACGAAAGCGACTGACGGAAGCAATGGAGGGCAGTGCTTCTCCGCGGAAACCATAGGTCACGACGTTCTGGAGGTCTGCGATGGCAGAGAGCTTGCTCGTCGCGTGGCGTTCTACGGCAAGCGCCGCATCCTCCGCGTCCATGCCTCGGCCGTCGTCGCGCACAGCGACCTTGGTGATGCCACCGCCCACGATTTCGACGTCGACTCGTGTGGCGCCCGCGTCGAGCGCGTTCTCGACCAGCTCCTTCACCGCGCTGGCTGGTCGCTCCACGACTTCGCCAGCCGCAATCTGGCTCGCGAGCTCCGGAGGAAGGAGGTGAATTCTCGACATGGCGCGCGACCGGCACTGTCGCCCAAGTTGTTCGCGAGAGCTACTGTTCTTCGCTCACTTGATCCGACGCTGCGCCAAGTGCCTCCCGAGCCGCACGTCGTGTGACGCCAAACACCGCCAAGGCAAGCGTCATCAAAGGTAGCGCCAGCTTCAAGCCGTATATTGCCGGGAGGAAATGCGCGATCTGGGCGGCTTCAGGGTTTGATATGGTGCCCAAGGCCGCGGTGGCCGCGGCGCGTACCGGCGCCGAGAGCACGAAGTTGAGGACCATCGCGCCGCCGCTGACGAGCGCGACTTGCAGGATCGTCCCGGCGGAGGCTCGCCCAAAGATCCCGCGCATCGACACGATGGACAGCACGCCACCGAGGAGCACCAAGGCGACGCCCATCGGAGTCATGATCTTGTGGAGCTCCGCTATGGTTTCGAACTGCGTCTTGAGTACAGCCGCCAAGACTGGCTGGAGCTCCGCGGTCTCTCGCGCTGCGAACTCTGGGTCCGTCGTGGCGTTGATGAGCTGGAACCCCTCGAGGAAGACCATCATCCCCACCAACGACAGCGCTGCCAGCGCCAACACTAGATAGAGCGGGCGCTTCCCCGCGGTGGTTGTGGTCTCCCCTTCCGACACGTGCTGGAAACCGGCATAGCACGGCCCAGCTCGAAATGCGGCGGCTCGAAGAACTACTGGAGCTGAGCCAACCGACGCTCGCTAGAGCAAGCCGGAGCGTCTTGCGGCTTCGGCGATCCCGCCACCGGTGTGGTGGTTCGCTCGCAGCACCTCGTTGGCCGCGTCCACCACCTCAGGCGGCGACTGCCCCATCGCATAGGACCGACCGACGGCGCGCATCATCGTCAGATCGTTGAGCCAGTCACCCACGGCCACGACCTCGTCCAGGGAGATCTCCAGCAGCTCCGCCAAGTGCTGCAACCCGCTTGCCTTGCTGACACCGCGACGGCGCACCACCATCGCCCAGATCCCCTCGAAACCGGGGCGGTTAGAGATGAACGCAGCGCTCTCGAGTTCCTTGAGCCCGTTCACGCAGTGTTGCAGCTCGGTGATCCGGGATTGCTCACCCACGGCGACCATGCCGAGCGCCTCGTCTTCCCATGAGGGATGATCCAGCACGCTCTCGACGCGGTCCATTGCCTCGGTCCAGATGCTCACGTAGGGCGCTGCCTGGTCCCCGTGGGCGTCGAACACGATGCGATCCGCGCCGAACAGGAAGGTCATCGGCCGCAGCTCGCCGAGCGCCTCGCGCAACGGCGCCACCGCGTCTGCAGGCAGCGGCTCGGTGTGAACCAGCTTTCCGCTACGTGGGTCGACGATCTGCACCCCGTCTAGACAGACGAGCGGGGTCGTTAGGTCCAGCTGCCTTGCGAGGTGGCCGCAGCCCGAGTGCATGCGTCCCGTGCAGAAGGTCACGCGAACCCCGCGCTGCGCTAGCGCTTGAATAGCCGCCGCGTCTTCGGGATGAATCGTCCCGTCGCTCGCGAGGAGCGTTCCGTCGAGATCAGTGGCGAGGAGTTTGGGGGGAGGAAGAGTCACTGGCGAACCCAATACGACAGAAGGGTCACTCGAGTTGAGTGACCCCCCTGAAATGGCTTCCGCGGTGCGAAGCACCGCAAATGGCAGAAACACCAAAAACTCTGACCGCCGTGGCGATCAGAGTCCAGGTGAAAGGCTTACGCGATTGGAAGAGCAGCCTGGCTGCTCAGACGAACTCAGCTAGCAGCGGGCTCGACCGAGACGCGCTTCTTGGTGCGCGTCTCCCAGCCGAACTTCACGTGGCCGTCGCAGAGGGCGAACAGCGTGAAGTCCTTGGCCAGACCCACGTTGGGGCCGGGAGCCATGGTCATGCCGACCTGGCGCACGATGATGCCGCCGGCGCGAATGAACTCACCGCCGTAGACCTTGGTGCCGCGGAACTGGGGATTGCTGTTGCGGCCGTTCCGTGTGGATCCGCCGCCCTTTTTATGTGCCATCTCGAAATGCTCCCGCTCAGATCAGGCTTTGATGCCGGTGATCTTGACCTCGGTGTAGTCCTGACGGTGACCGTTCTTGCGGTGGTACTTCTTCCGCCGCTTGAACTTGAACACGATGAGCTTCTCACCGCGCCCGTGCGACACGATCTGACCTTCGACCTTCGCTCCGCTGACCGTGGGCTTGCCGAACTTCGGCTGATCGCCACCGACCATCAGAACCTCTTCGAAGGCGATGTTCTCGCCCGGGTTGCCTGCTAGTTTGGCGACACGCAGGACGTCTCCCTCGGAGACGCTGTACTGCTTGCCACCCGTCTTGATAATCGCGCTTGCCATTTTGAAGGGCGGGGACCCTAGCTCTATGAGGCGACTCATGCAAGGTCCCGCGAATGGAATGTTCGCGCCTTCCAGGCGCGAATCGTGGGGCGGGCCGCTCGGCTGTTTGCACATGCCTCGAGGACCCGCTGATCAGGGTTTGGGGAGCGAGTGCATACCGCGTTTCAGCCCTCCTCACCCCCAAAAAATCAGCTCAATTCATGGGTTTTTGGGGGAGAGGCGCGCTTTTGGCGCGGCGCTACTGGCTGCATGCGCAGGTAAGCCTGAACGGCCGTGTAGAGGAGTCAGGCGCCACCGCAGCCACACCCGTTGAGACAGGTCGCGAACGCCGAGATGTCGTCATAGCCATTGGGGTGTGCGTCGACGCAGCCTTGGATGCACTCCGAGTCGCCGTCCGCGCACGCGTCGACGCAGTTGTTGAGCGCCACGCACTCGGAGTTGTTGGCGCAAGTGTTGCCAACACCACAGCAGCTGCCCTCGATGCATGAGCTCAGGCAGGCGTCGCTGCTGGTGAAGCCGCACTCGCTTCCGCCGCCACTGCCTCCGGAACCGCTGCCTCCCGCGCCGCTGCCGCCAGTGCCGCCCGCGGCGCAGCAGTCGTCGAGGCAGCCATACATGTTGAGCAACGGGTCAACGAGGTTCGGGTACTGGTTGGCGCAGTTGTCGATGCAGGTACCCTCCGACTCACAGGCGTCGACGCAGTCGATCAGAGAGCTGCAACCGAGCTGATTGCAGGTCAACGCCTGCTCGCAACAGGTGCCGTTCAAGCAGGTGTTCTCGCAGGCAACCTGGCTGGTGTAGCCACAGTTGCTCGCGTTGCCGCTGCCTCCTTCGCCAGCGGACCCCGAACTGCCAGCGGCGTTCAATGGGCGGTTCGAGCTGTTGTCTGAGGTACACGCGCTGATGTTCAAGGCGTACGCGCAGGTGGCCAGGATGGCGAGCTTGAAGAGTCTCATGGGTGTCTCCTGTTTAGCGGCACATGTTTCCGTTCGGAAGTGACAAGCAGCGCTGCTTGCCCACGCAGTCAGTGTCGGCGGTACAGCTTCTGAAGCAGGTTCCGTCGTCACATATCTGTGCTCCAAAAGCTCCGCAGTCTGCGTCCGTTGTGCAATCCGCGAGGCAGAAGGTGTCGGACTCGCTGTAGGCGCAGACCGACTCCGAGAAGAAGTACCCACCACATTCGGTTCCAACCGAGCAGGGGATGCCCGCGGTGCTTTGTGGGGCAGGCGAGACGCCCCGTACTTCTACATGCACCGTTAGCGGTTTCCCCGCGGTAGGAGCTCCGTCGAGGGTGAACACCCCATCGGTCAGAAGTAGGAGGGCGGGAGTGCTGCTCCCGATATTGTTCCCGCGCCCAACGAAGCCAAACGCAGTGTTCAAGAAGTTGAAGCCGTCGAGCACGTTGCTCACCTGCGGCGCCGTCGTATACATCGACACTTGGGTTTGATCGGCTCCCACCGCGCTGACGATCAGAGCGCTGTCGTCGTAGTGGCAAACCGCCGTTGCGTTGAGCGTTACGTCCTCTCCAAACAGCTTGCCGACGACATCGCTCTCGAGGCTGATGGGAGGATCAGACGCTGTTCCTGGGACGCAACGAAACGTCCCTGCGAACGAGTTGTCCGCCAGTGGCTGGCACTCCCCGCTGGTGCTGCAGAACTCCCCACGTGCGCAGCCGCCGTTGCCGCTACAGGAGATTTCAGGGTCGTCGCCGCCGCATCCCGCGAGCAGCAGCCCGACCAGGCTCAGGCCAAAGTAGCGAATCATTGGGTCCTCACTTCTGGCGTGACTTGGACCGGCACGCTGCGCTCGATCGTCTCCTTCGCTTCCTCCGCGGTGACTGAGCCCGAGAGCACGACGAACAGCGTGTTCGAGTGGGTGTTCGTCGCAACGAGTCCGCCATTGGCCTCGTCGAGCGCATAGAAGTCGCCCGTTGTCCGCGTGAAGCTCAGGCCGATCGTCGAATCGAAGCTGCCCGAGGTGATGCCGAGGCCGAGGCTGCCTCCCATTTCACGCTCCCTTGTCTGCCACTGAATCGGCTCGTCCGTGGGCAGGGGATCGATGTAGAAGCCGCCAGCGCGCAGCGCGAACAAGGCGGAAAGGGACAGCTCGACGCCTGCGTGGATTTCGATGCCTTGCGCGATCTCGTGCGTTCCTTCGATGCGTTCATCGCGGTCGCGAACGATGTCGCCCGTCTCATACTGCGTGACGTGGCGCACGCCGTGTCCCGACAGCGCGTCGACCCGCGATGCGCGGTAGACCAAATCGAGTGCGGCGGAGAAGTGCTCTCGGTCGTCCCAGGCCACGCCGAGACCAACTCGTAGCGATTGATCGTTGCGCCAAGTTTCCGCGTGAAAATTCGTGTCCTGGCTGAAGTTGGTTACGCGACTCACGTCAGCCGGATCCGATGTGGTATCGCTGAGCGTCGTGGCACCATCCACGCGGCCCCACAGATTGATGGTCGGCACGTGCAGGCTCAGCCCCAGCCACAGAGACTCGAAGACGTTCACCTGAGTCCCAATGACCGGCGCGAACGCCAACGTCTCCCGCTTGAGCGTGAAGCTCTGCGCGTTGTCTGAGGTGGCGGCGTTGTTCCCCAGCTGAAGGAAACGACTCGAGCTGTTCGTTTCATCCCACACCGTGTAGCGCGCGAAGAGCGACGCCCCGAGCCGCAGCCGCTTGCCAACGCTCATCGCGTAGCTCGGGCCGAGGTGATACGCGGTGAAATCGCGCTTGATAGTGACGTCCTCGAGTAGTCGTCCCGCGACGTTGGTGAGCCTAGCGTCGAGAGAAGGGCTCAGGCGAAAGCGCTCGATCTCGGGGATCACCAACGCGAAGCCGGCCAACGCCGTGAAGTCCTCACTGCTAGCGATACGCTTGAAGTACATCACGGAGCTCGGAAGCTCGAAGGTGTTCGAGCTGGTGTTGGTCTCGTCGTCTATCCGGGTCGGACCGAAGCTCGCCGGGAACCCGCGGGGAAAGAACACCGTCTCGACACTGCGCTCGCGGTAGGCGAACAAGCTCGCGGAAACGCCGAAGATGTCGTTTGGAACCCCGGCCAGCCCCGCCGGGTTCAGATAGGGCAGCGCGGAATCGTTGCCGGCCGCGATCCCAGCGCCGCCCATCGTCGCCGTGCGTCCTCCGATAGGAACGTGTTGCTGCGCCAGGCCTTCTGAGCTGGACACACTAATGAACAACGCACAGAGCACAGCGGCCCCCGAGCGCACTCCGATGATCATGCCGCACGGCTATCAACCCTCCCGACGAGGTAAATGGTCAATTCAGCCAGAGACTTGCGGAATCACGTGGAAATGAATTCGCGTTCAGGCTTCGATCAGCTCTCGCACCGCCAACCTGGACGACACACCCAGCTTGTCGAAGATCCGCTGGATCTGGTTCGCGACGGTGTGCGCGCTGACGCCCCTCTGGATCGCGATCTCACGGTTCGACAAGCCGCTCGCCACCAGTTTCGCGACGTCTTGCTCGGCTGCGGTCAGGCTGCGGGGCACCTGCGCTGCCTGGGTACCGCGCACGCACACCAGGCCGCGGTCGATGGCAGCCAGGGCAAGCACGTCGCTCTCACCACGCGCAAGCAGCGCCCAGGTCTGTGCCAACTCGGCCCGCTTGCTGACTTTCAGCTTGCGCATGCCCTGCCTGAGTTGGGTCGAAACCGTGGAAGGCCGGGAGCCAAGGGCGGAGGCGATCGCGGTCAGCGGATGGCCTTGAGCCGCTAGCTGGCACACTGCGGCCTCCTTGGGTGATAGCCGCGTGATGGACGCGGCTGCGACTGGATTCTCCAGCGCGACAACGAAGCGCTTGCCGTCGGCTTCGAAGCGATCGACCAGAGACCAACGTCCGTCGACCAAGCCTTGCCAGAGCGAGATAGCCCGGGGCGCGTCGGAGCGTCGGGTGTTCGAGCGTGCTTTCTCCATGCTTCGGACATGACGCCGTAGAAGCTCACGTGCCCTCAGGCCCTGGGCTTGCGACTCTGCGTGAACCAGCCGCCCGCTACTCTCCAAGATGGCCACTGGGGTCCGAGCGATCCGCCGTCGCAGTCGCAACCCGTGGCTGAGGTGAATCGCGATTTGACTCCACATGCGGCGTTCCGAGAGACCAACGCGCGCTTCTTCCGGATGAAAGCCCCCGACTAGGACACCCAGCGTGCCGTCAGAGAAGACCATACCGACGCCATCGCGCACTCCCGCCGGATGGGCGAGTTCGTCGAAGCGTCTTAGGTTGTTCGGGGACATCTCGCTGCGAGCTCTGGTGAAGCGAGAGCTTGCGAAAGTCGTCGTGACCTCACCGGGGTCTGGCATCGTCTGCTGGCTCAGCCGCAGCAACTCTGCGATGTTCGGCGGAACATCCCCCAGGGTCCGCACGAACGCGTGCTCGGGTCCGCCTGGGGTTAGGTACATGCCTGTGCAGAATACTCCGAGACCCACGTCGAGGCTCGGCTGCAGAGCATGGGTGAGGCGCGCGAGCCAGTCGTCGAAGCCCTCTGTCAGCGAGTAGCAAACCTCAAGTATGCCTACCGGATCGTGTCGCACCGCAAACACTAGAAGCGAAATGGCCGGGGAACGCAACCGGCCAGCGTCTCAATTTAATATCCGCAAGGAATGAAGTAGCGCGGGACCAAACCCGGTCCGACAAACCCGAGGGGTGCTCGGTTCAAAGCACGTGTTGTGTAGGGTGGCGGCCAATGAACGCCAGGTGAGCGAGCTCATAGCGGTCTGATACCTGCAGCTTGCGGAAAATCGCCGCGAGCTGACGAGCGACGGCACGTGGGGACACACCACACAACATGCTGATGTCTGCGCTGGAGCGCTCGGCCAGTACCAGGGTCAGGACTTCCAGCTCACGTGAGTCGAGCTCCTCTTCTTCCGGTAGTGGCACTGTGGCGGTACGCACCACTAGCGCGTCGGACAGCAGCTGGAGCGCTTCGCAGCCTGGAGACATCAGGATGCTCCAAGTCCTCAGTACGCCGATCGGTGAGCCGGCGCCGGACTTGCGGATCGCCCTCGCAGCCAGCGACGCCGAGGTCCCGACGGGGACTCGGAGATCGAACGCCTGCTCCAGCCGACATCCTCGCACCAGGCGCTCCAGCGCATCGCGCTCGAGGTCACTCAGCGGCGTGCTGGGCGCGCGCTTGCGAATCATCGCGTGCCGATACCCCGGCGGCCCAGGGACGCCGGAGATCAGGAACTCTCCCCGGCAGACCTGCTCCCAAAGCAGGTCGCCACCAATGTCGCACCATTCGCTAGCGGCCCACGAGATGGACGTCGCTAATTCACCTAAGCTCATTTTCAAGCCTCCAGAGAGGCAGACGCAGGCCGGTTCTAGGTGTGAAGGGTCCACTGGAGGTTTTTGTTCGCCCCTCTTCCGCGCTGGGAGCGGGTAGTCTCCCCTTCGTGGTGGACGGCCCGGACACGGAGGCAGACGTCCTCTCGCCAAGCGAGCGGGCGCTTCTGGCGCAGGTGCTCGACGCGCGCCCCATCGATCCGGCGACGCGTCTTCAGGCTCTGCTCGGCACACGCGTCGGCAGGTACCAGATTGAAGCGCTACTGGGGGCTGGCGGCATGGGGGCCGTGTATCGCGCGATGGACGGCGAGACGCGCGCGCCGGTGGCGCTCAAGCTGCTCCATCCGACGGCTCTCGGCGGCAAGGACGAGCGACAGTACCTTGAGTTTCGAAAGCGTTTCCGTGGGGAGGCGCGCCGGGGGCTGATGGTCGCGCACCCGGGCGTCGCACGGGTGTACGATGCGGGTGAGATCGATGGTCACCTGTTCATCGCCATGGAGTTCATCGAGGGTTACACGCTGCGCCGAGAAATTCGCCGACCAACGGCTCCGGAGCTGCCGCGGCGGCTCTCGATGCTACGCCAGGTTGCCGACGTGCTTGCTGCGGTGCACCTTCAGAACCTCGTCCACCGGGACATCAAGCCGGATAACGTGATGGTCGCTGACGGGGGCAAGATCAAGCTGCTCGACTTCGGGCTCGCACGGTTCACGAAGAGCCCCGCGAGAGAGCTCCAAGGGGCGAGCGACTGGACCACTCAGGTGGCCACGCGCGGCGGAGTCATTCTCGGAACGCCTCACTATATGGCACCCGAGCAAGTGTTGGGGCAGCGCCTGACGCCAGCTGCTGACATCTTCGCCTTGGGCATCACGGCCTTCGAGTTCTTGTCCGGTGAGCGCCCTTTTCGTGGGGCCAACTCGATGCACGTCATGCTGTCGATCGCGCGCGATGAACCGCTTCGCCTCGAGGATACTTTCCCTGAGGCAACGCCAGCGGTCTGTGAGCTAGTCGCTGGTTGCCTACACAAGGATCCGCTCGAACGCCCCTCCGCAGAGGCACTCGAACGGCAGCTGGCAGCCGTGGCGGTGGCGTAGCCTCATTCGTTCGGTAGCAGTCCACGTTCCCGTGCGAGCTTCTGCAGGCGATCCCGCGCCAGCTGGGCGCGCTTCCTCAAGCGTGCCGCCTCTTTCGTTCTGGCATCTGCCGGCAGAGCGCCGCTGATCACTTCGACCACCTCGTCCCAAGACATTCCACGCTCGAAGCGCAGGGTGAGTAGCTCGCGGTCTTCTTCAGAGAGCTGCTCACGTAGCGCCATGACTTCCTGCTTGCGCTCGCTCGCGTAGTGGCTCGCCGTCGCCGTGCGGATACGAGCGGCGAGTTCCTGTAGTTCAGGCGCCTGGGACAGGGGCACTGCGCCTCGGCCAACCACTCCACGCTGACGGATCAGATCGACGGCAGCGTTGCGCGCGAGGCGATAGAACCAGCTCCTCAGGCTGCAGCGCCAGTCGAACTGATCGAAGCTTTGCCAAAGGCGCTCACAAGCAAGCGAGAAGGCGTCTTCGGCTTCCGCCCGCGACTTCTGGCGAGCCACCAAGAAGCCGAGCACCTCGGCTCCGAGTTCCTCCAAGGTCAAAACGACCGCAGCGTCGGCGTCGTGGGCTAGCAACACGGCCCGCACCCGGCTCTCTAGAGGCTCTTCGCGCACCATCCAAACATAGTTCCTGGCGGCGCCTTGACCCGGTCGGGAATTCTGGCACTATCCCCAAGCCAACCGGTTGGTTTGGGTTAGTAATCAAGCGAACCGGCCCAGCAGCCAGGCGTGAAAACGGGGGGAAAGTCGCCGATGTCGTCGATCAAGCAGGTGAGAAAGCAGCTCAAGGTGCCGGTGGCGGTCGCCTCGGCGGTGTCTCGAGTCTTTGGTTTGGCGGTCAAGAGTCGCTTCGGTCGGCACCGGCGCTGGCCGGAGCAACAGGTGCTGATCGACGAACCTCTGGCGCTGGCGGAAGAGCGCACCCACCGCCTGCGGCGCATCTACACCAACGCGATTCGCGACAGCTGGGACGGCCATGAAGTTTTCCGCGCGGCAGTCCACAAGCACGGTGGCATCCAGCTGTCTCGGGAGAAACGCGAGGCGCTCGCGCACCTCATGAGCATGCTGATGTGGGGAGAGCTGGCCGCTTGGTACGTCTCGGCTGAGCTCGCTGAGCAGCTCGAGGACCTGGATGCTCGCATGGCGGCCTCGAGCCAGGTCTTCGACGAGGCTCGGCACTTCTACGTGCTGCGGGACTACGTGGCGTTGCTGCACGTCCCCGTTCCGCCTCTGGACCCGTATTTTCAAGCCGCGGTTCGCTCGTTGCTCTCGGCTGAGGACCTGACACTCAAGCTGTTCGCGATGCAGCTCTTGGCCGAGGGTACCGCTCAGTCGATCTTTGGTTTCCTGGCGGAAGCAAATGTCGAGCCGGTGCTGAGCGAGCTGCTACCGCTGATCGAGAAGGACGAAGCACGCCACGTCGGCCTTGGCGTCATGCACCTGCCGTCGCGTTTGGCTAAGCTCGACGCCAGACAGTGCCAGCGCATCGCGGCTCACACCGAAACCATTGGGGATATGTTTGCCGCCACGCAAATGCGCATGATTCCCCACTATCGCGCGCTGGATTTGGACCCGCGGGAGCTGTTTCGCCGCGCCGATCGGCTACTCCACGGCTTGGGACAGAAGCTCGGCAATGTGCCTGGCACCGACCAATCATACTTCCGCACCATCGACCCGACGCAGCCGTCCTATCAGGCTCAGCTCGACTTCGTGCTCCCCCCGGACGGCGCTTCGCCGAGCGGTGGTACCGCGTGGTTGTACCGTGTCGTCGAGCTCGGCGCGCGAGCCATGGGAGCGCGCTCTCACGCTGCGTGACCGCTCCGTCTCGCATAACAGTGCAAGCAACTGTGCAAGTTGCGCAACGTTGCACAACCTCACGATCGAGTTGGTTCAACCAGCTGAGACAATGTGTTCTGTCCTGCAACATCATGCTGGAAGTTGATTGACGATGAAGGTCTCCGGGAGGAAAAGACATACATGTCTGCCAGCCAAGAGTCTTCAGCCGCTCTCGCCGAGTTCAAGGGAAACGTTGAGCCCGCGCCCCGGAGCGAAGTGGGTGTTGGATCCGTGACGCGCCTCAGCGCAGCCAAGTCTCCCGACGCGGCGCCCGAGTCGGGTCGGTCGCCGTCGAGCGACAACTCGCGCGAGCGTATCCACGCGGCAGCGCGGAGCCTGATCAGTCGTTATGGTTTCGACGGCGTCAGCTTGCAAAAGCTGGCTGATGAGGTGGGCCTACATAAGAGCACACTCTTCCATCACTATCGGAACAAGCAGCAAATCGCGGAAGAGGTGCTGGAGGCGACGGTGGCCAGCATCGTCGCTCACATGGAGCCGCTACTTGGGGCCGAGCAGAAGTCCTTAGAGCAGATGCTCGAGCTGAGCGACCGGTTGGTCGATCACTTCTCCGAGCAGCCCGACGCCGCTCGGCTCTTGCTGGCAGCGATGGTCGCCCCTCAAGATTCAGCGGTTCACAACGCAGGCATGAGCTCGGGCGCGGTGGAGCGCTTCTACGTGTTGCTGCTTGGCTGGCTGGAGGGGGCGCGGGAAGCAGAGGCGATCGGTCACGTCAGCATCCGCCAGTCGGTGTTCGCGCTCATGGGGCTGATGCTGGTCTACCCCGCAGTCGCTGACGTCGAGTCGATGATCATCGGCTCAGAGCCGTTCAGCGAAAGCGCCCGTCGCATGCGCAAGCAAATGCTGCGCGCCGCCATCCAAGGCATGTTGCGCCCCGAGGCCTGACCCTCTCCCCCGCGCCTGTCGATCCGGCGGCTTCAACTTCAGCCGCATCTCAGTCAAACCCCTCCGATTCGAAGCCCGATTGAGCGCAGCTCACGGGTTTGGGGGTGAGGTACGCCTCGAGCCCGCCCAGCTCTGCCGAGAGCCCTCCATCGGGCCTGCGTGGTGCTTGCTCGCTCTATGGAGCGCCACTATACAGGCTGCGTTGGTCAGCCTTTTGGGGGCGGCCGGACAGCGAGGCAAGATGATCTCCTTCGAACCCACCGAAGACCAACGCCTGATCTCCGAGACGGTGCTCGAGTTCGCGAAGACGACGCTGTCTCCGCGGGCACGCGAGTTCGAGAAGGCTCAGAGAGTGCCTGCCGACGTGCGTTCGAGCGTGCAGGAGATGCAGCTCGGGCTCGCGGCTTTCCCCGAGGAAGCAGGCGGGCAGGCGCTGGGCCTACTGACCAGCGTGATCATCAACGAGGAGCTCGCGCTGGGAGATCCCGCAGCTCCCTTTGGCCTGCCCGGCTTTGGTGCGTTCCCGCTGTTTGCGCTGGAGCTTGGCGGGTCGCGCGCTCCAGAGCTCTTGAAGCCGTTCACCCTGGAGGGCGAAGGCTGCTTCGGTGCTGTCGCCTGGAGTGAGCGCAAGGCACTCAGCGAACGCCCTGGCTTCGGCTGCGTCGCGAAGCGAGAAGGTTCCGGCTACGAACTCACCGGGGAAAAGTGCTTCGTCGGCAGCGCCGGCTTGGCAGAACAATTCATCGTCTTCGCTCAAGTAGACGAGTCCGCGGGGTGGGACGGGCTTGGCGCGTTCCTCGTGCCGCGGGGGACCGCGGGGCTCAGCGTCGGAGAGCGCCACCGCACGTTGGGGCTCGACTGCGCGGATTTTCGCCCGCTGAAGCTCGAGGGCGTGAAGCTCCCCAGCGAGGCGCGATTGGTCTCGGATCTCATCGGTGAACCCTTCACGCGGGCAGTCCTACGGGCGTTCGCCAAGTACTCTCTGATAGTTGCCGCGCGGCAAGTAGGTCTCAGTCGGTCAGCGTTCGAGACGGCACGCGAGTACTGCGACATCCGGCAGGCGTTCGGTAAGCCAATCGGTCATTTCCAGGCGGTGGCCTTCACTTTGGCCGACCGGCACATGGATGGAGAAAGCGCCAGCGCCCTCTGCCGCCGCGCGGCCTGGTGCTGGGACAGCGGCAGACCTGAGGAGGAGTGCTTGTTGCGCACGGCGCAGGCAGTTGCTCACGCCCACGAAGTAGCGATGCGCTGTGCCGATGATGCGGTCCAGCTCCACGGTGGCGCTGGCTTCATGCGGGATGTGATCGTCGAGAAGATGATGCGTGACGCGAAGCAGATGGCTCTGGTCGGTCTGACCGCGGAACACATGGATCAGCTCGCTGCCAACCTCGAAGTGCGAGGCAAGCTGGACTCAGCCTTGGTCCTCCCAACCCCCGAAACCCAGAGCGTGTTCGTTTGACTCGACACGGCGAGTGACACGTCGAGAAGGATTCAGCCATGTTCGAGTTTTCGCTGAGCGACAAGCAGAAGCAGCTCAAAGAGGCGTTACGCGGTCTCGGTAAGAGCGTGATCCGTCCGAGCAGTCTGGAGTGGGACCGTAACAAGGACATCCCACTCGAGTTCTTGCGCAACTTCTACATGATGAGCGCGAGCATGCGTGGCGGAAGCTCCACGATGACCGAACTCACGGAGGGCTCCACCGGCTCCGAAGGCGGCCCTTCCTCGGGGAATCGAACTGCGGCGATCGCGGCAGAAGAGCTCGCCTGGGCCGATGCTTCCATCATGCTGAGCGTTCCTGGCGCTGGCCTCGGCGGACCGCCAGTGCGATCGTCGGGAACTCCCGAGCAGCGGGAGCGCTTCTTCGGCGTCTTTCGCGATATGTCCGACGAGCTGCGCTGGGGTGCCTACGGATTGACGGAGCCCGGGGCAGGCAGCGACGTCGCCAGCATCCGCACCAGCTGCCGCAAGGAAGGTGACCACTACGTCCTAAACGGCCGCAAGTGCTACATCACCAACGGCGGTCGCGCCTCCTGGGTGGTGATCTTCGCGACCATCGATCCGACCCTCGGCCGCGCCGGACATCGCGCCTTCGTCGTCGAGCGGGGTACCCCAGGGTTCTTCGTTGGCAAGATCGAAGACAAGCTCGGTCTGCGCGCGAACGAGACCGCGGAGCTGGTGCTCGAAGACTGTCACGTGCCGGTTGAAAACCTGCTTGGCGGAGAAGAGCGCTATCAGACGAAGGAAGGCTTCATGACCGCCATGAAGACCTTCGACAACACGCGTCCGCTAGTGGCTGCGATGGCGTGCGGCATCGGCCGTGCTGCCTATGAGTACGCCCGAGACTTCGTGCGGGACAACTACCAGCTGAGCCGCCCCATCCCACGCTACGCTGCGATCGCGGAGCGCCTAGCCCGGGTGAATCGTAACCTAGAGGCCGCGCGCATCATGGTCTGGAAGGCGGTCTGGATGGCTGACCAAGGCATTCCAAACGCCAAGGAATCCAGCATGTCCAAGGCGCTCGCGGGTCAAGCGGCGATTCGAGCATGTATCGACGCGATCGAGATCTGCGGAGCACACGGTACGTTGTCCGAGGATCATGCGCTGCTCGAGAAGTGGTTTCGTGACATCAAGGTCTACGACATCTTCGAGGGCACCGGGCAGATCCAGCGCATCGTGATTTCGAAGCGCCTGATGAGCAACTTGCGGGGCTTCTAGTTCAGCGAATCCGTGATTCGTTGAACAAAATCAACACAGCGTTTCAGTCTTCCCGGCGCGGACGGAAGAAGCCATTCAGCTCGTATCCGTAGGG
This sequence comes from Polyangiaceae bacterium, assembly GCA_020633205.1. Lineage (NCBI taxonomy): Bacteria > Pseudomonadati > Myxococcota > Polyangiales > Polyangiaceae > Polyangiaceae bacterium. The sequence goes on from JACKEB010000011.1 coordinate 953,551, forward strand.
ACCCAGCCTGCTGGTCTCTAGTTTCCCACTGCTCGCGTGGTAGCTCCCCCAGAGCCCGCTCGCTTCGCTGTAGACCCACACTCGTCGTCCGACACCCCCGCTGGCGCTGCCGCTTGGACCGGCGCCCCATGAAGAGTCCACCTGGAAAATGTGCACTCGCCCGCCTGCGTGAAAGCTCTGCGGTAGCGGGCCGTGCCCAGGGACCTCGGGCGCGGCTCCTTGGGCGGGGATCACATCGTGACTCGCCACGATGACCTTGTGATTGTCTCGCCCGAGGCCGAGCTTGCCTACGTCGCCTGCGCGTACACTCAAGGGTGATACCTTACGGAAGCGTGAGAGCTGGTCCGGGTCGAACCCGTTGCTGCTGCGTCCGATGCCATAGCGCGCTCTGGCGCTGGCTTCACTGACTCCGCGGGTTGCCATGAACGCTTGGCGACAGTATCCGGAGCAGTCGACCCCGATGCCATACGACCACATCATCTTGCGTATGGCGGCGGCTCCCTCGCCGAACTCCCGATGTGCGCCCGCGTCGATCAGCGCTTGGGTCACGCGCACCAAGGTGTGGGGTGTCGCCTTGCCCGTTGCAGTGAGCAAGAGAGCGCCCTGGAGCCGAGTCATGATCTGCGAGGGCAGCACCTTACGGGCACGCTTCAGGGCTTCGCTCGGATTTGTCCCGTAGCCGCCGTTCATACGGAAGTGCGGGTCGACCCACTCGCGTCGACCGTCGACTAGGTAGGGACCGGCGAAGGAGCTGCGAAACGCATCCAGGCGAGCTTGGACTGCGTGAGGTGAGGGGTGACTGGCTCTCGCGCTCGACTCCGTGGACGCGCGTGGTCGCTGGCCGTTCGCGGTTCGACGCACACTCACTAGGTGAGCTACGCCTCGGTCTACACTGCTTGTTTCCTCGCGGACTCGCGCTGGCCTTGGGCTGCCGCCTCCGGACTCTTCGCTCGCGCGTGCGGTGTTTGGGCTGCGCACTCGTGTCACGCTCATAGAGCGCTCTCGGTCGTCTTCAGGGGTAGTTGTGTGCTCGGAGGAACTACATCACGCGACGTCCATTCTCGGTGAGACCAGCATCAGCCGCGCTTTCGCAGCCGCGGGCGTGGGACCCCACAAACCAAGTGTTCAGCGGGTCGTCGCCCCCGATCTTTGCGGCGCGCCCAGGATTTGAGCGAGGCGGCGCTGGCTTTGCCACATTGATAAGCGGAGTTCGCACGTGCTTCGGCCTGACGGACGGCGAGGGGTCGGCTATTCTGAGGGCGATGCAACGCAAGCTGATTGCGGCAGGAGCTTTGCTGTTCCTAGGCCTCTCGCTCACTCCGAGCCAAGCGTCCGCTCAGAAGAAGAAGGGCAAGGACGCCTCGGCCAAGGAGGAGAAGGCGGAGGACAAGTCGAAAGGCGAACCTGAGAAGGCCGAGGAGCGAGGCAAGGGCAAAGGCGAAAAGGCCAGCCCAAAGGCCGAAGACACTTCGGGGATAAAGGTCGAGAAGGTCGAGAAGGGCGACGAAGGCATGAAGACTTACACCTTCGGACCGCAAGAGGTCGAAGGTCGCCTCAAGTCGCCTCAGATCCAATACTTCCTGCGTCGTGTCCGCGCGGAGTTCGAAGCCGGCGCCCTCGGCCATCGTTCGTTCCTGCGCGAACTTTCCTACACTCGCCATCATCCTTCCCTGCGGTAACGAGAGCTAAAGCATGACGACGCAACCTATGGCAACTCAGGGACGGACTCCGGGAGCAGCCATCTCGCTGCGCGCTGCGGCGGTCTGGGGCACGAACGTCGTGGCGGTTCGCGACCTCGGCGGTGGCGAGTCGTTCGTCCTGGGAGACCACGAACGCGCGGTTCTGCCGAAGCCCGACGGCGTGCCGATGGCCGACGCCCCAGTCCAGGCCATGGCGGGCGGTTGGCAGCTGGATTGCCGAGGCTGCGTTGGGGGCGTCGTGTACCTGCGCGGCCGCCAGGAAAACCCAGCGGACCTCGGTCGCAGCGGCGCACCCGTGCCGATTGTTGCTGGGGACTACGGGCTGCTGCAGTACGGCTCGTTTTCGATCTTCTTTCAGTTCACGGAGACGTCAGCTGCACCACGCGGAAGCTTGATCATTCCGTGGGTGCTGCTGGTCGCGTTCATCTTCGCGGCCATGAGCGTCGTCGGGTTCTTGGTGATCGCCTGGCGCCTCGCCACGCCGCCCGCGGTGCCGAAGCCAATCGAGCTTACGGATCGTAAAGAGCTGCTCCTCCGCTTCAACATGAAGGAGGAGGAACCAGAAGAAACGAAGCCCGAAGTCAGCAACGAAGAGGGGCAGGACAAGGGCTCCGGCGTGAAAGACCCGGGAGCTCAGGACAAGAAGGACCAGGGCGGCGGCAAGAAGATCGCTGGCGCTGAGGGCAAGCTCGGCAAGCAAGGGGAGGCGGACGAGACCCGCATGCCCGGCGAGCCCAAGCCCGGCTTGGGCGGCATGAGCGAGGTGCTCTCGAGCGAAGTCGGCGCTGAAGTACAGAAGACCCTCGGCACCATCAGCTCCGTCGCAGATGCGCTCGGTGGCCTTGGGTCCAACGACATCGTGCTCGGGAAGGGACCTGGACTCGGCCTCAAGGGCAGCGGGTCCGGCGGTGGCGGTGATGGCCCCGGCGGGGTTCCGTACGGATCCGGAACTCTCGACACGGGCTGGGGGCCGGGTAAGGGTGGCGGCTATGGCACCGGTCGTGGCGGACCTGGCGGTAAGGGAACTGGCGGCAACGGCAAGGGCGGCAGCGGTGACGGAACCGGGGCCGGCAGCGGGCGTGGCGGCGGCGAGCGTGACGTTGAAGGCAAGGGCGGCGGAAAGAAGACCGGGCAGGGGCTGACACCTCAGCAGATCGCCTCGGTGATGAACTCCCGCTACGGTGCATTCCGCGCGTGTTACGACTCAGCACTTGCACGCGAGCCCACGCTTCAAGGCGGCGCCGCAGCCAGCTTCTCGATCACTCCAGGCGGCAGCGTCAGCTCGGCTAACGTGAGCGGCTCCGTGGGTCCGCGCGTCACCAGCTGCATCCTGCGCCAGGTGCGCCGCTTGAGTTTCCCCACGGCGGACAAGCCCACGGGAGCGAACTACTCGTGGAGCTTCCGGCCAAGTGCGAAGAAGAAGTGAAGCGCTCGCTGGCATCGACTTCGCATTGCTTGATTCTTAAGGCGTTTCGCGGCGCTGGTCGCGGGAGAGAACTTCAATGATTGCTTGGAATATCAAAGCGTTGCGCTCTCACCCCCAAACCCCCTTGGCGGGGGCACGCGCCTCCGCGGCGTGGGCTACGGGCCTCGTGTTGGTGGGCGCCCTGGCGATCACGGGTTGCGGCAACGAGGAAGAGACGCGCACCCTCAACCCGCAGCAAGTCGGCATGACTCCCGACGTTGCGCCGATCTTTGATGATGGCGAGACCCAGCTTTACGAAGTGAAGCTGCCGGTGCGCTTGCCCGTTCGCAAGTCGACCCAGACCGAACGCCAGAGCGGTCGCCAAAATCGCATCGATCCCTACGAGCGCTACCCGAGCGTTACTCCGGATGACTACGAGGTTCAGGTCACTTGGGTGATCAGCAACCTCGATGATCAGACGCACACCATCGAGCTGTTGCTCGACCCGTGGAACGAGTTTGGGCGTTACTGGCCTGGACTGCAGGTGGTCGACGCGGAGCGCGGCGAAGTCGCGCCGAACCTCTCAGGTATCGACTTCTACCGTGAACTCAAGCCCAGCAGCGCGGGGGAGGCTTCTCGCTTGCGAGGGACGTTCACCTTCGACGACATGACGGAGGTCACTACAGACCTGGCCGCGGTGATGAACATCATCTTGCAAGTGCCCCCGCCTCCGCCTGACGAAGACAACGTGATGGGACCCGCGACGTTCGCGAATCACGCGTTCCACATGGGTAACCGCACCCACAACACGCCGCTGACCGACAAGTACGTGCCGCCGGTGATCGCTGGCATCACCGGGTTCGATATCGGCTTCAGAACCACCGAGCAGGCGAACATCGCCCTCGAGTTCGTCGTCGAGATCAAAGAGAAGGATCGCGACCGCGACAAGGTGCTCGACGAAGGCGAGAGCATGGATGAAGCGTTCGACGAGCCGGGTGATTTCATCACCGTCAGCGCGATGTGAGGCGAGCCGCCCCTCGGGCGTCAGCGTCGATTGGCTTCAACCCAGCGAATCACGTCTTGCTCCACCGGGCGACCTAGGTGGCGTGCAAGTTCTTGAATTCCCGTTGGGCTGGTGACGTTGACCTCGATCAGCTTGCCGCCGATTAGGTCGAGCCCAACGAAGTACAAGCCGAGCTTGCTCAAGACGGGCCCCACCTCAGCGACGAGGGCCTGCTCCGCCTGGCTCAGCTCCGTTGGCTTGACGGTGCCACCCACGTGGATGTTCGCGCGAATGTCGTCTTCCCGAGGGACGCGTAGGATTGCGCCGAGAGGTTTGCCGTCCAGCAGCAGGACGCGCTTGTCCCCTTCTCGCACCGCAGGCTGATACTCCTGCACCAGGGCGAGCTGCTTACCCTCGTGAGTCAGCACGTCGACGATGGCGCGCGCATTGCGGTCCGACGACGTGAGCGAGAGCACACCCATGCCGCCCGCGCCGTCCAGCGGCTTGATCACCCCTTGACCACCGACTTCGGTGACGAAGTCGAGGATGCGTTGCCGATCGCTCGTCACCAGAGACTTCGGCATCAGGTGTGCGAACTGGAAGGCAAACAGCTTCTCGTTTGCTGCCTGCAGTCCGCGCGGGTCGTTGACCACCAACGTCTGATCGCGCACCAAATCCAGCTGCTGTGTGAGGTGCAGGTAGTCCACATCGAACGGAGGATCCTTACGGATGAACACCGCATCGAGGTCCGCAAGCTGCACCGTTTCGGGTCCTCCGATGCTCACGTGGGAGGCCTCTTCGCTGACGCTGATGGGCCGCACGTCCGCAAACAAATCACGACCTTGATGGCCGATGTTGCGGGGAAGACAGTGCAAACACGTATGCCCCAGCGCGCGAGCGCCGCGCATGAACGCGAAGCTCGTGTCCTTGTCGTGAGACATGGATTCGGCGGGATCCATCACAAACAGCAAGCGCACGCGATACCTGTCTTTCAGCGACTGGCGCGAGGCCGTTGGCTTCGCGCTCGAGAGGTGGTGAAGAGGGTGTAGGCTCCCTATCTACAGCTGGCAATCATGATGGCAAGCACCCACGACACCGTCCTCCACCGGATCCCGACTCTGGCTCGGCGTTCTAGGCCTTCTCAACCCCCGCACCGACTCTTCGCGTTGCTGTGCCTGGCAGTTGCCTTGTGCTGGTCGAGTTCCGGCGTCGCTCAGAACGCAGGTCGCAATGTGGTCAGCTCGGAGAACAAGCTGGCGGCTCAGGAGGCGCTCGCGCAGATGCAAGCCGGCGGGAACGCTGTGGACGCTGCGGTCACCGCGGTGCTCGTCGCGGGGGTCGCCAGTCCAACTTCCAGCGGGATCGGGGGGGGAGGGTTCGCGCTGGTTTGGGACGCGAACACCAAAACCACCTACCTGCTCGATTTCCGTGAGGTGGCGCCAAAAGCCGTAGATGCAGCCGCCTTCGAAAGTCGCCCCTTGGCGTGGGACCAGCGTGGCAAATACGTCGGCGTGCCTGGTGAGGTAGCCGGCCTCTACATGCTGCACAAGAAGTATGGCAAGCGCACCTGGAAGCAGGTCGTGGAGCCCGCAATCCGTGCGGCAAAGAAGGGCTTCCCCGTTGAGAGCCACCTGGCGAAGATGCTCGCTCAAAGCGCCAAGACGTTGACTCAGGACGCTGGCATCGCTGCCGTATATTATCCGAACGGAAAACCAGCCGCACAGGGCAACCTCTTGAAGAACCCCAAGCTGGCGGCCACGCTGGAGGCCATCGCGGAGCATGGCCCAGAAGCGTTCTACCAGGGCCCCATCGCCGAGGACATGGTCAGCAGCGTCAAGGCGGCTGGCGGCGCCTTGAGCCTGGAAGACCTGAAGGCGTACAAGCCTATCGAGCGCAAGCCCCTCAGCGCCACCTGGGAAGGCTATCAGGTGTATACGATGCCGCCGCCGAGCGCCGGCGGCATGATGCTGATCGAAGCCTTGCGGCTGTTCAAGAAGCCCGAGCTAGTGAAGCTCGGGCGCGACACGGGTGCCTATCAGCACCTGCTGGCCGAGGCGATGCGTGGTGCGTTCGCCGACCGTGCGCGTTACCTTGGGGATCCAGCGTTCGAGAAGTACGACGTGGAGAAGCTGATGAGCGCCGCCCGCATGCAGGTGCGCCGCAAGAAGATCTCGCTCCATCGGACCCACAACATCCCGCGCTTTGGCCTCGAGGAGCACGGCACGCATCATCTGGTGACCAGCGACGCAGCTGGCAACATGGTTTCTCTGACCACGACCGTGAACCGCTTGTTCGGCGCGAAGCTCACCGCGACGAATAGTGGAGTCCAGATGAACGACGAGCTGGACGACTTCACTGCGAACAAAGACGTCGCGGCGTTCGGCATGAAACAGTCTCCGAACCGCGCGCGGCCCGGAGCACGCCCGGTGAGCAGCATGACGCCGACGATTGTGGTCGAGAACGGTGTGCCGGTGCTGGGCATCGGTGGCTCCGGTGGCACGACCATCGCCACCAACGTGACGCAGCTGGTGCTGGCGCGCTTGGCGTTTGGCGTCGACCCACAAAGGTTGGTCTCCGGGCAGCGCTTCTATGTTCCCCCGGGGAAATGGTACATCGCGCTCGAGAAGGGTGCCCCCAAGTCGCTCTGGGAGGACCTCGAGGCGCGCGGCGAAATCGTCGGGACAATGCCCTTCACGACGAGCGCTGTTCAGCTGATCGCGATCGAGAAGGGGCGCAAGGTGGGCGCCGCAGATCCCCGCAAGTCGGGCGCGGCGCTGGGGCGATGAAGTCGTTCTGCGTTGGGCTGCGCCGCGCCGAGCCTTGTCGCTGACTTTTCGGCGCTTTCTCACCCCCAAAAACTTGGCCAAAGCGCGAGAGATCCTCCAACGCTGGTCCGATGTCCGGCAGACCCTGTGAGATTTGCAGCGCTTTGGCGTCGTCGGAGACGGACGGCCTTGGCGCACCCACCCTAGCCGCTGCTCCCGAAGCGGAGAGCAAGCAAGGCGGGGACAAGACGCGGCGGGTGTTGATCGAGGACCGCTTGTTGTCGCTGTGCGATGAGCACGCCGCAGAAATTCAGCTGCATCGGGTGGATTCCATCGCGGAGCTAAGGGAGCTGTTTCAAGAACGCTACGGCAAGCGTTCGCTGGTCTTGCGCCGCAGCCCCCTCGACCGCCGAGTGTTTCCACCGCGGCCGGAAGGGCGACGCATGGCGGACGGGCGTCGCGCGAGCGATCGCTGAAGTCGCGGTCAGCAGCTGACTACTGACAAACGCCGGCGTAGGCTACGTGCGATGGTCCGGGCAGTGCGTAGCGGGGGCGTGCGGCGGCCGCTGGTTTGGATGTCGCTGTTTGCGGCGTTCGTTGCCTGTTCGAGCAGCCACGAAGAAGAAACAGTCGGCAGCGAGTCGAGTGCGGTGGTCGCCGACGCTGAGGCGACCGGAGTCTACGGTCAGGCGGGTGCCTTTGACACCGCGACCTTCAACAAGGGTGGGCGCTCCGCGGATAGCTTGGCGGCGCCGTTCGCGCTGAGCGTTGCCGACGACGACAGCTTGTTCGTCGCTGACACCAGTAACTCTCGCGTGCTGCATTTCCCCGCGGGAAGTACAACGGCGGATCGGGTCTATGGTCAGGCCGGCGACTTCACCCAAGGCCTGGAGAACAACGGCGGGGTGTCTGCGGGCTCGCTGCGCGCGCCTCAAGGGCTCGCCTACTTCACTGGGGATGCTGGCCAGCCCGCGGGATTGTTCGTGGCGGACACCCAGAATAACCGCGTGCTGTTCTTTGACGGGAACTCCACCACGGCGACGCGCGTGGTCGGGCAAGCGGACTTCTCCAGTGTGACTCCTAGCGTCGCGGCAGACCGGCTCAATCAACCGACCGGGCTCGCCGTCTCCTCGAGCGGCGAGCTCTACGTGGCTGACCGTGGGAATCACCGCGTGCTCAAATTTCCACCCGGAAGTGGAACAGCGGACAAGGTCTGGGGTCAGTTCTCTCTAACCACGAACACCGCTAACCTCGGCGGTGTGGGCCCGGCGACGCTGAACGGCCCCGCGGACGTCGCGCTGGACGGCTCCGGTTCGCTGTTCATCGCGGATACCACGAACCGCCGGGTGTTGCGCTACAGCTTGGCCGGCAACATCGTGGCCAACGCGGTTTGGGGCCAATCAGACTTCGCCTCCAACGGCTCGGGCATCGCGGCGAATCGCTTCAGCTACCCTCAAGGCTTGCTCAGCCTGGGCGGCGACCTGCTGGTCTCCGATTCGCTGAATCACCGCGTGCTGCGTTTCTCCACGGCAACAAGCGCTTCCTCTGCGACGCAGGTGTTTGGCCAGCTCGGCGCGTTCGATACCGGAACCGCCAACAAGGGCGGTGTGGGGCCACGCTCCCTGCGCACCCCAGTGGGCTTGGGGGTGAGCAGCGATGGCACGCTCTTCATCGCAGACTCCGCAAATCATCGCACCCTGAGCTACGCGGCGAGCTGCGCCAGCGTCGGCTGTGACGACGGCAATCCATGCACCGACGACGTGTGTGAGGTGAGCGGTGTTTGCAGCCACGGCGTCGCCCAGACACCGCCGGACAGTTGCGTCGGCTTCGCTTGCGATGCCACGAGCTTGGGCTGCAAGACGAGCTGCGCAGGCACAGCAGATTGCCGCGCGGATTACGACTGTATTGCCGGGCGTTGCACCAAGACCTGCAGTGCCCCGGCAGACTGCCTAGGCGGGATCTGCAGCGACGGTTACTGCTGCAACGTGGCGTGCAGCGGGAGCTGCCAGGCGTGCGACGTGAGCGGCAGTGAAGGCACCTGCAGCAACGCTCCCGTCGCGGAAGATCCAAAGCAAGTTTGCTTGGGCTACGGCTGCAACGGCTCAGGCAGCTGCCGCGCAGCGCTGTGCAGCGGCGACGGCGACTGCGAAGCCGGCTTTCGCTGTGCTGGGACTGTCTGCACCAAGGACTGCGGCTCCGACAGCGACTGCTCAGGACGTAAGTGCGTCGACGGCGCGTGCTGCGGTGAGGACAGCTGCGCGTCGGGATCGACGTGCAACTTCGATGCGGCCCACGCCGGCACTTGCATCAAGGCGCAAGGCAGCGACTGCGCGGCCGCGAGCGAGTGCGGCTCAGGAGTGTGCACCGACGGAGTGTGTTGTGACTCCGACTGCCCGGGCACCTGCAAGAGCTGCAAGGTGTCTGGGTTGCGCGGCACTTGTTCGTTCATCCCGGCCGGACAGGATCCCAACGAAGAGTGTCCGACGGACGCCGCTATTTGCGGTGGATTCTGCGACGGCAGTGGCGGATGTCGCCTGACCCAAGCCGGAAGCGAGTGCCGCCAGGCGCGCTGCGAGGATGGCTTGTTGTTCGAGGCGGCAGAGTGCGTCGGCGATGGCAGCGCTTGTCCCGCGAGCACCTCCGCGCCGTGTCCGAACGCCTACGGGTGCGAGCTGGATGGCCGCAGTTGCCGCACCACCTGCACCGAAAACTCCCATTGCGCGCCGGGTGCGGTTTGCGCAAACGGGGAGTGCAAGGCCGCAACGGTGACCCTCTGCAGCGACGATTCGCAATGCGAGTCGGGCTTCTGTGCTGACGGTTACTGCTGCAACTCGCGCTGCGACGGCGTCTGCCGATCATGCGCTGTCAGCGGCACGGAGGGCGTGTGTAGCTATGTGCCGTCAGGCGAGGACCCCGACCAAGAGTGCGGCGCGACCACGTGCAGCGCGACTTGCGATGGCGCCGGCGCGTGCCTGGGTTCTTCCGTGGGGAAGCAATGCGCCGCGGCGAGTTGCGCCGGTGCTAACGTCTTGCTCCAGGCAGCAAGTTGCCCCGGCGACGGCGCTGAGTGTCCCGCCCGCGTTCAGGTGAGCTGTGGCGCCGGCAGCTGCCGCAATGCGGCGTGCACGTTGCGCTGCGCGAGCGATGGGGACTGCTCCGAGGGCGCCAAGTGTTCTAGTGGGGAGTGTCGCCTACCCGCATCGGACGCGGGGTGCGGGTGTCGCGCGAGTTCCCGTTCACCCAAGCAAAGTTGGATGCTGCTTGCGGCGCTGGCCGTCTGGATGCGACGTCGTCGCCGCCCTGCATGACACCTCACGGGTTCAACAAGCTGGCGGCTTTCGTGTACAGCTCGGCTTTGGCTGCGCTGGTTTACGCACGCTCTGCGCCTCCACCCCCGCCTACGTATCCGGACCCAATCGTCGCGCTACCGGAGAATTCAGCGGTGGTGCTGACCGCAAACCTCGAGCGCATGCGACACAGCGAGCTTGGGCGCCAGCTGCTCGACGAATCCGGCGGTGCGGCGCTGCCGGCTGGCGATTGTCAGACGGTGGTTGGGCACGCGGCGCGAGTTGCCGTGGCCATGCCTCGCCTGGAGCACGCCGAAGACGTGGGAGTGCTCGGAGCGGCGTTCAGCGGAGGCTTCAAGGCTGTCGAGATCGAGAGCTGCGTGCGCGAGTCCTTGGCGCGGCGGGGACAGCAGCTGCACCGCGAGCGGGACGCAGAGTTTCTGCGTCTTGGCGCCGGCCCCGACGCGCAGGGGCAAACGGGCGTCGTCGCGTTGCGAGACGACGGCCTCTTGTTGGGGGCTCCAACCAGTTACCTCCCTCAGATGGTCGCCGCTGCGAACCGCAGCGCACCCAATGTGAGAAAGTCGGAGCAGCATCGGTTGCTACGGGAAATCGTGGGCGTGAATGGAACGCTCCTCCTCAGCGCCATCTGGGATCTGCCTTGGTTTCCGGGGGTGAGGGCAGCCGCACTCAGCGCCGACTTCTCTCCAAGCCTGCGTGTCGAGCTCGCGGTGCGGTGCGATGACGAGCTGCGTTGTGCGTCCATCGCGGACCGCCTGCGAGCACTGGAAGACGAACCCATGTTGAAACTGGCAGGCCTGGCTTTGCCGCGCGGTTCTCTGAAGGTGCGGGACCTCGACGGTCTGGTGCGAGGCAGCTTGGATGTTCAGGTGTCCGACGCGCGTCCCTTGTTGAGGCAAGCTTTGGCGCTATTCAAGCCCGTCGCCCAGTAGGCGGCGCACCCACACGGTGTGGTCGGTGGTGCTGCCGACAAAACTTCAAGCCTCAACGAAATCGCGGCTCATATCTGCGCGAGGCACAGGCGACTCAGCTGGCTATCCGCTAAACTACGGTCGCCATGTCGAAGCTTAGCACCTCGCGGAAACAGTTGGAGCTTGCCTCAACCCAGGGCGGCAACCCGGCGAAACGTCGCCGTATCAATGCGGTGCGCTTGGGCGCGGTTTTCGGGGTGGTGGCCCTCGCGTCGCAGTTTGGTGCGTGCAGCCCCACGGGTGGTGGTGGTAGCCAGGTCGGCAACAACGGTGGCTCAGCCAGCAACGGTGGCAGCAGCATCGGTGGCTTCGAGAACGGCGGCTCGAGCAGCGGCGGAGACAACTTCGGCGGCTCATCCTTCGTGGACGCCAACGGCGGCAGCGGCGCGAGCGGTGGCTCCGGCCAAGACGCCTGCGCCGCGGACAACTACGGCGGCAAGCAGATCCCCCTCGATATGTACGTGATGCTCGATCGCTCAGGCTCGATGGATGGTCCAAGCTGGACCGCCGTCGTCGGAGCGCTCACCGACTTCGTGCAGAGCCCGGACTCCGATGGCGTCGGCATCGGCCTACAATTCTTCCCCTCTCCGACTGAGCCGACGTGTCCGATTTTCGCGCCGTGCGGAAATAGCTGCACCAACAACGGTGGCTTCTGCGAGATGTGCGACCCGAACGGCTTCCTGCCCCCGGCGGTTCCGTTCAACACCCTGCCTGGCGCTGCCGCGGGCATCGTCAACGCGATGAACGGCACCTCGCCTGGCGGCGACACCCCCACCATGCCGGCGCTCCAGAGCGCGGCCATCGCCACCACCGCCTACGCCAAGCAGCATCCGGATCGCAAGGTGATCATCGTCTTAGCGAGCGACGGTGTGCCAAGTCGCTGCGAAGATGGCATCCCGCAAATCGCTGCCGTGGCGGCCGCGGCGCTGGCCGAGACGCCGTCGGTCGAGACCTATGCCATTGGCATCGGCGACATTGCGGCTCTCGACGCGATCGCCGCCGCAGGCGGCAGCCAGAAGGCCATCGTCGTGGACACCGCGACCGGCAGCCAAGACTTCTTGGACGCCATGAACGAGATCCGCGGCCAGGCGCTCGGCTGTGAGTACCTGATGCCGACGCCCACCGAGGGCGAGGCGGACCCCGACAAGCTGAACGTGCGTTACACGCCGGACGGTAGCCCTGAGGAAGTATTTCCGCGCGTAAATGATGTGTCGCAGTGCCAGGGCCAACCCGGTTGGTACTACGACGACCCGGCGAACCCGACCAAGATCACGCTCTGTCCCGCGTCCTGCGACCGGGTGAAGAACCTGGGCGGTTCGGTAAGCATCGAACTCGGTTGCGAGCAGATCGTCGCGCCCCCGCGCTAGTCGACGGCGAGCAGCTGGTTCACCAACATCGGGTAGCAGCGAGCTCCGCCGCTAGCCGTTCGGCGACGAAGCGGATGCGCGGTACGTCGAGAGCGCTCTTCGAGACCACGAGGTGCAAGGTGCTCTCGGCGTGCTCTCCCAGATCCAGGTCGAGTTCCACAAACATGTCCTGACGCAGGTAGCGATGCTCTACCCGGCCCAGGAAGATGCCTCCAATGCCGCATTGGGCGGCCCGAAGCTGGACCAGGTAGTCATCGCTTGCAAAAACCGGGCGGAAATCTGGGATCAGCTCAGACAGTATTGAGTTCGGCACCACGTGGTCGAATGGCGGCGCCCAACCGATCCATCCAACATCTGCCAGTCCATAGCCTTTCGGCAAGGAAGCTGCGTACTCCGGAGTGGCCATCGCGGCGGTGTGGTGCGTCAGCGTCGCAAACGAGACGAGGTCACGGTGCTCGGGCGCCTTCCAACGCAACGCGAGATCCGCTTCACGCCGCACGAGATCCGCATACTGGACACTCGCCAACGCATGCAGCTGCAGCTCTGGCCAACGCGTTCTCAAATCTGCGGCGAACGGAGCAAGGAAGCCGTATGCCAGCCCCGGGGGTGCCGTGATGCGCACGACGCCTGCTGGCTCTTGGTCCCGGCTTTCCGCGCGCGACGTGAGCACCCCCGCCCACTCCGCCATGCGCTGCGCTGGCTCTAACAGCTGAGTTCCGCGACTCGTAAGCTTCACACCGTGCGCGCTGCGGTCGAACAACGGGTAGCCTAGGTGCTCCTCCAGAGTTGCTAGGTGGCGGCTCACCGTTGGTTGCCCTAGACGAAGCAGACGGGCGGCGGCGCTGATGCTGCCGCTCTCGGCCACTGCTAGGAAGGTGCGAACGTCCTCCCACGGGATATCCATTTACGGATAACAGTATGCAATCTTTATCGATTTGCATCCAATTCCAGATGGCTAGGCTTCTGCCATGACTCGTCGGCGTCGCGTCTTGTTTGGAGTGATCACCGGGATCGCCTTGTTTTCAGCCACGCTAGCCGTGGTTGGCCTGCCTGCGTCCAGCCACGCGGTGGAACCGTCGGACCTCGGGGTGACCGCGTCGGACGACGCTCTCTTGGCGGATGTCGACCAACCGGGGCCCATCGAGTTCGAGACCTTCGTCGCGGCCGATTGGGAGGTGCCCCTGAGCGGCTTGCTCAACCTGGACGCGCCCGAGGCTCGAGCGGCGGGACTCAGCGACCGAGACGAGCCAATTCAGATCTTCTTCTATTCCGTGCGGCACCCAAAGTTTGGGCTGTTCGTGGTCGACTCGGGGGTCGAGTGGGCTCTTGCCAATCAGCCTGAGAGCTCCTTACTCGGTGGCTTGGTGGGGGACGTGATGCACCGCGAGCGCATCCAGGTGAAGCTCGACATGCGCACCTGGCTCGCCAAGCAGTCGCAGCCGCTCAGCGGTGTCTTTCTCACTCATATGCACACGGACCATATCGAGGGCCTCCCAGACATCCCCCAGGATGTGCCCGTCTACGCCGGAAAGGGTGAGACGCGGGGACGAGAGTTCTCCCATGCGTTCACTGCGGGCATCACTGACGAAGCGCTCGCAGGGCGCCCGCCGGTGCGCGAATGGAATTTCCCTAAGGATACTCGGGGCGTGGTCGACGTGTTCGGCGATGGTAGCTTCTTTGCGCTGCAGGTGCCGGGTCACACGAGCGGCAGCACTGCATATCTGGCGCGTACGACGCGCGGGCCGGTGCTGATGGTTGGGGATACGTGTCACACGGCTTGGGGCTGGCAGCACGGCGTGGAGCCCGGTTCCTTTACGGCAGATCAAGCGACCAACCGTGAGAGCCTCAAGTGGCTCAAGCAGTTGGTGGAGCAGCACCCGAAGATCCAGGTACGCCTTGGGCACCAGTGGCTTCCGGATCAGGCGCCCGTGGCAGCTGGCGCTAGTGAGTGATTGAGCAGCGGCGCGCCTCACCCCCAAACCCGCGAGAAGTACGCTCGCAAAAACCAAAACGGGAGGCCCATTCGGACCTCCCGTATTTGCGTTCGATGGCTGGTGTTGCGCGCCCCGTGTCAGCGCATGGAGGCGACGACTAGCTCGGCGCTCTCCGGCTCATCCAGATCCGTCGCGACCGCGTAGCCCACTCCTCGACGCTCCACGGCGGCGATGGTGTAGCCCCGACGGGAACCCATATAGACGGCCGTGTTGCGCACGACCTTGGGCTTGAAGATGTAGCGCACGGGGACTCGCTCGGAGTCGTAGACGTAGACCGTGACCCGGTGACCACCCAGACGGTAGCGGAAAGAAGCCGCCTTCTGGTTCCGTACGGGAACGACGCTGCCGCCGAGCCACTGAGCGCCGTAGTCTTGCAGGCCCTGAGGCACGTGAACCGGCACACCGACCTGAGGCTCGAACGACTCGACCAGGCGAGGCTCGACCACTTCCGGCTCCGGCGGAGGAGCCGCGTGATGGCTCACTAGCTCATCCACCAAGGCGTCGACGGTGATCGGCGTTGGTTGACTGGACATCACGTTCGCCTGGGCGCTGCTGCTCGGCTTGGTCTGGGGATGATCTCCACTTGCGCCGAGCACCAGGGTGAAGCCTGCGGCAGCCGCGATGGGCAGGATGTACTTCCAAGGCAGAGCGCGGCCATGACCGTGCCCTTCCAGCGCCTCTTCACGATCCCTTTCCGCGCGGAGTGCTCCCCGCAGGCGAGCCTCGAAGGCCGCGCTGGGCTCTTCATCCGCCAGGGTTTGGCGCATGCTTTCCTTGAGCGCCTGAGCGAACAGGACTTGCTCGTGGCAGTCCTCGGAATCGAGCATCAGCTGCTCGACTTCGACCATCTTCTCAGGTGGCAGCTCGCCGTCGATGTAGGGGTCGACGAGGGGTTCGATACGACGTGCGGCGTTGCTCATCCCACACCTCGCTTCCGCTCACGGTAAGCGTCTAGGTTCACGGGTTCGCTCGCCTTCTTTTGCTTGGAGCCGATCTGCTCTTCAGGTCCAACGATGCCCATCTCGCGCGCCTGCTCGAGCAGCTCAGCCTTCAACAGGCGGCGGCCACGGTGCAGGCGGCTCATAACGGTTCCAATCGGACAGCCCATGACGTCGGCAATCTCCTTGTAACCGAGTCCCTCCACGTCCGCGAGCACGACGGCCAGCCGGAACTCTTCCGGTAGGCCCTCGACGGCGCGGCGGATTTCCGCTTCGAGCACCGGACGCAGCGCGGTCCCTTCAGGGTCACGCATCCCGCGTAGGCTGGCGGCGCTGATCCAACCATCGCTGAGGGGATCGGCGTCAGGTCCGTCGAGGACCGCGCGCTCCAGCCCACCTCGGCGGTAGCGATTGATGAAGGTGTTGGTCTGGATGCGCAGCAGCCAGGCCTTCATGTTGGTGCCGGGCTCGAACTGGTGCCGAGCTCGCATCGCCTTCACGAAGGTGTCTTGGACCAGGTCTTCAGCCTCGGTCCGACTACGGGTGAGGCGCGTTGCCACGGCGTACATCGACTTGAGGTGGCTGATCGCCTCCTCTTCGAATTCCGCCGCAGAAAGCGCGCCGCGCGTGGATGTGACTTGTGCCATCGGGTACTGAGCGGCAACCCGGGGCGCCGCCCAGTTATTCCTGAGGCTTGTTGTCGATCGAGTCTAGGCGCGCTTCGATTTTATCCAGGCGTTCGTTGAGCTTGGAAAGCTGGCTCTTCAAATCCTTGAGCGGCGAAAAGTCGGGCAAAACCGTGTTGATACGCTCGTCGATCGCCGCCTGCCACTGCTCCAGCGTGGCGCGCGACGTCTGGATCACTCGCGTTAGCCCCTTGGCGTCTTTGCTGTCGCTCACGTCGTCTTCCTTGTCTTCCAAGCCGGCCTCTGGTTCGGCTGGGACTTGCTCCACCACAATCTGCGCCGGCTCGGCAGGGGTCGCGGGAACCTGCTCCTTGGGCATCAGACGCCCGATGGGGCCCTCCCTCAGCGTCGTGAGCAGCTTCTCTCCGCGGTTGCGGATCAGCGCCTTCAGCGTCGTGAGCGGGATGCCGCGCGGCTTCGCTTTCAGCTCTTCAGAGATGATCAGCGCGAGCGTGACGTCGGTTTTGTCTTCCTTCGTCGCGTTGTCGATGATCTGCACGTCCTCGCCTGCGCGCACCATGTCCGCGATCTGCAAGAGGGTGACGTAGCGACTGTCTTTGGTGTCGTAGAGCTTGCGGTTGGAGTAGCGCTTGATGATGCGCCGGTCCGCGCTCTCGCCTTCAACAGGCTGAGCCGGCTGCTCCGAAGAAATGACGTCTTCCGACACGGGTACCCCAGGGTAGGCTTAAGCAGTGATCAGTGGCCACCAAGGCCGCCTGATACGCCTGTTGGCCCTGCTCAATACAAGCGCATGTGCCGCATAGCGTCAAGCTGACTTGCGTCCACCCGAGCCGCTTGTGCGGATTGATCAGGCGATCGCAGCGATGGCGAGCAGCTCCGAAGAGTCGCTGTCAGAGGTGGACGCGCGCTCACGCCTCGATTCGGTGTGCTCGCGCTTTAGCTCGTCGTACTCCGCATCGCAGAGTTCGAGGACCAAGCGCAGGAAGCTCGTGAAGTCCGAGCGGCGAACGCCCACTTCATTAAGCCAAGCGACGACTTCGTACTCGCCGTCATCACGCTGGCTGTCCAGGTCGAAGGCAAACAGCGTCGTTCCGGCAGCATCGATACCGAACGGAAGCAAGTGGGGCTTCTGCGAGGTCTCCGCGCGCGCCGGGTCCTCACTCGGTGGGAAGCAGCTCTCGAAGGTCTGAGTCACCAGATCCAGGTGCTTCTCCTTACCGAGGTCCTTCGCACCGAGCAGCCCCGCGCCCTCGTAGAAGCGCGGCCAGCCGTCGTGGCTCGCCAGGAACGCGCGGTAGCTGGGCGGCAGGGTGCGTCCAAGGCGCGCCTCCGCGTCTGCGAGCTGCTGCTCCCGACCGCTAGGGTTCGGCACGAGTCCCGAGTCGCGCCATGGGCGTTGCCGCATCAGCTCGGTTTGGCGGCCGCGGATCGCGCGCAGCAGGTCTCTCCAGGTGGCTTGCGATTCACTCTCGGGGCTTGTCTCGCGCATGCCGTCGGGTGTGGCGGAAGCCAGAGCTGCGGGCCAAGAAACGGGCGGTCCTCCGACGCGCGCGAGTCCTGCGCGCCGCGCTGCCTCGCCGAGGCGTTGCTGACTCGCTTCCACGTCAGCCCAACGTTGCTCATTCGTGCGCGAGTTTCGGCGTTTTTTCGCCCACCTGGGAGCAGCTCGGTATACCGACGGAGATGCCCCGAACCCCACTGCTGGCGCTGCTGCTGAGCCTGCTCGGCTTGCTCGCCGTGGTGTGTGGATGCAGCGGGCAGGGTGAGCGACCGAGCTTGCTCAACGTCATCGGTGCTGGGCCTCGCGAGCTCTCGAGCGGTGATGAGCTCGAGGTCGTCGGAACAAATTTTCCGGAGGGCAAACCGGCCACGATCTCGTTCGAAGGCTCCCTTCACCGGCCCGGCGAAGTCGCCCAGGAGGACGTCGAGATCGTGATCGCTGCCAGCAGCAGCTCACGTAATCGCATCGCGGTCGTGCTCGACGATGTCACCCTCGCGGAGTTCGCGCGGCGTGGGGCATCAGGCGCCCACACCACGTTCCGCGGTCGGGTGACCGCCGCGTTTGCCCCCCGTACGTCTGGCGCACCCCCGGTCACGGGGAGCATCGAAGGCGTTCAGATCGACTTTTTTCCCTCTGACGTGCCCGTCTCGGTCACGCATGAACTCGAGGCGGAAGGCCAACGTGCCGCCGCCCTATTGGGACTCGAGTTCGAGCCCAAGGGGCCCGGCGCGGGTTTGCTCGTGAAGACCGTTGCTGCAAATAGCCGCGCGGAAACGGCTGGGGTGAAGGCCGGCGACCGCTTGGTTGCGCTTGATGGCCTGCGCCTCGCAGACATCTCTGACTTCGTGCCATCTGGGCGCTCGCAAACCGCGGAACTCGAGATCGTGCGCGGCAAGCTCAAGGAGACGCTTCGCCGTGGGGTCGATGTGCAGGGCTTCCGCGATACTCCGCCAGAAGACTTGCTGTGGGCGGGGGTCGTCGTTGGCGTGGTGTGCGTTGCGTTGCTGGCGTTCTTGCTGCCAGTGGCGTCAGTGATCGGCTGGTTCGAACGGCGGGTGGTGCAGCGCAGCCGTGCGCTCGGCAGAGACGCACGTCGGGTGGGCTTGCTGGATTGGGTCCGCGGTTCAGTCGCTGGAGTGTTCCGTGAGGATGTGCTGCCTGGGGCGAACAGCCACGCGGCGTTGCGGGTCGTGCCGTACCTGCTCTTCCTAGGCACCAGCGCCATGTTCACGGTGATTTGCTTCGGGCACCCGCTGCTCGAACCCGAGTTGGATCTTGGCGCGCTCTTCCTGGGCACCGTCACCGCGCTCGTGTGCACCGGCTTGATGCTCGGTGGTTGGCGGCCACGTGGACGCTGGTCGCTTTTTGGGGGGTTAGGTGCCGCGCTCCAGACCCTGAGCTACGAGATTCCGCCGCTCTTCTCGATCCTCGTCGTGGTGCTCATGTCCGGTTCCGTGAGGATTGGAGACATAGTCGCAGCGCAAGGCGGCAAGCCTTGGGAATGGTACGTCTTCGAGAATCCAATCACCTTCGTGATGTTCTTGCTGTTCTTCGTCCCGGCACTCTCGGAAGGGAGCCGGGCCCACGCGGAGCTACCTGAGGCGGATTGGGAGCTAGCGAGCCCGTTGTCGAGGCAAGAGTCTAAGCGCGGCACGGCATCTGGCGTGGCCTTGAGGTTTCGTTCGGTGAAGACCCGCTACCTGATGTTCTTCGCCGAGTGGGGACATGTGTTCGTGATGAGCGGGCTTGGGGCTGCGCTGTTCTTGGGAGGCTGGCAGTTGCCTGGAGTGAGCCGCGGCCTCGTGATGTCCACCCCCAGCCTCGGGTTGCTCTCGGCTTTGGTCTTCAATCTGAAGGCCTGGGGGCTTACCCTCGCTGTGCTGTGGGTTCGCTGGGCGCTGCCACGTATCCGTGTGGATCAGCTGATCGGCGTCGTCTGGAAGTGGTTCGTGCCAGCCGCGCTGCTGGGACTTGGCGCGACCCTTGGGTGGATGAACGCGCTGAAGAGCCCGGTGTTCCGGGTGGTGCAGGGCGGGCTCTCCTACGTGCTATTCGGCTTCGCGGTGCTGGTTCCGATCTACTTGATGCTGCGCGTCCTTAGCGGCCTTAGAGATCGGCACGCCGAGCTGAGCGTCAATCCCTGGCTCTGAGCCCCGGGTTCGTTTCGAGTCCTGAAGCGCCGGGCGTAGGGCGCTCGGTTCAAGGGTTGGCGCGCCTCGCCGTTCTCCCCTGGCGTGAGACGCCGGCTAGCAGCGCTTTGTTTATTGGGACTAGGCCTGTGTGCCCCAGAGGCGGAGGCGGGCACCCGCTGGCGCGGGTCTCGCGTCAGCGTCGAGGTCGAACCTAGCCTGGGTCAGGCCGTGAGTCGCGCGGAAGAGGTGGTGCGCAGAGCCGCCGCCCGCTGGTCTGTAGTGGACGGCGCTCCGGAGCTAGAGGTCAGCGCTGCCCGTCGTGAAACGGGGCCAGGTTACGACCCTCGAGGGCCAACCAACAGCATCAGCTTTGCTCCAGAGGGCAGCCAGCTCGTCGGGGAAGCGCTCGCCATCACGCTGCTGACTTACGACTCCGACACGTTGGAGCTACTGGACGCGGACATCATCTTCAACGGTCGGCATCGGCTGGTAGATGTCGCGAGCTGCGAGCGGGACGGTGGTGCTCCCGCCTACGATTTCGAGGGAGTCCTACAGCACGAGTTGGGGCATGTGCTTGGGTTGGAAGAAGACTTAGAGCACCCAGACGCGGTGATGTATCCCTACGCCTCGCCCTGGAGCGTGGCGTCGCGCAACCTCAAGACGGCGGACGAGACCCAGCTCGAGACGCTGTACAGCACCCCGCTACCCGACGCAGAGCCAGGATGCAGCGCGCGAGTCGCCGCGGGCGATCGAAATATTGCCGTAGGGAACTACCTCTTGGTTCTTGGGTTGTTTGGCCTCATGGCCCTCCGACGGCGCAAGCGGAGCTTGGTTTGGGTGCTGCCTTACACCTCATTGTGGCTCGTTCTAGGTGGCTCGCAGGCGGCGCTCGCCAGCGATGGGGCGCAGCCTCTGAGAGGTCCTCTGGCGTACCTCGAGGTGACCCACGCGAGCGCACGTTGGGTCGGGGGGGTGTTGTATACGGACCTACAGTTGGCCACTCGCGACTGCAACGGCGCTGTGTGTGACGAACTCCCCAATCAACTGACTTGGGTTGGAGGATCTCGGGATGGTGTCGTTCAGGTTGTTGGACGCGAGCCGGTGCCGCACGTCGGTGCATTCCTCGAAGTCGTGGCTCCTCCATCGACCGGCGGGAATCGGCTCAAGCCCAGCCACTACCGAACCGTAATCAAGACCAAGGGAGGCGACCCATTATGGATCCAGTAACCACACAAGAAGAGCCACGCGCCGAAGCGACCATCCGGCGACACAGCCTGCAGCCCGGCAGCGACGGACGACGAGCGCACACCCGCTTTTCCGTCGACCTCGATGTGCACTTTGGCTCGGACCACAACTTCTACGCTGGCTTCGTCGAGAACCTCTCGGCCGGTGGGATCTTCGTGGCGACGCACAACTTGCGTCCCGTTGGCGAGCGCTTCGAGATCAACATCAACCTCCCCGATGGGCGTCCGATTCAGGGCGTGGGTGAGGTGCGCTGGGTCAGGGAGTACTCTGAGCGCTCGAACGTGCCTCCCGGCATGGGGATCCGGTTCCTCGAGCTCGCACCAGGCGCCGATCAGGCGATCGCGGACTTCCTGAGGGAACGCGACCCACTGTTCTTCGACGACGAATGAGCCTGCGCTGAACTGAGGCAGCAGTGAATCCTCCCGGAATAGCCACCTGAGCGCGCTGCTCACGGTGGCTATCGCCGTTCAATGGAGCTGCGCGCGAATCGCTTTTTCTTCTTGTCCGAGCGATCCAATGGCTTCGAGACAGCGCTCGGCGATCGCCTTGTAGGTCTTGGGGGAGCCGGGTTTCGCCAGTAGGTCGTCCACGTCCAGCGGCTCTCCAAAGACGATATTGATCGGAGCACCAGTTCCATCGAAGTTGCTCTTCACCTGAAGCGCGATGTCGTTGATCAGGCCGTTGATGAACACCGGCAGCACTCTGACCTTCGCCTTGTGGATCACGCGGCCGACGCCGCTCTGGGCGGGCAGGAAGGTATACGGGTCGTCGTCTTTCTTGCGTGTGCCTTCCGGGTGAATGCCCACGAAGGTTCCGCCGCGGCTCAGGCGGTATGCCAGTTCGTCGAGGCTCGCCAAGTTCAGTGCGGCGCGAGACCGCTCGCGGAAGATGGGTGGGTACATCGCGAAAAAGCTCATCGCGCCGTTCACGACGAAGCCAAGGGGCTTGTCGTAGAAGAACTCCGAGCGCACCGGGAAGATGATGCGCTGCTCGAGTCCTTGGCGCACCAGGTTCGCGGTCACGATGTAGAGGTCGAAGAACGAGCGATGGTTGGCGACGCAGATCACGCTCTCGTGGGGAGCCAAGCGGGGTACCCGATCGATCCCATGCAGGTGGGTGAGTCGATCTGTACAGTAGGTGATCCAGCGAGACCCCACGAAGCGCTGGCAGATTCGCACGGCGCGGTCCAACGGCTCGCTCTCGAAGGTGTGGCGGATGAAGCGGATCTGGGCCTTCTCGAGGGGCGACAGGCGATCGGAACCTAGCTTCACCAGGTCTGGTCGTTCGAGTTCTTGGTTGGCGCGCATCACCATCCTGCGCGGCTAGCCGCTTTGCGCAGTCGAGACAAGCCGCATCCCTGTCGAGCTCCATTCAGCCTGCGAATCGCGCGCTGGTTCCGCCGTTTGGTGTTGATGATTGTTCACGCTTGCTCGCCGAACAATCCGTGACCGATCCGTCATCGCGCCGCGCGGCTCTGCGTAGCGCGCTTCGCCCCATGCTGCGTTTTTGCTTGAGAACGCGCTCGAAGGTGGAACCTTGGAGGGGCCAGCGAGAGCGGAGTCTCCATGCAGAAATTCACGTCATCTGGCCCTGCGAACGTGCTGTTGGTCTCGGCACGCGGGTTGCTAACGTGAGCAGCAGCATATGGCTCAGGCAAACTGTGGGTGGCGGGGTAACGGTGTAGTCTTGGTGGTCGCGGGCTTAGGGCTGCTTTTGTCTATGGAAACGCACGCGAGCGCCGCGGAGGTGACAGGGCAGCCCACGCCTGCACCTGCATCTCCCTCACCCCCTGCGGCGAATGCTTCTTCGGCTGGTCCGATGGCGCCAGCCGAGAGTGCGCCAGAAGCGCATCCTGTAACTGCGGAGGAGCGTGAGGCGCCTCCGGTTGAGCTGTGGCTGGGGATCGGCGCGGGCAATGCCGTTTGCGACGACAAGAAGCCGACCTCGGATTGTCCCGTGGAAACAGGGGGAGCGTTCGCCCTGGGTGGCGCCTGGCGGGTCAGCAAGAGCTGGGCGCTTGGGGCGGAACTGGCGGGGTGGCAATTCGGCGTGCGCGACGAATGGCAAGGGCAGCTCGAAGACCCGGCTACGGACGTCAAGTTCTCCTCGACGTACTTCGCGTTGCTCGCGCGGTGGTACTGGCTAGCGAAGCTCGGCTCGTACCAGGGCTACCTCCAGTTCGGTCTCGGGGCGGGAGTGGTGACGGGCGAGGCAACCGCTGAGAGCGGCGCGAAGTACCGCGTCTCCAACTCTGGCGTCGTTTTTCCCCTCGGAATTGGCTTCGATTTCGAGCTAGGTGATGTTTTCCGCCTGGGCCCCCAGGCGCTGGCGTACCTCCAGACCTCCAGCACCCACTGTGAGGAGATAAACGGCGGCGGGGAGACGTGCGGCGACTCCGGCAAGGACGACAACGCGCTGCCGTATCGTTTCATGTTGATGGGCACGTTCAACTTCGGCGGCTAGTACCGGTTAGCGTGTTCTGATGTCGTAACACCTGCGCAAAGCACTGCGGCCGCCGCTCGCCTACCGGTTCTGTCCCAGCTGCGCTCCTCTGAACGCAAAACACCCCGAACCATTCGGTCCGGGGTGTCACTCGCTAGCAGGTGTTGAAAAACACCTGCCAATCAACATCCTGCTTGGCTGACTGAGTTCAGGCCTTCATCGCACGCTTGAGCGCTTGGTCGAGCTTGTCGAGCTGGCCCTTCACCTGGATCACCTGCGTCTGCAGATCCTTCAAGCGATCGCGCTCGAGGGAGGTCGCTGCGTCGAGATCGCCCAGCAAGTCGTCACGGCCGTCCGTGAAACGGCGCAGTTGGTGCGCTGCCTTGGCGAAGCGCGGCAACGCGGGCCGACCGCGACGCTGGATTTTCTTGCTGGTCTGGCGCAGTCGCGTCACTTCACGCTCGATGCGGTCCACCGACCAACGCTGCTTCTCAGCCTGACCGGCCAGCTTCTTTTGCTGGGCGGCGGTCAGCGCATCAAGCCGGTTGAGGTGGCTGAAACCGAGGTGCTGCCAGTTGGGCTTCGTGTTCAGGTTGTTGCAGACGCGGAAGACCGCGAGGCAACGATGCAGGGCACCGGGGCTTAGACGGAGCTGCTCCTGCTCGCCAATCTCACGCAAGCTGAGCTCACCCTGATACCGCTCGGAGATCATACGGCCGATTTCATACGCGTCTTCTGCAGACAGCGGCGGGGCGTTGTCGCTCACTGCGGCGTCGGGCCAGCGCACCTTTGCCTTGCCGTTTCCGTTGCCGTTCTTGGCAGCGGCCTTGGCGCCGTTTCCGTTGGTTTTCGCCGCGCTGGTGGACACGCTCTTCGGGGTGGACTTGTTCGAGGTCTTCTTCTTTGCGGGCATGGCTGCGCTCTATTCCTGTGTGCTGATGATTCCGTGGTGAGTTGCCGTCTGGGGGAGGCTTTCTCCGTGGAATCGCGGTTCCTGTTAGCTCGCGTCTGGGCAGACGCGACGAGGGACGACAATGGGTGGGGATAGGTCGGTCGCTTTCGCAACCGAAAGATCGACTGTGTTACGTCTGAGTTGCGGCAACCGTTCCATCCTTGGGTGCATCCCCGCGGCTACGAGGGATGCTTCGAGACTGGTTGCTTCGAGGAGAGGTTGCTTCGAAGAGACAGAGAACCACTCAGCTTCTGAGTTGTTCCCCGTAGGTTACAGCTTGGCGCTCCGTGTTCATCCGGCGGCGCCGTTGATTCGATCAGGTGCGTGCTGTGTTCACCACGCCCCGACCGGGAGCGTTGCTGAACTTCGTGCGCTGCGGATATCGACTCGCGCAACATGCGAGTCGCTCGCTTCCGTACAGCTCGAGATGCGAGCTGTGTGCGTGTCGTTTGCTTGTGGTGTCGCGCGGCTCTGGTGGAGCGAGCGCGCTCAACAGTGGGCTAGCTTCCTTTACGCTTTTGTCGGCGCTGCGTAAAGGTCGCTCGCCAACAAACGACTAACGTCTCGCGCTCTCTAGTCGCTCTAGAAAGATATACTGGTGCCGCCGGACACGCTCCTTTCCCCTAGGAAAGACCCGTCCACTAACAGACTGATTCCGCCGGTACCGGTTACGCTCCAAGAGAGCCCACCGCCGAGGGTGTAGTGATGGCGATCGCTACCAACGCTGCTCTCTCCCGCTCTCGTCCAGTTGACCGGTCCGAGGAACGCTCGTGCCGCGACGTAGGGTGCGAAGCCATCCCACATGCTAATTCCGAACATCACTCCAAGACGCAGATCGCTTGCGGTGAGAGTGACGGAATCCGCCGCCGGTTGAGTCACATCAGAGCGCTCGGTTTTCGTCATTGAAAAACCCAAGCTGAGGCTCGTCATCAGGAATGGAGCGGGCGTTCGTGTGTTTCCACCGATCCAGCGCCGTGACAGCTGGGCACCGACCAGCCAGCCAGGAGCAACGTCATGTGTGCTGTTTTCGCCTTCCAGCTCGCCGTCCAGAATGGCGCCTGCCGAAAGGTTGAGGCTGAAAGCATCACCTAGCTGGCGTCCGAACGACGCGGCGAGCGTGTGCTGCGACAGCGTGTAGTCGGCTTCACCGTCGAAGCGTAAATCCGCAACGAAATAGCCATAGCTCAGGCCCACAGACCATGGAGCTACCTCCGGATTGGAACGCCCTTCACATCCCGTCGGACCGACGGGTGCTCCGAGGCCTCAAGCGTAGGCGGTGTCAGGTAGGAAGCCGACGAAGCCGACGAGCACGCCTGCAGCAGCGAAGTGTTTCAGGTAGCGCTTCACCTTGCGCGCCACGGCTGGCTGATTCTGTATCGCAACCAACTGGTGAGTTTGCATGGGGGATTGTTTGGCTTGGGAGCCTTCGATCGGGCTGCGCTATATGTCAGCGTGGAAAATGTCCCGAGTCGAAACGGTTCCTGCCGCGCCGCTCACTGCTGAGGCAGCGTGCCGCGCGGTCCTTTTTGGGGGATTCGTTTGGGGGTCGGGTTGGGGACTCGGCGCTTGATGCGCGCTCTCCGACTCGACGTGACCCGCATCCTTACACTCGGATGCCTGATGCGCTTGCCAAGTTTGGCATTTGCATGGGCGAATTCTTACTCCTTGTGCTGACCGGGGTGACTCGATGTGTGTCGATGCGCGGGATCTGAACCCGTGTCTGACGTTTCGTACTGACGGCCGAGGTCGTGAGTTCGAGCCGGTGCACGCCTGAGCTCGACGCTAACGTGAGCTAGCGACCTCGTTCACGTATGGATATTCCAGTCCGTCGTTACCGAGCGCGTCTCGCGCGCAGCCGGCCATGCGTTCGCGGCAGTTCAGTTGCTAGTCTCTGCTGCGTCAGCTGACCCCGAGCGGCACTTGCCTTGTGTTGCCGCGTAACTGACGTCGCACCTAGGGGGCTCCGGCCGGGCGCTCAAACAGTCCTGGACCCGCCGCCGAAGATGTGGTTCGAGAGCCGACCCTCGCCTACCCGACTGCCCAGCAGGCGGCTCCGCCGAGGCAGAGAAGCTCACATGACAGACGAATCGGAAACGCCCGTACGTATCGAAGGACACCAGGTGACGGAGGCGGTTGCGGCGGCGCATCGCGGACTGCGCCGTGACGTCCAACGTCTCCTTGATCTCCTACAGAGTGCGGAACTCTATGTCCCGCTCCAGGTGCCGATGGATGGCGTCCCGCTGGGTGAGGCGGTCGAGATGTCGGACGGCCTCACGTTGATCCCCCACCTGCTGCAAGACGAGGACGGAGACCAATACGCCGCGCTCTTCTCTGAGACCGAGATGCTCGAGGTGGTCCAAGACGAGCTGGGGTGGACCACTGGAGAAGGCGGTCTGGAGTTCTGTTCCGTGCCCGCGCTGACCGCGCTCGATATGGCGCTCCAGGTGATCGACGAGGAGCGCGTCGTTGGGTTGGTGTTCAATCCCTTGGACGACACGGAGTTACTGCTGAGCCGCGCGGAAGTTGCCAGCCTCGCGCAGAACACCGCGCTGCCCCTGGTCAACTACGTGCGCGACATCCCAGAGCTCGAGGATGAGCAGACGTTGGTCGCGGAGCTGGACGGTCCGCCACCGCGTGATCTGACTCAGGCACTCGACGCCCTGGTTGCCGAGTCGGGTTCTATCGAGAGCTACGCGCTCCAGCAGACGTTCAACGCCGAGCGCGATATCGAACCGCACCTGACGCTGCACGTGAAGACCCGCGGCGACGTGGAGGTGCAGTCGCTCAGCCGGATGATCGTCGAGCGCATTGAAGGCAAGGTGCCGGAGCCTGGCTACATCGACATCCTGTTCGACACGCTCGCGGTCGAGCCGCCCCGGCTGCCCGAGCAGCTCAGCTGAGCCCTTCGGTGCCGTGCAGCTGCCGCGCCACCAACGCGCGGAGCTCCCTGAAGCGGAAGGGCTTGTAGAGCTTCTCTGCGCTGCTCTTGTTTAACTCCGCCACGGGCTTGCTTTCAGCGTCAACCAGCAACAGCACCGGCCGCCCTGCGCTGGCGATCTTGGCGAGTTCGAGTTGCGCGATTTCGGGGACTGATCGGGTCAAATCCACGACCCAGAGCTGCGCTGCGCTGGGCTCGAGCGCAGCGAGTGTGCGGCCGAACACCGCATAATCCTCCAGCGCGCTCTTGATGACCTCAACGACGTCGTCATCCGCGACGACGGCAATCGACTGCGCGCTCGACTTGGGAGGTTGTGTCTGCACCTGGAGGCTATCGTCTCCGTGGGGTAACAGAACGCGAAACGTGGTTCCTATCCCCACGTCGCTCTCGACGACGATACGGCCCTCCAGGCTCTCCACGATGCCGTGGCAGATCGACAGCCCGAGTCCAGTGCCTACGCCTGCGGGCTTCGTCGTGTAGAACGGCTCGAACACACGTTCTCGCGACTCGGGGTCGATGCCTACGCCATTGTCGCTGATCTCGATGCTGACCCAGGGCCCCGCGACACGGGTCGTGATGGTGATACGACTAGCTCTTGGCTCGCGCTCCGGGAGCGCTTGAACTGCGTTCACCAGCAGGTTCAGAAACAGCTGAGCCAGCCGGGCGCGGCTGGCGACCACGGGAGGCACGGGCTCCAAATGCAGGATGAGCTGCGCTTTGCGTTTGATGTCCGTGCGCGCGAGCCCGACCACGCTCTGCAGCACCCGAGCGACGTCAACGCCGCCCAGTTCTCGCTCGTCGGGTCGCGCAAAGGTCTTCAGGTCGCTCACGATCTCGCTGATGCGTTCGACGCCCTCCGAAGCCGTCGCGAGCAACTTCCCTAGATCCTCGCGGGAATGGCTGTCGCTTTTCAGTGCCCGCTCAGCCATGTACAGGTTGCCGAGTACGTAGGTGACCGGGTTGTTGATTTCGTGGGCGACGCCTGCTGCGAGCGTGCCAAGGGACGCCAGGCGGTCCATTTGCGCCAAGCGAGTCTGTAGGCGACGCTGGCTGGACACTTCGCGCGCAACCAGCAGAGCGTACTCTTTGTTCTGCAAACTCACAGGCTGCCCGACGACGAGCTCGAACACGCACTCCCCACCATCTGGCATGAGGCAACGCACCTCAGCACTCGACGGCCCGGCGCTCTCCGGCGCCCGAGCAATCAGGCGGGTCGCGCGCGCCAGATCGTCGGGATGCACCAGGTCGAGCAGCTGCAGGCCCGTTTTGCTTCCTAGGCCACCGAGGCTCTCCCAGAACCACTTGTTCGCGTAGTGTACCTCTCCCGCGTAGTGAATGATAATACCGTGCGGAAGTGCGTCGAGGGTGGTGAATAGGTTTCGCTCGCTCTTCGCAAGCTCCACTTCGCGGTCCCTGAGCAGGTCTTCTTGTAGCGCCAACTCCTCGACCGCGGTCTTGCCGCCTACCAGCGCCTTCGACCACCGCTTCAAGCGACTTCCCAACGTCAGTGGTGGAGGCACCAGCACGCGGAAGTTGGCTTTCCTGGGGGAGAGGTCCGCCGTGACCTCTGCATGCGGCTGTCCGAGATAGTCCGGCAGTACCCTCAGCGCTCCCGCCACCAAATGAAAGAACGCCTGGCAGTCCTCGTCACCCTCTGGAATTTCCAAGCGCACGATCAGCTCGCGCTCGTCTTGCTCCTCGTAGGAAAACTTCAGGTTCCTGAAGAGCGACGGGCCGTACCAGCTGCAGGCTGCCCAGTAGACCGCCCGCGCGCTCCCGAAGTACCCTGCTACCGCGCGGAGACGAGCCACCTCCGGATCGAGTAGCGCGACCTCTCCTAGTTCGAGCAGCGCTTGGTGTCCTCCAAGGCTGGTGTTCAGGCGCTCACACAGGGCGGCAAAGCTCGACCAGCTCATGCGCGCTCCGCGCTGATCGATGGACTTGGGGTCGATGTCGAGCCCTTCGACCAGCTGCGCGACAGGGCGGTCGAAATGCTCCGCGGCCGCGAAGCATAGTTGAAGAGTCTTGCAGCTGACTTCGTTCACGTTGGCCTGGCGTGCAAAGAACGGAGAGACTGTAGATCAACCCGAGCCGAAGCGACCTCTGGAGTTTGGCGCAGCGGGCTGATGCCAGGGGTCGTCTGGCGTTTCAGTTCAGCGCCTAGTGACATGATTATCCGCGCTTTTTGCGGTGCTCGCTTGTGCAGGGCTGTCGCGTTGGCCCAAGCACACTATGATCCGCCGGTCATGACGCAAGCCACCACCTTTTCAAGCGACGCTTCCGTTAAGTCCGCCGAGGGCACCCCGGACGCTGAAATCCTCGCCGTGTGCGAGACCCTTCGTGCCTCGTTCGAGTCCGGGGCGACTCGCTCGTACGAGTGGCGCATCCAACAGCTGCGCCAGTTCATGCGCATGGTGGAGGAGAACGAGGACGCCATGATCGAGGCGTTGAAGCAGGACTTACGCAAGCCCTACTTCGAAGGTTGGTCAGCGGAGCCGCAGTTCCTGAAGGCGGAGCTCGGACATACGATCAAGAAGCTGAAGTCGTGGATGAAGCCGAAGCGGGTCGGCGCGAGCATGGCAGTTCAGCCAGCCAAGGCGCGCATCGTGTCCGAGCCCTTGGGTGTGGTGCTGATCATCGGCGCCTGGAACTATCCCATTCAGCTCAGCCTCGCGCCGTTGATCGGGGCCATTGCCGCAGGGAATTGCGCGGTGATCAAGCCGAGCGAGTTGGCTCCGGCATCCAGCGCTCTGCAGAAGCGCCTGCTGGAGAAGTACTTCGACCGCGACTGTGTCCGCGTGGTGGAGGGCGGCGTCAAGGAAACCAGCCTGCTCCTCGACCAGCGCTGGGACCATATCTTCTACACGGGAGGCGGCGCTGTCGGGAAGATCGTGATGGCGGCCGCTTCGAAGCACCTAACCCCGGTCACCTTGGAACTCGGTGGCAAGAGCCCGTGCATCGTAGACCAAGACGTGGATCTGGAAACGGCTGCGAGGCGCATCGTTTGGGGTCGCTTCTTCAACGCAGGCCAGACCTGCGTGGCTCCCGACTACATTCTCGTGCACGAGTCCCTCGAGAAGCCGCTCCTCGACGCCATGAAGGGCGTGATCAAAGAGTTTTACGGAGATGACCCGAAGCAGAGCGACGACTACGCTCGCATCATCAACCGACGCCACTTCGATCGCTTGAGCAAGCTGCTCGAGAGCGGTGAGACGGTGGTCGGCGGCGACACCGATGCCGAGCAGTGTTACATCGGACCCACAGTTCTCCGGGGAATTACCGGCGACGAGCCGGTGATGGCCGACGAGATCTTTGGTCCGATCCTCCCAGTGCTCAAGGTCGCGAACCTGGACCAGGCGATCCGCTTCGTGAACCAACGCCCGAAGCCCCTTGCGCTGTATGTCTTCACACGGGACAAGCAGGTCGCGGAACGCGTCGTCGAGCGCACCAGCTCCGGCGGCGTGTGCATCAACGACGTGATCAGTCACATGCTTCCCCCGGACCTGCCCTTCGGTGGCGTCGGGGCGAGCGGGATGGGCGCCTATCACGGCAAGGGCACGTTCGACTGCTTCAGCCACAAGAAGAGCGTGCTGGACAAGCCCACCTTCGTTGACCCGGCGCTGCGGTACCCCCCGTACACCGAGGAAAAGATGAAGTGGGTTAAGCGCCTGCTCTAGTCGTGCGGCTGCTGTAGTCGTGCGGCTGCTGTAGTCGTGCGGCTGCTGTAGTCGTGCGGCTCCCCAAAAAATGGAGTGCCGCAGCGAGGCTCAACGCCGCGCTGCGGCACTTGTGTTTGCACACCCCGGATTGTGACGCTGTCGATCGACTCGTATCGACGGCGTCAGACATCACCTGTAAGACTCGAGGTGATGCGATTTTCCGAGCTGCTGGGGTCAGCCGTTGCGCTTTTCAAGGATCGTTCTCGTCGCAGCTGGCTCAGCGACACCCGAGCGCACGTCGAATATCCCGAGCTTGGGCGTGAGGAGTTCAAGCGCTTCACGCAGGCGATCGAGCGACTCACTCAGGACGTTCAGCACCTCGAGTGGGCAGAGGTCAACCCTCACACCCGCCGCGTGGTGTTCGCCTTCGCGTCCAAGGCCTTCGGGCTCGAGGAGCTTGAAGGTTTGGTCCGCGAGGCGGAGCACGTCGCGCGCGTCGACGGCGCGCGCTTTGTCGAGAGCGAAGCCGCTCATCCCGCTGACGAAGAGCCTGCGACGCGGCTACTCATAGAAATCCTCGCGGATTTAACCGGCCTGGGGCTCGCGACCGCGGTGACGGTGTCTCCATTGAAGCCGTTCGTGGTCGGTTCGAGCTCTGCAGCCATCCTCAGCGTCCTCAAAGCGTCTCCGCGCCTGCGCCGAGGGATCGACGAGCGCCTCGGGCTCGAGCGCTCGGACCTGGTGTTGAACCTGGCGAGCGCGCTGGCGAGCGGTTTGGCGCAGCGCAAGGGTACCCAGCTCGTCGAGTTGAGCCACAAGCTGGCTGCGTTGCGAGAGGTTCGAGCCCGTCAACGCGCCTGGCAACGGAGACACCTAGAGCTCACCGCCGATCGTGCGGAGATCGACGTTGAACGTTCCCACGGCGATCCCCGTCCAGTTCCATTGCCGCGCGGACCCATCGAGGAGTACGCGGACCGCGCGTGGTTCGTCTCGCTGGGCGGTTTCGTATTGAGCTTCGTGACGACGCGCAACGTCCAGCGGGCGATCGCAGCCTTGTTCGGTGGCTTGCCCAAGCCCGCACGCCTCGGGCGCGAAGTGTTCTCTTCGGAGTTGGCGCGGGTGCTCAGCGGGCGCGGAATCGTGATCATGGATGCGACCGCCGTCCGCCGCCTGGATCGCGTGGACTGCTTGGTCGTTCAAGGGGATCTGGTCGCGAAAGACAAGTTCACCTTCGGTCGCGTGAAGAGCGACTCTCTAGAGACAGCGGAGGTCCGCGCTCAGGCGCGAGAGCTGTTCGACCCTGAAGCGCCGGTCGCCGTCCAGCGCTCTGGCGAGTGGCGCCTTGGCCCTCTGGGACTGCTCGACGCTGAGGCGACGACGGAGCAAGAAGAGCTGGCTGCCCAATGGGCGGACAAGGGCGCGCTGGTGCTCGCGCTGGCTAAGGGCGGCGAGGTACTCGCGCTAGCAGAGCTCGACATCGTGCCTCAGACCGGTGTCGAAGAGCTGATCTCCGCCGCGCACGCCGCGGAAATGCGCGTGGTGCTGACCCACGCCGACGAGAGCTCGCTCCAGGGGCTGAACGTTGACGACGTGATCACTACCGGCGAAGGCATGGTCGCTGGCGTGCGCCGTTTGCAGCGTGAGGGCCGTGTGGTGTGCCTTGTGGCTACTGAGAGCCGCGATGCACTGGCCGCCGCAGACGTTGGGATCGGCCTTTGCCGTGGTGACTCCAAGTTGCCTTGGGGTGCGCACATCATTTGCCGCGAGGATTTGAGCGATGTGCGGTTCTTGATCGAAGCTTGTCCCACGGCGCGTGCCGTCTCCAAGCAGAGCGTCAACGTCGCGCTTGGTGCGGCGACGCTGGGTGCGCTCGTCTCCGCCGGCGGCCTGCTCCCGCTCACGACCCGTCGCGTGCTGTTCGTCGTGAACACGGCCACCTTGATCTCGATGGCGAATGGCTTGCGCAACTCGTTTGCGCTCGAGCGTCGCGCCCTGCCGCCGCCTCGTGATCCCACGCCGTGGCACTCCTTGACCGCCGAAGGCACGCTAGCCCGACTTGGCTCGAGTTCGACTGGACTCGTCTTGCGGCAGGTGATGAACCGCAGGCGCCTCGACATCGAACCCCGCCCCGCCGCGGTCGAGCTGGTGGAGGCGATCACGGACGAGCTATTCAATCCGCTCGCGCCGCTGCTTGCTGCTGGCG
Organism: Polyangiaceae bacterium; assembly: GCA_020633205.1. NCBI lineage: Bacteria > Pseudomonadati > Myxococcota > Polyangiales > Polyangiaceae > Polyangiaceae bacterium. Next base: position 986,721 of record JACKEB010000011.1, read on the forward strand.
CGGGACTGTCGGCGGTGGTCGGCTCCACCGCGGACGCCGTGATGGTCGGCGGCGTCGTGGGGTTGAACGCGCTGATCGGTGGCGTGCAGAAGTTCCGTACGGAACGCGCGATTCGAGACCTCGCGCGCACGGCGACTCGTCACGCTTTGGTGCGCCGAGGCGGTCAAACCAGCTACGTGAGCGCCCGCGAGTTGGTTCAGGGAGATGTCGTCTTGCTGCAGGCAGGCGATGTGGTGCCTGCGGATTGTCGCGTGATCGACAGCGAGTCCCTCGAGGTGGACGCTTCGGCGCTCACCGGTGAGTCGCTCCCGGTGGTGAAGGGCACCGGGGTCAACTTCGATGCACAGGTCGCTGATCGGCGCTCGATGCTCTACGCGGAGACGTCAATCGCTGCAGGCCGAGCGACGGCCGTGGTGGTTGCGTGTGGAGACGAGACGGAGGCGCGGCGTGGCGCTGCCGCTCGGAAAGATCGCGTCGGCGGTGTCGAGCAGCGGTTGCGTTCCTTGATGAGCTTGACCGGCCCCGTGGCTCTAGCCGCGGGTGCAGGTGTGGTCGGCGCTGGCATGTTGCGCGGCCGCCGGGTCGCCGACTTGGTCGACACTGGCGTGAGTCTCGCCGTTGGCGCGGTGCCTGAGGGCTTGCCGCTCCTGGCTACCGCTGCCCAGTTGGCGGCCGCGCGTCGCTTGAGTCAGCGCGGGGCGCTGGTACGAAACGTACGCAGCGTGGAAGCGCTCGGTCGCGTGAATGTGCTGTGCGTCGACAAGACCGGCACCGTCACCGAAGGTCAGGTCCGCCTCACGGCGCTTAGCGACGGCGACGAGCAGCAACCGCTCACCGGCGCGAGCGGCCCGCGCATCAAGGTGCTGGCCGCAGCGCTGCGTGCGACTCCGGATCGCCGCGCCGCGGCTGGGCGAAACGATCCGCTGGATGAGGCGCTGAACGACGCCGCGCGGCGCCTGGGCGTGGCTCGCGACTACGGCGCTGAAGGTTGGCGCAAGACTCACGAGCTGAGCTTCGAGGCCGGCCGCGGTTACCATGCGGTAACGAGCAGCGTGGAGGGCGGCGCGCTGCTCAGTGTGAAGGGTGCCCCAGAGGTGCTCCTCCCCGCGTGCACTCGCCGCTCGACGTCGGGGCAGAGCGTGCCTCTGGACGAGGTGACGGCGAAGCGCCTGAACGCTGAAGCCGAGCGTATGGCCCGCGCCGGGCTCCGCGTCATCGCGGTTGCAGAGCGCCGCGCGGGTACCGAGGACAACCTGGACGCTTCGCGACTCGTTGGGCTGAGCTTCCGCGGCTTCTTGGCGTTCTCCGACCCCGTGAGGGCGACCGCCGCGGAGGCGGTGGAAGGTCTCAAGCAAGCCGGGGTGAAGACGTTGATGATCACCGGCGACCATCCGTCGACCGCCGAAGCGATCGCCAAGGAACTCGATCTGCTGTCTCCCGACGGAACCATGACCGGCGCGGAGCTCGGCAACTTGACAGAGGAGGAACTCGACGCGCGCATCGGGAGGATCAGCGTCTTCGCCCGAGTTACCCCCTCACAGAAGGTGCGCATCGTGCGCGCTCTTCAGCGCGCGGGTAAGGTCGTGGCGATGGTCGGTGATGGCGCGAATGACGCGCCGGCGATTCGCTTGGCGGACGTGGGGATTGCGCTCGGCGAGCACAGCACCGCGGCGGCTCGTCGTGCAGCCGACGTGGTGGTAACCGACGAACGCATCGAGACGTTGGTTGACGCGATCGTGGAGGGGCGGGCGACCTGGGCGTCTGTGCGCGAAGCCGTCTCCATCCTGGTTGGTGGGAACCTGGGCGAGATCGGATTCACCCTCGGCGCGGGCCTGGTCGACGGCCGCCCACCGCTCAACGCACGTCAGTTGCTCCTGGTGAACTTGTTCACCGACGTAGTGCCTGCCATGGCGATTGCTCTGCGCCCGCCTTCCGCCGAGGTGTTATCGAGCCTTGCAAAGGAGGGGCCCGAAGCGTCACTCGGCAGCGCGCTGAACCGGGAGATCGCTTCACGCGCTGGTGTGACGGCGCTGGGAGCCGGTTCCGCGTGGTTAGTGGGACGATTCACCGGCTCTCAGGCGCGGGCGCGCACCATCGGCTTGGCGGCTCTGGTGGGGTCGCAGCTCGGTCAGACGATGCGCATCGGTGGCTACTCATCGCAGGTCGTGGCGACGAGCATGGGCTCCGCGTTGCTGCTTGCTTCGATCATTCAAACGCCGTTCGTCAGCCAGTTCTTTGGTTGCCGACCGATGGGGCCGGTTGCCTGGGCGACGGCAATCAGCGCGAGTGTCGCGGCGACCGGAGCTAGTGTGGCGTTCCCGCGTTATATGGCTGACATTGGGGACCGAATCCGCACGGAGTTCTCCGGGGTGTTGAACAACCCTGGCGTGCGTCTGCCCGGCTTTTCCCTCACCCCCAAACCCGCGTAGAAACACTTAGGCTGCGCAGGGTTACGCGGCATCGGGTGGTTTTTTGGGGGGGGAGAGCGCGCCGCTCGCGATGAGAGCCGGCGAAGAAAACCGCGCGCGAAACTTGGCCCGGGCGACAGACTTCTGGCTTAGGGGGGGCATGAAGCTACCGCTCATCGCCTGCTGTGCCGCATCTCTGTTGATCGTTGCTTGTGGGGGGGCGGCGACGCCCGCGCCCGAGGCTCCTAGCACCGATGCAGCAGGCGCCGCGGAGGAAGTCGCTCCGGAGACTCCGAGCGAAGACGCGATGCCGGCGGCCGACGCAGAGCCAGAGGCTCGAACGATGCAAGTAGGTGACTACTACGTGCAACGCTTCACCGGCACGTTCACCAAGGAGCCGATGACGCTGACGGAGCGGGTCATTGCGCGTGAGAAGCACGCCTTCGTCGTTGATTTTCGCCTGGAGCAAGGCAAACACGCGTCGACACTACGTCTCCGCGTGGATTCGAAGGACCCTCGCCGTATTCTTCAGGTGAGTGAGCTGAACGGCGAAAAGGAGTCTCCAGCGACCCTGGCTGCCTACGAGGCGCTGATGGCGCGCACCATGTTCGCTCCCGATGAGAATGAGGAGCAAGTGGCCAGCGAGAAGACGACCTGTATGCTGGGCGACGAGTCTGTCGACTGCCAGCGGACGGAGTACCGCGTACGCATCGGTGAGAAGTCCGCGAAGCTCAGCGTGACCACGAGCAAGTCGGCGCATGGGCGCGACCTGGGGGGCGAGGTGATGACCGAAGACGGCAAGCTGGTGTACCGCGCCCAGTTGATCGAGATGGGCCACGACACGAGCAGCTCCGACGTCGCGAGCCGCTGAGTTCACAGCCAGCTTCATTTGGCGAGGCGCCAGCACGTTGTGCTGAGCGCCTCGTTTGCGTTGGGGCTCCGGTGTAGGTGAATTCAGGGTCCATTCAAGGTGCGCTCAAGCTTCGCCTTTCGGCTTTCGCTAGCCTGGGGACATGACTCGTGGGCTTGGCCTAGGGCTGTTGGCGCTGTGTTTTGCGCTGGGCGGCTGCGATGGCGACGACACCAAGAAGAACGCAAAGAACGGCGGAGCCGGCGGTGGCATGGGGGTCGCAGGCGGCGAAACCGGTGGCAGCGCTGGAGTTGCCGGGCAGCCATCGGGAGGCACCGGGGGCATGGCAGGCAGCGGCGGGATGCCTAGTGGCGGCACCGGCGGTGCGGTCACCGGGGGCACCGGAGGTGTGGCAGGTACCGGCGGAGAGCCAGTCGTTCCTGGGGCGCCTGGGATGGGCATGACGAGCGCCGGCGCGCAGGTGTCCTCCCCGAACTACTCCGGAGTTGTGGTCCTCGGCGAAGCGCCCGGCGGCAACCGCGTGATGTCCAGCGCATCCTATCAGCTTCGCATGGGCCTGGTTGGCGCGACTCAGTGACGCGCACTTGATTCCGCGTGGCAATAAAGTACTCGACTTAGTGAAGGCAAAAGGAAGACTGCAATGAAACCCAAGCATTGTCTCGGCGCGTTGGCGCTTACGGGCGCCCTCGGCTTCAGCTCCATGGCGTCGGCTCAGGTTCCGATCGACTTGCTGACTCAGCAAGGACGCTTGTTCGACTCCGCTGGCGCGCCGATCAACGACACCCTGGACTTTACCTTCACCTTCTACGCTGACTCGGACGGCCTGACGCCGCTTTGGACCGAGACTCAGAGCGTAGCGCTGAGCGACGGCTTTTTCTCCGTGCAGCTTGGTAGCGTGACGCCTTTCCCAGCAGGGCTCTTCGATGGATCACTGATGTACCTCGGGGTGCAGGTTGGGAGTGACGCAGAAATGACGCCGCGACAGCCGGTGACCAGTGTGCCCTATGCATTGACGTGCGGAAATGCGATTGGCGACATCACCCCCCACACTGTGAGCGTCGGCGGGGGACTCGTGATCAACGAGTTTGGAGAGTGGGTGGGGCCGAGCAGCGGCTTGGTCGGTCCGACGGGGCCGATGGGGGCCACCGGGCCGGCTGGCGCCGCAGGACCGATGGGTCCGGCTGGACCGACCGGTACTGCGGGTTCAATGGGACCCACCGGCGCAATGGGACCCACCGGCGCAATGGGACCCACCGGCGCAATGGGACCCACCGGCGCAATGGGACCCACCGGCGCAATGGGACCCACCGGTGCGCGTGGCGCCACTGGGCCCATCGGAGCGCAGGGTCCAGCGGGAGCTCAAGGACCTGCAGGGCCAACGGGAGCGACCGGAGCCACCGGGGCCCGGGGTGCGACGGGCCCAGCTGGCCCGGCGGGAGCTCAGGGGCCTGCCGGAGCGATCGGCCCAACGGGTCCGCGAGGATTGCAGGGGCTCCAGGGACCGGCGGGAGCGACCGGGCCCCAGGGGCTACAGGGCCTGCAAGGCATCCAGGGGCCAACCGGGCCACGAGGCTTCCAGGGGCTCCAAGGCGTTCAGGGACCTCAGGGCATCATCGACATGGGCAGCGTGGAGGGTCCCATGACCCTCAGTAATCCCCAGAGGTTCGGACACGCCGTGTGGATCATGGCGCTCGGGAGCTTTTCGCTCACGGACCGGCAAGGGGTCTCAGTGAATATCCTTGCGGCAATGCGTCCGGATGCGCAGCAGAGCGTGGTCACCGGGGAGTTGTATCCGTGCTACCGCCCAAGGGGAGGCGGCTCGGCGACGCGCTTCGGCGTCTACAACTTGAACCAAGGAACTGCGCTCACCACTATTTCGACGACGGGTGTGCTGAAACTGGGCGTTGACGCCGACGTGGATGTGGGGATCTGCGGTGGCGCCTTCTCGGCGGATCTCGCCGTGTGGGTGGTGTACGCCGGTGGCAGTTACACCGTCTTCAACGCGCCTTAGGTTTCAGCCAGTAAAAGCCTAGCTCCACCGTGGCGACTCGGTCCGCGCCGAGTCGCCACGGAATCGCTTCGTGCTGGGCCGGCGTGAGCTCGAAGGTCTCCACCGGGACGAAGTCGAATCGCTGCCGTAGCGCTTCGAGCTCGCTGCGGTTCAAGCTCTCGGGCACCACTCCTGAGTCCATTTCCGTGCGAAAAAAACTGCGCTGGGAGACTCCCACGTAGACCAACGTCTGGGAGACGTCGTCGAGCGACTTCTTTCCTTCATCTCCTTCGTCGAGTCGCACCGGGTGCTTTGGTTCGCGTCCGAGCCTGTGTTCGCTTGCCAGGTATTCACCGACCGGGAATTGCAGCTCCAGCGGGTCGCCTTGCGGTTTCGCGTCGCCCTCCATCGGTTGGATGCGAGACGGCAACAGCAGCTGTGCGTGACGGGGAAGTCTCGGCAACACTGAAGAGATCGCAGCGAGCTCACGTTCAGCGACGCGACTGCCCGTGAGAAAGCGCCAGGACTCGCGTGCAAACGGTAGCGGCAGCAACAGCGCGAGCCCAAGCAAGGCCAGAGCGAGGCGTTCACGGTTTCGCTCGGCGGCTTTGCGCAACAGCCAAACGCTACCCACGCCGACGAACACCGCCGCGAACGTCTCGCCAATGAAGGCGTTGATCAGGCTGACGGGATAGTTCGTGCCGAGCGTCCTTCCGGCGTAGTTCGTCAGCGTCGGATGGGTGACGAGCGCCAGATAGCCGAGCGCCCAGAGTGAAGAACGGCGACGCGCGGCGACGACCAAGCCAACCAGCATCAACAAGCCGAGCGCCGGGGGTAGAAAGCGCGCGTCGAAGAACAGATGATACGCCCGAGGCTCGAGGTGAGGGTTGGCGCTCTGTGAGATTGCTGCGCGGAAAATGCTAATCGCTTCCAAGCTCAGGCCTGCCAAGAGGGCGACCGCCGGGAGCTGCCACGCTGAAGGGAGCCACCAGCGCGTGCCTTTGCGGACCATCGAGGGTCCGAGCCAGGCGAGGGGCAACGCAGTGAGCAGGACCAGATTCGAGTTCACGGCGAGGGACAGCAGGCAGGTCGCTGCGGCCCCAGCGAGAAGGCGGTTTGCGCGGGAACCGCGCTGGGTTTCAGCTGTCGCGAGCCCGGCGCCAAACAGGCAGACCAAGACATAGGGCCACGGCGTGCCCGCGACGGCGACCCGGATCCAAAGTGGGTTCAGACACATCGCGGCCAGCGCACACAGCCCCGCGCGCCGCGCGTCATTCGGAGTCCAACCCAGCGCGAGCAGGGACCCGATGAGCCACTGGCGAGCGAGCAGGGCCGCGAACAGCGAAGCCACCAGGGTGAACCGACAGAGGTTCCTTACCCCATAGGGGAAGGTATGCAGCAGCGGGCCATAGGCCTTGAAGAAACCGGGGACCCAGCCTGGGCCGGCGGGATCCCGGGAGCAGTCCAAAGACCAAGCGCAGTCCGCTCGAGCGACGTAGCTGTTGTGTTCGTGCAGCGGCAGCGCAGCGGTCAATGCGAGAGCGATCAGCGTGGCAGCTAGGCACAGAGAAGCACCTACGAGCAGCTCTCGACGACGCGCTCTCCAGTCTATTTCCTTGAGGCAACGAACGGAGTGGGCGACCAGCCAGCCAAGCCCGAACAGCATGACCGCGACCCACAAGGCGCGAGGCGGACCTTGAGACTTCGGCGAGTCGGGAGCGACTGTTGGCTGAACGTCCGTCCAAACCGTGTCGCGCGCGTTATCTCGCTCCAGCGCGAGCGCCTCCGCAGAGCTTTTCCAGCGTGCCTGTTGAGCGTCGCTGCAAGCAGCGCTGCCGCACTTCAGCACCACGCCAGGCGCTAACTCGTTCTCTACCCAGCGCTGAGCGTGGACGACGAGCTCCACGTCGTCTGGTGCCGTCAGCATCACGCGCACCACGTCGTACTCGATGCGGATGTCGTACTTCAGCTTCTCGTCTGGCGTCGCTTCTCCGGCATCGAGCGCCCGCTGCACCAGCGCGAGCACGATCGCCTCGCGCCCTGGCGGGATCACCTCGGCACTTCGCGCGACGCCAGGCGCGAATAGGATCAGCGCGGCGAGCGCTGCGCCCCAGAGCCACGCAGCTGTGCGCCCCGCCATACCAGGCTCATACCGAGAGTCGGCGGTGCTTGTCAGCTGCGATTGGGGCACGCCCGGAATGCTTGACGATTGCAGCGCGCAGCTAGCAGTCGCGTGAGCGGGATTGACCTCTCGCAGTTTTGAGAGTGATTCTCGGGGGGATGACTCCCGTGGAAAACGCGCTCGACGAATGGCCCAGCTTCACCATGGTTCCTGAGGACGACACCCTGCCGTTGTCCAAGCGGCCCTCAGGGCAGACGCTCTCGCGGCATATCTGGTGGGATGGGGAGCTGCGTGAGGCAGAGCCCATGAGCGTTCACTACTACTCCAACGCTCTGCACTACGGAACCGCAGTGTTCGAAGGCATTCGCTGTTACCCCACGGATAAGGGGCCGGCGTTGTTCCGCTTGAAGGAGCACATCCAACGCTTGCTTCACTCGGCGCGACTGTACGGCATGGTGGTGCCTTTCTCCGAGCAGCAGCTGGTGGATGGCGCTGTCGCCGTGACCCGTGAGAATCAAATCGAAAACGGCTACCTGCGCCCCTTGGCGTTCTTCGGTCCTGGCCCCATCGACTTGAAGCCAAAGCGGGAGTGCCCAGTGCGCGCCTTCATTGCCGCGCGGGAGCTTGGATCATTTTTGGGGGAGGGTGCGCTGCGGAACGGGATTCGCGTGACGGTATCTTCCTGGCGCAAGTTCCATCACACCATGCTGCCGACCATGGCCAAGGCGAGTGGTCACTACGCAAACTCGGTGCTCGCGGCTCACGAGGCCCTTGATCGGGGTTATGACGACGCGCTGCTGTTGAACCACGATGGCACCGTCTCGAGCGCCACCGGCGAGAACGTCTTCTTCGTGCGCCACGGCCACCTCTACACGAACGACGAGAGCTCCTCGATCGTCCCTGGGATCACCCGCGACACCGTGTTGAAGCTCGCTCAGGAGCTTCAGGTGCCGGTCACCGTCAAGTCTTTCACCCGGGAAGAGATGCTCCGCGCCGACGAGGTCTTCCTGACGGGCACGGCGGCGGAGGTCACCCCAGTGCGTGAGATTGACGGCATCGAGTTCCGCACCGGCAAAAAGACGTTCGGCGCGACCTTCCAGCGCGCCTATCTCCGCGTCGTCACCGGCAAGACAGCCGAGCACGCCGGCTGGCTGACCCACGTCAACTGAGCTGTTGTTCCAAGTCGGTTTGGGCTGACGGCGGTGCCGCCGTCGGCCGCCCGGCGCGGGTCGGCCGTTCAGCGCGTCAAGCGCCCAGCGCGGTCTTCAGTGCGTCGAGGGAGGCGCGCTCGTCTTCGTCGACATCGCCGTCGACGTACATCACTGCGCGCACGGCCTCGATGAAGATCCGCTTGTGTTCCGCAGGGATCAGCTTCGGATCGACGCTCTCGGGAGACGGCGCCGTGATAAGCCAGTCCTCCACCTGGGCTGTCTCCTCTTCGCCCAGCTCGAACTTCTCGAGCAGGTTGCGCACGAAGCGCTCCTCGGCCTCTTTCAGCTCGAGATCCGCCCAGGCAAACGCGCACACGAAGCGCAATAAAAGGAGACGTGCTTCGGAGTCCAGCTTGTCGAACATCGCGCCCAGCGTATCAGTTTTCTGGCGGGTCGGCGCTCGACTTACACAGCGGGATCGGGGACACACCCGCCAAGCTGTGGCCCTTCAAGTGGACGAGCGCTGGGGGAAACGCCACCGCGATCAGCGCGTCTTTCGCCTCAGTGGGGGCAGGCCCTTTCGGCCACACTTGGGTCGCCACCACCTCGCTCGGATCCTCGGGTAGCTCCCCGGGCAGCGTTGGACCGAGCCTCGTTTCCCCAGTGTCCACGTCCACGAACTTGACCTGCTTCTCGTCGAGTATGGTGAAGGTCGAACCCCCCAAAGGGGCTACGCTCCCGCGATATCCATACAAGCGTTCCCACTCACCGGTGTTTGGATCCACCAGCAAGGTATGCCCGGCGGGACCGCAGCAGAGGATCGCCGAGAGGATGGCGAACCTGCCAGGCCAGATCGCATACCAGTCTCCAAAGTCCGCATAGAACGACCGTGGGGATAGCCGGGTCGTGATGACATCTAGCTTGGGATAGTTGAGGACCCATGTTCGCACGTGGGCGTCGTCACCGATGTACTCGAAGGCCAGCAGCAGCGCACGGCTCCGGTCGGCGGAGAGCGCTACGGTCGGGAGGATGCCGGGGGTCGGTTGGATCGAGGCTGGCAGCGGGCGGCACTCTTCTGAAACGTTCGTGCACAGATTGAGCGCGCCATCCTTCTCACGGATGTTGAGCCTCCGGTCGTCGTCTACGGTGTGACTGATGAAACCGAGTTGTTCGGAGAGTTGCTGGTCATTTTCTATGCGGAGAATAGACCCGTGCGTGTCGAAGAACACGCAGCTCGTGGCGTCTGCCCCGCCTCCGCCGTAGCACGCCCAAATCTCACGATCACTCGCCCCGGCGGCAAGCAGCGGCTCGTTGGCTTTGGTCGCGTCCATGCAGGCCACGCGGCCCGGAAGTTCTGGTGCGGTGGCTTCCCTCGGTGCCTCTCGACCCGGCTCCCTGGTCGCGCTTGCTGCAAGTGGGGCTGGCTGCGGCGCGGTACCGGTAGCGCTGGGTGCACAACACGGCAATAGCGAGAGTAGTCCCATCAACCTAGTGCGAATGACCGAGTGGCTCATATGTATCCCCGGGGAACTCAAAAGCGTAACCCAACACCGCCTCGCTTTGAATCTCGATCCGCCGAGTCCGCTTCGAGCTGACCTGTTCTTCCAGCGGTCGCGCGATACCGCGCGTCGCTCCTCTCCCCGCTCTCCTCTCTCCGCTCTCCCGAACAGGCTGGATGCCCATGAAGCGCCGGAAATTTTGCCTGGTTTCGCTGATTCTTGGGGCAGATTGCGCCGCTTGGGGTAGACCACGGCGACATGGGATACGGCAGGAATATCGACCAAGTCGTGGGCGGGATGAGCCGCTTGCTCCACATCCGGGGCGCCAAGCAAAACACGCTCCCGGACCTGGATCCGTACCTAGACAACGAGCCGGGGGAGCTCTTTCCGGAGCCGCCTCCGATCACCGACATGAAGGTCGAGCGCCGCCTGGTCGACAAGGCGCTGCGCACCAGCACCTTGAGCTGGACCAGCTCCCACGAGGTGCTGTGCCCGAAGTACGCGAGGCGCCACCGCGGGGAGTACAAGCGCAACCTCACGGCTTGGGCCCGCTGGATCCGTCCGGAAAAGCAGGTGCGCCCCACCTGCTTGATCTACGTCCACGGTTGGCTCGAGCCCGGCTCCTGGGTCGAGGAGGCAACGCTGTTTCGCGCGTGGACCAAGGAGCTGCCCATCGACATTGTGCATGTGTCGTTGCCGTTCCACGGAAAGCGAAACCCACGCGGCGCTCTCTTCAGTGGCGAGTACTTCTGGACCGCTGATCTCGTCCGTTCGATGGAGGGTGTGCGCCAGGCGGTGTGCGACACGCGCTCCCTGATGGACTGGCTGCGCGGTCACGGCTACGAGCGTGTGGGCGTCACGGGCATCAGCTTGGGTGGTGCGTTGACCATGATCACGGGCTGTGTGGACCCGCTGCCAGATTTCATCATTCCAATCATCGGTCACCTCGAGCTGCAAGACGCCGTGGAACACGCGCCGATTCTCTGGCGCATGAAGCATGACCTGGAGAAGTGGGGCATCGACCACGCGGCGCGCACCAAGCTCTTCGAGCGCCTGCGGATCACGAACTACCAGCCGAAGCTCGAGCGGCACAAGCAGCTCTGGATCGAAGCTCGGGAGGATGTGTACATCGACGCGAAGATGGTCGAGAAGCAGTGGGAGCGCTGGAACAAGCCGCCCATCTTTTGGATCGACGGCGGGCATATGAGCTTCCCTCTGGCGGTGCCTGCGATGACCGAGCGAATCAGTCAATTCCTCGAGGAATCAAAGTAGTCGCACGGCCGCAGGGGCAGCTTGCCCCTGTGTGTCTCCGCGCGCCCCGAAGGAGGGCCGTGGTCAGTTTTTCCTGTTTTGGGGGTGAGATTCCATCCGGGAAGGCTGCATACCTGAGCTTTTTTCAGCTCGCTGGCTGCGTCCTTGTGCTGCGGCGCGCTCGCCACGAAACTCGTCGCCATGAGCCATTCCCGTAGGCAATTTGTCCAACTGGTCGGTTTGGCGGCGCTCGGCTGCTCTTCGGATGAGGGCACAGGCTCCGGGTCCGGTGGTGCCGGCGGGTCCGGTGGTGCCGGAGGGAACGGCGGCAGCGGAGGAGCCGATGCGGGCGTCGACGCTGCCCACGACGCGGCTGCTGGGGCTGGTGGCGACGCGGGTGTGGACGCCGGACCTCCAGTTGGCGCGATCGATGGCAGCCCCTGGGGGATCGCGACCTCTCACTCGTCGTCCTTCAACTTGGGTTGGCTCTCGACCATCTCAGCCGCTGGCTTCGAGTGCATCCGCGGATTCGACCGCGCAAACACCGATGCTCGCTTGAAGGACGCCGCAGCGCTTGGAGTCGAGAGCACGGGCATCTTGGCGATGGGAGGTAGTTTCCCTGCGGATGATATCGCTGGCTGGAAAGCGTACATCAAGGGGCTACTGACGGAGGCTGCCGGTCGCGTGAAGTACTGGGAGGTGTGGAACGAGCCACCCAACTTCTCCACCGACAAGACACCCGAGAGCTATGGCGCGATCGTGAAGGCGGCGTACGAAGAGGTGAAAGCCTTCGATCCGACCCTCCAGGTTGGGTTGTGCGCTGCCAGCGTTCATCTGAACTTCCTTGATCAGGCTCTGCTCGCTGGCGCGGCTGACCACTTCGACTACGTCACGCTTCACCCCTACGAGACGCTGGGCCTCGTGGACCGCGGCTTCGAGGCGCAATTCATGGCGACCGTGCCGGCGGTGCGCAAGTTGCTCGCTGCGCGCAGTGCCGCGCGGAAGGACGTGCCGGTGATCTTCACGGAGCTTGGGGAGCCGGTGCAAAACGGCATCACACCGGAACATCAGGCGGACACCTTCATCAAATCCTACGTGCTGAGCCTGGCTCAAGGCGTGGCTCGCATTCACTGGTTTGAAGGCATCGACGGCGACTCGGGACCATTCGGCTTGATCGCCCAGGGCGGTGCTCCGCGGCCCAGTTTGACCGCGGCGACGTCCCTCATCGCCGAGCTCGGGAGCCGCCCGAAGTATCACGGCTGGGTGTTGCTGAACGATACCCACTACGGCTTCGTCTTCGACAGCGCCAAAGGCGGCCGCGCGCTGGTCGCGTGGGCGCGACCTGGCGTGACTGAGAGCGTCGACCTCGGTGAGGTGGTGATGCTCGTCGAGCCAAACACCGGCGCCGAGAGCATGGCGATGTCCATGAGCCTCGGGGCTAGCCCACGCATCGTCCGCGGCGCACTCAGTGGGTTGCTCAGCCAGGCGCAGCAGAACAGGAGCAAGCCGTTTCCTTGGGAAGGGGACTACAGCGCAGCCTCGGGCGTCGAGCTCAGCGCCGCGGGCGGTGAGCTAGGGTTGCACCTGTTAGCCTCACCCCCGATCACGAATGTGTTTGGGGAGGCTGCTTTTGACCTGAGTCAGGGTGCAGCGTACTCCGTGTGCGTGGACCCGAACTTCATGCTGTATGACACGTTGCCCATCCTTATCCGTGCGGTAGTTAGGCGGCTGAACGCCGGGACCAACGCGGGCTTCAACGTCAAGTATGAGTCGACCACCGGCACTCACGGGACGAACGGCTGGAATACGGTGCCCGCGGCAGACCAGTGGCATGAGCTGACGTGGGACATCGACGACGCGCAGTTCGTTGGCAAGTGGGGCTATCACCTGTCCCTCGACTCCGACTCGACGGCGAACAGCGGCTACGCGCTCCGCTCCCTGCGCGTGGAGAAGCGCTAGATCAAACCGCGGGTGGGTAGCTTCGCTTTGGCGCGCATGCCCATCTCGAGGTTCCAAAATACGCGGAACGCGCAAACACAAGCGACGACGCCAAAGAACCCGCCGAGCACCAGGCAGAGCACCAGGATCAGTAGCGAAGGCCCGTGCAGGGAGAACCATGCGGCGATGTAGAACCCGATGGCGACGAGCCACGCGTTCCACCACACCGCCAGGGCACCGGCGTACTTGTCTTCTTCGCCGAGACCTTCGGCAAGCTCCTTGGCTAGCCGCGTTGGTTGCCACGCGGCAAAAGGTGGAATGAATGCCAGCGCCGCCGCACCAGGTGCTCTGGTGGGCGACTTCAAACTCAAGGCGTGGGCGTTCTTCGTCAGGTGCTGGAAGAACGGGAGCACCGCCCCGAGCCCAAGCAGCAACCCAAGTGCGTGACAAGGCACCGCCAAGCCCGCCAAGTAGATCGCCCGAACTGGAAAAATGTACAGCTCAACGAAGTGGAGCACGCCGAAGACCCCAACCACGCCCACCGCCAGGTGGCCGACGCCCGTGAGCACCACCGCCAAGCGCGCCCCCCAACCCGCCCGCGTCGGTTCGAAGGCAGGCCGCTCGAGGACTGGCGGCGCCTCCTCAGTCTCAGGCGCAGCGTAGGGATTCTGCGCGGAATCCAGCGGTCGATCAGGCTTGCGGCTCACCACGCACTCTCGCCAGGACGCTGCGCTCGATGTCCCGAAACACACTGAACGCAAACACGCTGGAGATGACGCCGCAGATCGAGCCGGCGATCAAGCACGGCTCGAACCAAGAGATCACCGCGAGCACATGGAACGCGACGGCGATCCAAAACAGCGGCCACCACAGAAGGAGCGCCACGTGATAGCGCTCCTCCGTTTCGAAGGCCTTCATGAGCTCGCGCGACGTGGTCGCGGGACTAAACGAGCCGACGGGAAAGAGCAGGCTCACGAGGAAGTGAGCGCTCGTCGGCGCGCGCTCAGTGAGCCCAAGCGCGTAGGCGTTCTTCGCATGCGCGTGGAGGAAGGGGACCACGCCCAACACGCTCAGTCCGAGTGCAACGAGTGAGAACATTGCGCCGAACTCCAGCAGGTTCTGCCCGAGCTCGGTGACCCACGCCGGAGACTCCGGGATTAGAAACGCGGCTCCCAAGCCGACAAGGAGTTCAGCGCAGCCGAAGACCGCCGCGCCGCCAAGCGCCACGCCGCCGAAGCCCGTCGTCTGAAAGCGCAGGACGGGCGGAGCCTCCTCGGCCTCGGGTGCGGCGTACGGATTCTGCATCAGCCCGAGTTCAGAGCTTAGCAAGCTTCGGCTACGCTTGCCGTGTGGTTCGAGCGCTGAATACGCCAACTGATCCAGAGCTAGCGAACTTATCGCTTCGGCTGGCGCTTGAGTGGGGCGAAGACTGGCTCGTGCCCATTCAGGAGCGCCTCTCACAGATCCGTCCGGATCTAACACAGGCGCAGCTCGATGATTGTCAGGCGGACGCGAAGCGCGTCTTCGACCACGCGCTGAAGCTCGGTCGCGAAGCCCTGAAGCGCCACGGCTTGGAGGGGAGCGCAGCCGCGGATGCAAGCCGCCAAGCGTTGCTAGAAGCTTTCCCGTGGCTCGACGAGGCGAACCTCAGTCGCCTGGTGTCCCAGAGCCTCTACTACGCGCTCAAGTAGGCGCGACCGCTGAAATCGCCGCGTGCGGGTTTGGGGGTGAGGGAACTACAGCGTCCAGCCGAGGTTGAGGTTGGCCATCGGGAGCCAGGTCGAGGCATCTTCGCTCGCGCTACCGAGCTGCGGGTGCTCGGCAGTCACTTCCGCGAGGACACGGGTGAAGCCGCCTTGAATGATCAGCGTGAAGCCAGCGGTCGTGATGCCCTTGTAGCCGATGAGGCCGCTCAGTAGGGTGCCGCGCCCGCTACCCTTGACTCCGGGCTCCGGCTCACCCTCACCTGAAAATCGGAAGACTTCGCCGGTGATGGCCAGGCCATCGAAGGCGCTGGAGTAGATGTTCAGTTGGCCACCGTACTCCCATACGGTGTAGTCGGTGCCGTCGACCGTAAAGTTGCCGCGCCCCAGTACCCCCGCGATCCCAACGTGGTCGAAGGGGCGCAGCTCCAGCGTGCCCTCGGCAAGCGGCCCGATCAGGTGAAGTAGGCTCAGGGAGATGCTCACGCTGGACGGTCCGCGCTTCGCATCGTCAGGCTCAGGAGTGGCGCCGGGCTGATCCGCGACCGGACCTTGAGCTGGCGCTTGCTGCCATTGCTGGGTCGGTTGTCCCGAGTAGCTGCTCGCCGAGTAGTCCGTGTACCCGCTGCCTGAGGATCCCTGGGGATACGCGTAGCCGGAGTAGTAGTTCGCCGGGGGAGGCGCTGCGGCGGGAGCCTGAGGTGCCGGCGATTGAGTTGCCGCCCGGGGAGCGAAGCTCTGTGAACTCGGCTCGGGCGCCGCGCTGGGCTCGGGCAGGGGGTAGCTCCGGGTTGGTTCTGCCAGTGCAACGCTGGAGGCTAGCAAGCTCGCCGTTCCGAGCAGCACGGTGACCAGGGACGGGAGGCGCATCTGCATAGTCTTCGGCTGGGACTACGGCCGCGCGAGCCCTTGGCTTGAATCTGAGTGCTCAGATTTGGCCGAGGGTTCCGCCTTTCTCGTGTGAACGGACGCGGAAAACCCGTGTGGGAAACTTAAGGGCCGCTCATGAATCTTCGTCCTTGGAGTGCAACCAAAGGGGCGGCTCGAGGATTGAGCGGACTTCACGCTTTGGCACAAAAACTCACAGGCCGCCTCGTCGGGTGACGTGGCGGCCTGATGGCGACGCGCGCGCGCATCGGATTCTGAGGGAGCGATCAGTTCTCGGAGGCGCGCTCCTTGACGGCTTGGTTCTCCTTCATCCAGGGCATCATCCCGCGCAGCTTCTTGCCGACGCCCTCGATGGGGTGCTCGGCACCGGCGGCCTCCAGGCGCTTGAAGTTCGGCTTGCCCGCCTTGTGCTCGGAGATCCATTCCTCAGCGAACTGCTTCGTCTGAATTTCCTTGAGGATTTGCTTCATGGTCGCCTTGGTGTCAGCCGTCACGACCCGCGGGCCACGGGTGAGGTCGCCGTACTCCGCCGTGTTGCTCACGGAGTAGCGCATGTTGCCGATGCCACCCTCGTAGATCAGGTCGATGATCAGCTTCAGCTCGTGTAGGCACTCGAAGTAGGCCATCTCTGGCGCGTAGCCCGCTTCAGTCAGCGTCTCGAAGCCGGCCTGAATCAGCGCCGTGAGGCCGCCACACAACACCGCCTGCTCGCCAAAGAGGTCCGTCTCGGTCTCTTCCTTGAAGCTGGTCTCCAAGATGCCGGCGCGGCCGCCGCCAATCGCCGACGCGTACGACAGCGCGACGTCTTTGGTGTCGCCGCTCGCGTCGTGATGGATCGCGATCAGCATCGGCACGCCGCGGCCATTCGCGTACTCGCGACGCACGGTGTGACCGGGAGCCTTGGGAGCGACCAGGAACACGCCCACGCCTTCAGGCGGCGCGATGTAGTCAAAGTGCACGCCAAAGCCATGAGCCACCGCGAAGTAGTTCCCCGCCTCGAGGCCGGGGGCGATCTCTTCCTTGTAGATGTCGGGGGCCAACTCGTCAGGCACCAACATCATCACCACGTCGCCCCACTTCGCGGCCTCCTTCGGGCTCACGACGGTGAGCCCTTCGGCTTCGGCTCGCGCTTTGGAGCTGCTGCCGTCGCGCAGGCCGACTCGCACGTCCACGCCGCTGTCCTTGAGGTTCAATGCGTGGGCGTGGCCCTGACTGCCATAGCCGATGATGGCGACCTTCTTGCCTTTGATCAGGCCCTGGTTCGCGTCGGCATCGTACAAAGCTTTCATGTGTGTTCTCCGAGATTTGCTGCCGCGCATCTCCGCGCGGATTAGATGTCTATGAGGATCGCGGCGTCAGGCGGCTGAGCTGCTCGACGGCGCTTCGGTTTCGCTGAGGGGACGTTGGAGGGCGATGGGCGCGGAGCGCACCATGTCGCGGATCCCCAGCGGCCGGAGCAGCTCGATGAAGTTGTCTACCTCGGCGCTCGAGGCGGTGACCTCCAGCGTGAAGGCAGTGGGGGCGTAGGCGATGACGCGCGCGCCGACGAGCTTGATGATGCGCTCGAGATCTTCACGGCTCTTGGCGTTCGGTACGTTCACCGTCGCCAAGCAGAGCTCGCGCTCGACGTGCTTGCCTTCGACGACGTGGTGCACGCGCCGCACGCGAATGAGCTTATGCACCTGCTTGGTGATTTGCTCGATGATCGCGTCATCCCCGCGAGTCACCAGGATCACGCGGGAGTAACGCGGATCCAGGGTGGGGCTGGCCGTGATTTTATCGATGTTGAAGCCGCGACCGCTGAACAAACCAACGATGCGCGCCAGCTCGCCGAAGCGGTTCTCGACCAAGATGCTCAGGACGTGACGTTCGGCGCTCATGCTAGCTCCCGGGTGTCGTGATCCTTGTCGTCGGGCTCGAGCACGATTTCGTAGTGCGCCGCGCCAGCGGGGATCATCGGGTAAACGTTGGCTTCCTTCTCGACGATGATGTCCATGATCACCGTGCCTTTGGTGTTCAGGCCTTCCTCGAGCACCTTGCGGAGCTCGCTCGGATGTTCCGCGCGGAGACCGGTAGCGCCGTAAGCCTCAGCCAGCTTCACGAAGTCGGGGAAGTACTTCATGCCGACGGATGAGTAGCGGCGGCTGTAGAACAGCGCCTGCCACTGGCGCACCATGCCGAGGTAGTTGTTGTTGAAGATGATGATCTTCACGTCCAGGCCTTCGTGAACGCAGGTCGCGAGCTCCTGGATGCACATCTGGATCGAGCCGTCACCGGTGATGCAGATGACGCGGCGATCTGGGTTGGCGAGCGCCGCGCCCATTGCCGCGGGGAGACCATAGCCCATGGTGCCGAGGCCGCCCGAAGTGAGCCAGGAGCGACCGCTCTTCGCTGGGTAGTACTGAGCGGCCCACATCTGGTGCTGGCCGACGTCGGTCGCGCAGATGTCTTCGCCCTGGGTGATGTCAGCGATTTCCTCCATCAGGCGTTGCGGCATGATGGAGTCCTCGCGGTTCTTGTACTTGAGCGGGTGCTTCGTACGCCACTCGTCCAAGGTCGCCCACCAGTTCGTGCGGGGCGGTGCGTCCCCCGGGTTTGCGTCTAGCTCTTCCAGGAACTGCTGAGTCACCGTCTTGGCGTCGCCCACGATGGGCACGTCACATTTTACGTTCTTGTTCAGGCTGGTCGGGTCGATGTCGACGTGGATGATCTTCGCCTTCTTCGCGAAGCAGTCCAGGCGCCCCGTCACGCGGTCATCGAAGCGGGCTCCGATGTTCACGATCAGCTCGGCTTCTGCCATCGCCATGTTGGCGGTGTAAGTGCCGTGCATGCCGAGCATGCCGAGGCACTGCTTGTGTCCGTAAGGAAACGCACCGAGGCCCATCAGCGTGGGCGTTACCGGCAGGTTCAGGCGCTCCGCCAGCTGCAAGATTTCTTCGTGGGCGTTGGCGTTGACCACGCCGCCACCGATGTAGAGCACGCTGCGCTCGGACTCGCGCATCATCTCGACGGCGCGCTTCACCTGCATCGGGTGGCCCTTCACCGTCGGCTTGTACGAAGGCAGGTCAACGGAGTCCGGGTAAACGAAGGGGAACTCCGCCGCGGTGACGTCCTTCGGCAGGTCGATCAGCACCGGCCCCGGGCGGCCGCTACGTGCGAGGTAGAACGCCTCCTTGATGATGCCGGCGAGCTCGGAGACGTCCCGCACCAGGTAGTTGTACTTGGTGCAAGGACGCGTGATGCCGACGATGTCCGCCTCCTGGAAGGCGTCGTTGCCGATCATCGAAGTGGGCACCTGACCGCTGATCACCACGAGCGGCGTGGAGTCCATCATCGCGTTGGCGAGGCCAGTGATGACGTTCGTGGCGCCAGGACCGCTGGTCACCAAGCACACGCCGACTCGCCCAGTGGACTGCGCGAATCCTTCCGCCGCGTGAATCGCGCCCTGTTCGTGGCGCACGAGGACGTGGCGCAGTCGGCCCTCAGCGAGGTGAAGCTCGTCGTAGACGTGCAGGATCGCGCCACCGGGGTAGCCGAAAATGGTGTCTACACCCTCTGCCAAGAGGCTCTCTACCAGGATCTTTGCACCCCGCATTACGGGTGCATCGACCACGGCTTCGGCTGCTTCAGCGGCGCTGCCATTGTTGCCATTGCCCTTCGACGATTTCGGCGAAGACGGCGGGCGACTACTGTGGCGCGCGGCGCTTCCTTGGCTCACTGTGCCTCGAGCGCTTGACATATCAGGTCTCCCATTTTCTGCGTGGTAATATCACCGCCCAGGTCGGCCGTGTAGTGGCCAGCCTGGAGCACTGAATCGATGGCCGCCTCGACGCGCTTCGCTTGCTCCGGCAGCCCGAGGCTGCTCTGGAGCATGGAGGCAACGGAGGCGATGGTGCCGATGGGGTTGGCGATGCCCTTCCCGGCGATGTCCGGCGCCGAGCCGTGAATTGGCTCGTAGAGGCCAGGCCCATCGCCAAGGCTCGCGCTGGGCAAGAGCCCAATGGATCCCGACAGCACCGCGGCTTCATCCGTGAGGATGTCGCCGAACATATTGCCCGTGACGACGACGTCGAAGCGGCCCGGGTTCTTGATCAGGTCCATTGCGGCGGAGTCGACGTACTGATGCGCCAGCTCGACGTCGGGGTAGTCGCTCTTCTGCAGCTCGCTGACAACCTCACGCCACAAGCGCGAGACCTCGAGCACGTTCGCTTTGTCGACGCTGGTGACGTGCTTCTTTCCGCCGGCTTCCCCACGGGCGCGCGCCAGCTCAAAGGCGATACGCGCCACGCGGATCACCTCGGACTCGCTGTAGATCATGGTGTTGAAGGCTTTGCCCGTTTCGCGATCCCAGCCCCGGGGCTCACCGAAGTAGATGCCGCCGAGCAGCTCCCGCACCACGACCATGTCGGTTCCGCGCAGATACTCAGCCTTGATGGGCGCGCGGTCGACGAGGCTTGGGTAGATCTTTACAGGGCGCAGGTTGGCGAACACGCCGAGCGCCTTGCGCAGGCGGAGCAAGCCTTTTTCAGGCCGTTTGTCGGGGGTGAGGCCGTCGTACTGCGGGCCTCCAACCGCCCCGAGCAGCACCGCGTGTGCTCG
The DNA here is from genome assembly GCA_020633205.1 of Polyangiaceae bacterium. Classification (NCBI taxonomy): domain Bacteria; kingdom Pseudomonadati; phylum Myxococcota; order Polyangiales; family Polyangiaceae; species Polyangiaceae bacterium. The sequence goes on from JACKEB010000011.1 coordinate 1,007,141, forward strand.
CTTGCACGCGCTCTCGGTGCGCTCGGGGAGCGGATCGCCGTCGGAGTCGTAAGCGGCGCCGCCGATCGGCAGCTCGATCATCTCAAGCTTCCGTCCCGCGGCTTTTGCACAAGCTTCCAGAACCTGGACCGCTGCGCGGGTGACCTCGGGACCGACGCCGTCTCCTGGCAGGGAGACGACGCGCAGGCTCTCATCGGGATGTGGGCTTTGACTACTCATGAACGACTCTGGCGCTGTGATTTCGGCGTCGGCTTCGGCGCTTATGGTTGGTGGGACTACTGGCTGATGATTTGCGGAGCCTTCTCGGCGACGGCGACCTGGGGTGGCTTGATCGCCTCCCGCAGGGCCAGGGCCTTGTTCACCGCTGAGAGGTACGCCTTCACCGACGCGGCGACGATGTCCGTGTCGACGGCGCGCCCGCTGAAGGTCTTCTCCGCGATTTGTACCCGCACGGAAACTTCGCCTTCGGTTTCGCGCCCGGTGCCGACCGCGCGGAGCTCGTACTCCACCACCTTGCCGGCGTAGCCAGTGATGGTGTCGACTGCGCTGTACGCCGCCTCCACGGGGCCATCCCCCAGAGCGCACGCGGCGAAGGTGCGTCCGTCGCGAGTCAGCTGAACCGTGGCCGTGGCGGGCTTCACGCTACCGGCTGACGCCTGCACCAGGTTGATGGTGTAGGGCGGCTCTGGCGGCGGACGGTTGTCGAGTGCCAGCTGGATCAGCTCGTCGTCGTCCAGCGCCTTACCCACCTCACAGGCCTTGAGGAAGTTGTCGTAGACGTGGTTCAGCTGCGCACCCGTCATGGGGTGGCCGAGCTCCGTCAAGCGCGCGGCGAGCGCGCGGCGCCCCGAGTGACGCCCCAGCACGAGCTGCGCCGGGGGAGCCCCGACGGACTCCGGGGTCATGATCTCGTAGGTGCGGCGATCCTTCAGCCAGCCTTGCTGGTGCACGCCAGACTCGTGGGCGAACGCGTTGCGTCCCACGATGGCCTTATTGGGCTGAGCGCCGACACCCGTCAGCGCGCTCAGCAGCTGACTGGTCTCGAAGATTTTCTCGTGATTGACGTTTGTTGTGTACGGTAGTGCATCCCCGCGGATACGTAGGGCGGTTACGATCTCCTCGAGGGAGGCGTTGCCCGCTCGCTCGCCGATGCCGTTGATCGTGCACTCCACCTGGCGCGCCCCCGCTTGGATAGCCGCCAGGGAGTTCGCGACCGCCAGCCCCAGGTCGTTATGACAGTGGGTGGAGATGATCACGTCGTCGATGTTGCGGACGTTCTCCTTCAACAGGCGGATGCGCTTGAAGTACTCGTCGGGCACCGTGTAGCCCACGGTGTCAGGGATGTTCACGACGTCGACGCCCTCGTCGACTACCGCCTGGACGACCTCCACCAGGAAGTCCTTGTCGGTGCGCGTCGCGTCTTCTGGGCTGAATTCCACCTCGGGGAAGAGCTTCTTGCCAAGGCGCACGGAGCGCACGATCAGGTCCAGAGCGTCCTGCTTGTTCAGGCCAGTCTTCGCGTCCAAGTGCAGCTGACTGGTGCCGAAGAACAGGTGCAAGCGGGGCTTGTCGGCGGGCTCGAGGCCGCGAACACAGGCTTCGATGTCTCCGTCGTTGCACCGGGCGAGCGTCGCGATGGTGGCGCCTTTCACCGCGCGAGCGATTTGCCTCACCCCCTCCAAATCCTCTGGGCTTGCCGCGGGGAAGCCGGCTTCAATCACGTCGACGCCGAGCTCATCGAGCTGCCGGGCGAGGGTCAGCTTTTGCTCCGCCGTCATGCCGTAGCCCGGCGATTGCTCACCGTCGCGCAGCGTCGTGTCGAAGATTCGAACTACATCGTCCATCGGTTCCTCCTACGTCGGCCTCCGTTCGGCCGAGGGGAGTCACCGTGGGTTAACGATGATTCAGCTCGGTCCGAGCAGCAGGCACGACGCTTACTGGGCTCTCCCCAGTACCTCGTGCACAGGTCGTAAGTGGTGCGAGTGGGCTGCTCATCTCTCTCGTTCCAGGTCACCGCGACCGCGCGATGACAGGAGCCGAGTATGCGGCGCGTCATGGGTCGCTTCAAGCGGAAACGTGAAGCGCGTTTTGCACACATCGGTGCCGCTGTTGGTTTGGGAACCGCCGTGAGTGAAACCGCATCTCGCATCATGGGTGTCGTCCGTGCCTTTGCTCCTTTGCTCGCTCGCCCGTCAAGCATTCGGCCGAGCCTCCTCCATCACTCCACACAACCTGTGCTGAATCTCCCCCGTGCTGATCCTGGCGCGCCCGACTGCCGTTGTTGACGACCGCGTTTCTGACATTGCATGCCGCAGTTCAGGGAGCTGTCGCTTTTGCTGTTCGTTGGTGTTCAGTGCCCCTGCCAGTCGTTCACGTAGGGTAGCCCGGCGGCGACTTCGGCCACCTGGGTCGCGCCCTCGAGGAGCTCCGCGGTGCTGTCCCAGGTGCCTTCGATGAAGGCTTTACGGGGACCTTCGGGGATCTGAACGGTGACTTCGAAGTCACCAACTCGCAGCCGCTGGTGCTCGAGGTCGAGGTGCAACATCAGCTTCGGATCCGCGCTTACACGTCGCATCGCCTCTGCCAGGTCTGCCGGTGCCGCAGTCGCGCACGGCATCCCCACGGAAATGCAGTTGCCGAAGAAGATCTCTGCGAAGCTCTCTCCCACGATGGCTTGGATACCGAAGCGATGAATGGCCTGCGGCGCATGCTCACGCGACGACCCGCAGCCGAAGTTGTCGCCCACCAGTAGCACCGTGGCGCCCTTGTATGCCGGCTCGTCGAAAGGGTGACGCTTGCCCTGGCGGTCGAGCGCTGCGCGATCGTCCGCGAAAACGTGCTCGCCCAATCCATCGAAGACGATGCTCTTCAAGAAGCGCGCCGGGATGATTCGATCCGTGTCGATGTCGTTGCCTGGCAGCGGCAACGCGGTGCCGCGAAACTCAGCGCGTTTCATGCTCCCACTCATGCCTTTGCTCCCAGCAAGCTGCGGACGTCGGTGACCTCACCAGCGAAAGCTGCGGCGGCGACCATGGCTGGCGACATCAACAGGGTGCGACCGTCGGGTGATCCTTGGCGGCCTTTGAAGTTTCGATTGGAAGACGACGCGCAGATCTCGTCACCGTGGAGGCGGTCTGGGTTCATCGCTAGGCACATCGAGCAACCAGGCTCGCGCAACTCGAAACCCGCCTGTTTGAGGATGCGGTCGTATCCGCGCCGACTGATTTCCGCCTTCACCTCTTGGGAGCCCGGCACCGCCAACGCCCGCACATTGGGCGCGACGCGCACTGGCTGGCCCGCGCTACGCCGAGCCTCGATCAACTCGGCAACCACCTGAAAGTCGCTGATACGCGCGTTGGTGCACGAGCCAATGAACGCCACGTCGATCTGCAGACCGGCGATGGGTTGCCCCGCTGCGAGCTTCATGTAGTCGTAAGCTTGGGATACGTTTCCGCGCTCCGTTTCGGGAAACGCCTCGAGGTTCGGAATGGAACCGCTGACGCCGACGGATTGCCCAGGGGTGATACCCCAGGTGACGACGGGCTCGATCTCCGCGGCGTCGAAGCGCACTACGTCATCGTACTGAGCGTCTGCATCGCTCTTGATGCTATCCCAGTACGCCACTGCCTTTTCCCAAGCATTGCCCTGCGGAGACGATGGCCGGCCCTGCAAGTAGTCATAGGTCGTCTGATCGGGATTTACGTAGCCAACGCGAGCGCCGCCTTCGATGCTCATGTTGCAGACCGTCATGCGCTCTTCCATGCTGAATGCATCGAAGACCTCTCCGGCGAACTCGTACGCGTAGCCCACCCCGCCCTGGACCCCGAGGCGGTTGATGATGAACAGCGCGACGTCTTTGGCGTAGACACCCTGGCCGAGCTTTCCGTTTACCTCCACGCGACGCACCTTCAGCTTGCTCACCGCAAGGGTCTGCGTTGCCAACACGTCACGTACCTGGGAGGTGCCGATGCCAAATGCCAGCGCACCGAAGGCCCCATGCGTCGAGGTGTGGGAGTCGCCGCAACAGATCGTCATCCCCGGTTGAGTCAGCCCGCGCTCCGGTCCCAGCACGTGCACGATGCCGTTCTCTAGCCGCTCTTGCGAGTAGAAGCGGATCCCATGTTGCTTCACGTTCAGTTCTAAGGCGCTCAGCATCGCCTCGGCTTGAGTGTCCTTGAACGGCCTGAGCAGGCTATGGGTCGGGATGATGTGGTCGACCGTCGCGAAGGTACGCGCTGGATACGCCACGCTGAGCCCGCGCTCCTCGAGCATCGCGAAAGCCTGGGGCGTCGTTACCTCGTGGATCAAGTGCAGCCCAATGAAGAGCTGGTACTGGCCGCTCGGGAGGCGGCGCACTGTGTGCAGGTCGAAGACCTTTTCGTACAGGGTTTTTCCCATTGTTAGTCCTTGAACTCACCGAGCTCCGTCGCCACTGGCCGAGATACCTGATCCCCCAACCCAGCGTACTCTTCGAGGCGCGCGGCGAGGTCGAATCCAAACGTCGTGAACGTCGCTAGCTGAGCATCGTCCAGGGCGAGCCACACGTCTTGCACCGCCCGCTCGCGTTGCTTGCGCAGGCGCAGCATCGTTCGCTTGCCCTTGGGGGTCAGTGCGTAGTCGCGTTGCCGGCCATCAGCCTTCGACACCGTCACGCTGACGAGGCCTTTGTCGATCAGCTGGCGCAAGATCTTCGAGACGGCGGCGGGCGTCGATTCACGCCGCCTCGCGAACATGCTCGGCATGAAGTCCTCCGTAGAGATTCCATCGAGCACCCGCCACTCGCGCTCCGTGATGCCAACGCTGCTCGCGAGCTGCTCCCGTCGACGTTGGAACACCTCCGTCAAGCGCTGCAAGGTATGTATTGCCGCGTGGATTTGTGCGAGGCGAGGGTCAGCCGACTCGGTTGCGGTTTTGACGAGCTCCAGATCCGGCGCACCACGCTCGGGGTTCGAGTCCTCCCGGAGGGAGTGTTGGCTCTTGTTGCTCGGGGGGTTCATCGGTCAGGGCTGGCAGCTTACCGATCCCAATTGTTGAGGCTAGTAAATTATCTCTGGGTGGCAGTTATGGTCGATGGGCGTCGACTAAATGCGCGGAAATAAAGCCTTAGTTACCGGTTGGGTGTGCAGCCTCCCTACTGAGCGCGTGCGCAGCGGATGCTTTTGGCCGTTGCAAACGAGACTGGGGTGCGGTGTTGAAAGCGCCTCTGCGGTGCCAAACCCCAGTGCGCCCGGTCGCGAAACCGGACATGATCGCGCCATGCGCAGGATCTGGTTGGGTGGGACCGCGGTGCTCTTGAGCCTAGCGGTATTGGGGTGCGGGGACTCTGGCTCAGAAACCGGATCGAGCGGTGGCTCGGGACAAGGCGGGTCAGCTCAAGGAGGCTCGGCGCAGGGCGGCGCAGCGGGCTCCGGTCAAGGGGGCTCCGCGACCGGTGGCACCGCCGGGAGCACTGGAGGCAACGGTGGGAGCGGCGCTACCAGCGGCGAGTGGACGGAGCTCATGACCGGTGACTGGGAGCTCCCAGCGGCTGAAGAAGGCTACCGCTGTGTGGTCTACACCGTGCCCGAAGATATGTACGTAGCTGGGTTTCGCCCGATTGCCCCAAACGGCACGCACCACACGGTGTTGAGTCGCGAAACCGGTAGTCAGGCAGACGGCATCTACCCCTGTGACGCCGGCACGAACGGGCCGGTGATGATCTACGGTTCAGGCGTCGGAACGACACCTCTCGAATTTCCGCAGGGAGTTGCTGTCAAGCTCAAGAAGGGCGAGAAACTGCTGCTCAACTTGCATCTCTTCAACGTGAGCCCGTCTGGCCTCTCTGGCCGTAGCGGGATCGAAGTGCGGCGCGTCGATCCTGCGGATGTCGAGCACGAGGCGGAGATGCTGCTCGCTGGTAAGGACCAAGGCCTGGTCATTGACACCGGGGAGAACACTCAGACCGGTCACTGCACCATGACCGGCGACGTCACGGTCTTTGCGGTGATCCCTCATATGCACCAGCTCGGGATCCACATGCAGGTGAGCGCTGAAACCAGCGCTGGAAGTCAGCAGATGGTCGACACGGACTACACGTTCGACGATCAGCAATACCACATCCAAGATCCACTGGTTCAGCTGAAGGCCGGTGACCAAGTCAAGGTCGACTGCACCTATTACAATGACCGTGGGGAAACGGTTTACTTCGGTGATAGCAGCCTTGCCGAGATGTGTTACGCGGGTATCTACCGTTACCCAGCGCTCGGGACGCCGTACATCACTTGCACCCAGTGAGGCAGCTCGCGAAGGGTTGCGTGGCTGCCACTCGATTGGCACCAGCGGCGCGTAAAGATCAGGCAGGCTAGAGCACCGTCTAACCACGCGTAAACCGTGCTCTGGTTCCCAGCGATTCTCGTACAGCAGGAATCCGGGAAGCAGGACGCGCCAACTCGGCGAACGCTCGGGCTCGCGCAGCCTTGACAGCGTATACTGCCCAGACAGGGGGAACCAATGACACTACTCGGTAAGAGCGTCTCGCTCACCTTCTCCGGCGAAACCACTGAGGAGCTGCTCGACCAGCTCAGGCTCGCGGCGGCGAAGGCTCAGGTACTCGGCTATACAGATGTGGATCTCGCGAACTCCGCGGACGCGCTGTGCATGCAGTTGAAGATCGTGCAGATGAAACGCGACACCAGCTTTGCTCATGCGTTGTCCTACGCGATGGGTGAGCTTGGACGTGGTCGCTCGGAAGCGCTCGGCATCATTTGGGACGGCACCAGCGTCCGCCTCTCCACGCTTTCCGTACGGCAAGAGTCCGCCTGAGGTGGCGTCGGCCTGGGCGGCGAGTCGCCGCGCCGCAGACGACCCCATCATGCTCACAAGTAAGCAGCGGCGCCTCCCATGGCGAGCGTTGAGGGTGAGGCGGTGACGCGGGTCTACTCGAACAACGCGAGCGTTCGTGAAAAGGTGACGGGGTCCCAGATGCCTCGGGAGCCCGGATAAACGGCTTTGGGTGCGCTTTTTCGACGCGTCTGGCGTAAAGGCCGCGTAGCATCGCGACCCCGGTGGTCCCTCCTACCGGTCCACATGCCATGCAGCTAAGTGAGATGTTGAAAGCCGGGGCGCAGCTCCCCGAGATCACGGAGTGGCTCAATCGCGCGTCGTCGAGTCAACGCCTCGAGGCCGCTTTCGAGCTGGGGCGCAAGGGTCAGCGTTCGCTGTATCGCCTCGCGGAAGCGGCTGAGCCGATCACCCTCGAGCATTTCGTCCCCGAAGAGATGAACGCGGTGGAGCCGGTGCACCATCGCGGCCGGAACACGTTGCCGCTGCCTCCCAAGCACCGTTTTTTCGAGAAGCGCTTCTGCCGACCTCGGGACGGCAGCTCGCGGCTGTTCGGCTACAATCACTCGCCATCACGCAAGCTGATAGGCCCGGGGTACTTCGTAGCGCGCAGCACCGCGAAGGAGCCCGCATGGAAGAGTCGTGGCGCGATCGTGGTGGACTACTATCAAGTTCCCGACGGTGAGGTGCCGCCTAGCTGGCCCGAAGTCGTTCCGAACACGAAGGGCCTCCAACGCTTCGTGTTCAATGGGACTCGAGACTTCATGCGTCGCGTCTCGAACCACGTGTCGATCGGCGCCGCGTACAAAGGCGAAAAGGCGCTGGATCACTACTTCATCTTGGTGCGTGAGATCTGAGCCGTCAGCGGTAGGTCCGTGGGCACCGCCGCCGAGTGGGTGGCGCTCCGAGTTCGCGCGGCTCAGCCCAGCGTACGATCAGTTTTGTCCCGAGGTGCTCGGGGCGCTAGCTCGGCACCAGGTGTTCCCGCCGGTCGCCGCCTGGGCAGCCGAGTTACCGCGCGCACAGCCGGCGGTCTCGATGCGCTTCGTGGAGCAAGACGAGAAGGCGATCAAGCAGGCTGGCGGGTACGACTTCTTCATCCGCGCCGAGCGTGCAGTACCGAGCCGTCCAGAGAGCTGGCATGACCTATTCAACGCACTCGTCTGGCTCCACTACCCACAGCTGAAACTCGGCATCCATCAGCTGCAGCTCGAGGACTTTTCCCGGCGCGAGCAGCCCGGCAAGCGAACGGCGCTTGGGGACGTCGCAACTCAGCTGGATGAGTGTGGGGTGCTCGTGCTCAGCTCTGATCCAAGCCTGCACGACGACCTGCGCGAGTTACGCTGGCGTCAGCTGTTCTTCGAACGTCGCGCGGAATTGCTGCAAAACATGCGCTTTCTGGTGGTTGGGCACGCTCTGTTGCACGCGCTGATTGAGCCATACATCGGGCTCATGGGCCGTGCGCTCTTGATCGACGCGCCTCAAGCCTCGCTCGCAACTGCGCTTTCCGCACGATGCTTCGTGGACGAGTGGGCGCCGAGCGAGCTCCCGCGGCGCGTCCAGCGCACCCGCGATTTGTACCCGCTCCCGTTGCTTGGTATTCCGGACTACGTGGCCAACGACAGCGCCGCCTTCTATGACGGCCTGCCGGAGTATTTTCGAGCGCGGCGGGCGGCGCCGATGGAACGCGGAGAGCGCGGCGCAGTATCAGAGCGCGGCATAGAGACAGAGCAACAAGGCGACTGATGGAGTTCGAGGGCATCGTATTCGAGGGGCCTCCCCACAACGACGAGGAGCGGGGCGACGCGATGTTGCTGCGCGAGCTGCCAGCGGAGCTGGCTCGCTTGCTCAAGGAGCGCAACGGCTTCATCGCCTTCGCTGGAGGTTTGCACGTGCGTGGTGCTTGCAACGAGCCGAACTGGCACTCGCTGCGAGAGGCATGGAAAGGGACGGGCGCGCTACACGAGCGTTACCCCGAGGTAAAGCCGACGGACATTCCCTTCGCGGAGGACTGCGTGGGCGATCAGTACCTGCTACGTGATGGCGAGGTGGTGCAACTCTTCGCCGAGATGGGCGAAGTGGAGCACCTCGACATGAGCCTCTCAGAGTTTTTCCAGGCGGCAAAGGAGGACCCGGTGGACATGCTCTGCACCGATCCGCTAGAGCTGTTCCTCCAGAGCAACCCTCGCTTGGCTCCCGGGCGCTTGCTGCAGGTTTTTCCGCCGTTCTGCTGCGATGCAGACGAGCGTGAGCTGCGAGACATGCCTGCCGAGGATCTCTTGGACTATCACACCGAGCTCTCGAGCCGTCTGTCAGAGCTGCCCGAAGGCGCCGAACTCGACTACAGCTCCATTCCTCACTCGGATCGACCCACTCCGACGTCATTCGACTGACGCGAACCCTGTTGGTTCGCGGCTGCTTTTCTTTGGCGCGCTTCGAGCGCTGATACGTATGGGGACGATGATGCGTATTTCAGAGTCTTACTCCAGCTTGTTTCTATGTCTTGGACTCCTCGGGTGTAGCGCCGCGAGTCAGCCTGCTGAGGCGGTCAAGCCTGATGCGCCGACCGCCAACGAAGCGCTCGAGGAAAAATCGACCGGCCCCACCTGCGGCAACGTGAATAAGACGGTGGAGCCCCTCGTCGTCGACTGGAAGTCTGGTACCCGCACCGACCTCGAGGTGGCGATGCAGAAGGGCGTCGTCGTGATGGCCTACGGCTGCGACGGCATGAAGGTGCTCGAGAGCTGCAGCCTCGAGGGGTCCTATCAGTTCGCCGGGGTCACGCCCAAAGAGGACATGATCCAGATCGAGAACAAGGCGGAGCTCTGGGCTAACCTGCCTCTTTCCGTGGGGAACCTGGAGGGTGAACTCCAGGGTAGCGCCACCATCGATTTGGCGATCGCCTTGGTGGGGCGCAGAGGTAGCTTACGCACTCACGCCGCCAAGCCAGAACTCAAAGGAGAGTGCGGCGGCGCGACTCACTTCGTCCGTGCAGCCCACATCGGGGCTTTCGCCATGGCTCGAGGCGAGCGAGGCAAGGTACGAGCCGCTGCGGAGCTCTTCTCGGTGGGGGCAGGGGGGGAGAGTGAGACGAAGCGCAGCATGCAGAACAAGGACGGCGACCTCCAGGACTGCCGCACGGCGAAGCCAGGCGCCAGTGAGCCTCCGGGCAAATGCGCCGCGACCGTGCGCCTGATGCTCGAGCCAATCCTCGCGGAACCAGACCCGAGCTGGGCGAACGGCGCTCCGGCGCTCCCCACCAAGGTGGAGAACCCGTGTCCTGAAGGTTGGTCCCTCACCGAGGGCAAATGCGCGCCGAGCGTGCAGGCTGGTGCTCCCCAGCTCTGCGACGAAAAGGACGAAGCCGGCTGCAAGGCCCAGTGTGCCAACGGATCCGTGGAGAGTTGCTTCCGTTCGGCGCGCTTCGCGAAGACGGACGAGGAGCGCATCGCGCTCTATCAAAAGGCCTGCGACGCAGGGTTCGCTCCCGCCTGCAGTCGGCTCGGGTTCTCCAAGTTGAGCAGCGATCAGGCGGGTGGCCTTGCGCTACTGGAGAAGGCCTGTGCCCTCGGGGACGACTACACGTGCTGGAATACCGGGCGCTGGTACATCGAGGGGCGTGCAGTGCCGAAGGACGAAGCCAAGGGCGCGCTGATGACCGAGCGTGGTTGCTCGCTTGGCTCGCCCCACGCGTGTGCGAGCTACGGCAGCTTGTTGATCGCAGGAGTTGGTGTGAAGGCTGACGTCGAGCGCGGCCTCGCGATGTACCAAAAGCTGTGTGACAACGGGCAGAGCTACTACTGCCATCAGCTCGGCTCGATGTACGCCACCGACCGCAAGGCGCTGGCGGACATGCGCCTTCCGGCGCCGAAGGAGGTCAAGCGGGATATTCCGAAGGGCGTTCGCGTCTGGGAGCAAGGCTGCTCCCTCGGGAGCCTGTGGTCCTGCACCCTGGCCGCTGACCACTACCGCGACGCTGACGGCGTGAAGAAAGACCTCACCCGCGCCAAACAGCTCTACGAGCGCGCGTGTGACGGGGACAAGGGGGTGCAGCGTGACGCATGCACCGCTCTTGGCACGCTCTACGAGAAGGGGGTCGGCGGGCCCAAGGACTTGAGCAAGGCCGCGGACTACTACGAAAAGGGGTGTCCTGGTGAGCAGTGCCAGCGCCTGGCGAGCAATCTTGCCGCGGGGAAAGAAGGCTTCGCCAAGGATGAGGCGCGAGCGCTGAAGCTGTATGAGGCGGCGTGTCGCAAGGGCGCCTGGGGTGGTCGTGAGGCGCCGATGTGCTTTGACTACGGCGCCTACCTGGAGAAAGCCGACAAGCAGAAGGCGAAGGACCTCTATCTGGATCACTGCCTGCGCATGGGTACGGCGTGGGTCGGGGGCAAGAAGGTCAGCGCCGCCGAGACGCGCGGCGGCCACGCGGTGCTTGCTCAGTCCTGTGAGCGCCTGTCCAAGCTCGATCCCGCGAACTTCACCAGCGTGCTCAAGCAGGGATGCATGGACACTGGCGTGTTGTGCAAGGAGCTCGAGAAGCGCGACAAGAAGGTGGCCCTCGAGGCCTACAAAGAGAAGTGCGAGTCGAAGAAGCTCAACTGCAAAGATGTTGAGCGCTTGAAGTAGGAACCCGAACTTCTTGCTCCTCGCCGCTTGACCGTCGCGGAGCTGGTCCTAATCGACCTCCTGAGCGGCGGTCATCGCGTTTCAGCGCTCAAACTCTGAACGAGTGGCCGAACGGGACTCCACCTCAGCGTGGTGAGGGCACTGGTGCGCTCTCCGTACGGCACCGCCGCGTCTTCAACTGGAGGGCAATATCATGCGCTTGTTCGCAAAGACTGGATGGACTCGATTGGCGATTACGCTCACAGCCGTTGCGGCCCTCGGCCTGGCAGGCTGTTCCGATGATGACTCATCGAGCGGCAGCGGCGGCAGCGCTGGCATGAGCAGCGGCGGATCAGCTGGCATGAGCAGCGGCGGTAGCGCTGGTCAGACCCAAGACATGGATATCGTCGACACCGCGGTTGCTGCAGGTAGCTTCAATACGCTGGTCGCCGCTGTTCAAGCCGCCGGGCTAGAAGAGACGCTGCGTTCCGGCACGTTCACTGTGTTCGCGCCAACGGACGCCGCCTTCGAGGCACTCCCCGAGGGGACCGTGGATACGCTGCTCAAACCCGAGAACAAGGACCAGCTGGTGGCGATTCTGACGTACCACGCGGTGGTAGGCGAAGTGCCAGCTGCGGACGTGGTGAACCTGGACAAGGCCACCACGGTCAATGGCGCTGACGTCACCATCGAGGTCGTCGACGGGAAGGTCATCCTGAATGGCACCGTCGAAGTCACGATGACCGACATCGAGGCGTCGAACGGCATCATCCACGTCATCGATGGCGTGTTGCTGCCGCCAGAGGGCTGAAGCGCGCTGACTAGAAACGGTTGAACCTCACGCTGCCGTCATAGCTCAAGCAGTCGTCGACTCGGATCCGTTGGACGCTCGAAAGAGAATCCAGGGGGAAATAATTGAGTTCGGAGTGCTCGGGAGAAAGCACGACTGGAGCGGCGGGGAGAGTGACCTTGAAGATGAACACCTGGCTCTTGTGCGTCGCGTGATAGTAGACCCCCGTTAGGGGGCCCAGCTGAATCGCGACGCCGAGCTCCTCGTGGCACTCGCGACATAAGGCGACGTCGGGTGTTTCCCCTGGTTCGAGCGCGCCTCCTGGGAGCCCCCAGCGTTTCTCGCCGTACGTCGCGCGGAGCTGCAATACCTGCTGCTCCGCGTTGAGGATGACGGCGTGCGCGCTCAGGCGAAAGCGATCGGTGTATGCCACGCGGCGAGCATAGCCGACCTGTCAGAAGCGGGCGCTCGCACTCTGTGAGACCGAGGCGGAGACCGCGCTTGCATCGGCTGGGCCGTGGCGATGCAGCTGGTAGATCCGATTGCGCCAGCTGATCAGATCCTCGAACTCGCGAGCTAGCTCTGGCTGGGTCCAGGCGCGTTCCACCGCGGGGCTCAGCTTGATGTAGGTGTGAGCGACGGGGCGCACGCCTTGAAGCAGTGTCGCTGCCCAGATGTCGAAGGCGCTGAAGTGCTCGCCTTGGAGGTAGGGTGTCTCGGCTCGACGCTGGCGCAGCTCCGTCAATACCTCGCGGATACTTGCTCGGTTGCGATCATCGGCTTTCAGGTCTGCGGAGTACTTGCGCGCGATGAAGCGAGCCGCTGTCGCTGCGACGGGCCGCATCATCGGCGTGAGTGACTCGGGCGCCGCCGCTCGCGCGCTCTCTCTGAGGGCTTCGGGGTCGGCGAGGATTGCCGCCGTCACCAGCGCGCGCGCAGCCTGAAGCGCGGTTTCGACACGAGCGCTGAAGGCGGCAAAGTCTGGATGGTCGGTGCCGAGAGGTGCGCCCCGCCCAACTGCGTCGGCGTGCTGGGCGATGGCCAACGAGTCACCAATCGCCAAGTCCCCATCCACGAACAACGGCACACTCGCCTTGGACGTTCCTGCGTTGCGCGAGCGCCAGCGCAGGCTTGGCTCGCCGATCAAGATCAGGTGCTCGCGATAGCGGTGGGGAATGCGGTGATGGTCGAGTGCCCAGCGGGCTCGCTCAGTCCAGGGGGAGTAGGCCAGGCCATATAGGGTTCTGCTCACGTCGACCTCCAGCAGCGAGTGTACGGGCGGCGGAGGCGCGGAGCATTGACATCGATCAAGAACCGGCGCGCCGCTTGTTTCGCACGCGGCTGAGGGACTCCGGAGTCACTCCCAGATAGGACGCGACGTGGTAGCCGGGCATACGCTGGACGATGTCCGACTCCATGTGGCGCACGAAGTAGGCATAGCGTTCTTCCGCGGACTTCCACTGCAAGGTGCGCAGGCGGCGCTCCATACTGAGGTAGTGCTGCTCTGCGAGGGCGCGACGCAAGCGCTCAACGAGCCCTCCTGCGTGAGCGGCTTCGAAGTCGCACAGGCGCAGACGAAAGCCGCTGACTTCCGAGACTGCTTCGACCCATTCCTCTGCAGGCTCCTCGGTAATCAAGCTAGAGAGCGCCGTGGCGACTGCTGGGGCGCAGAGTAGGCGTAGGTTCACCTCTCGCGCGTCGTGCAAGTAGTACACGCGCACCAAGCCGCTCTGCAGGATGATCAGGTCGCGACAGATTTCACCGTGGGGAAACAGGGTGGCGCCCGCTTGATAGCTGATGGGGCTGATGAACGCTGCGAGGCTCGAGAGCTCTTCAGGGCTCAGCTGGATATGGTGCTCGAACGGATTCGCGTACTGAGCCATACCCTCCCCCCCAAAAAAAAGAATGCGCCGATCAGAAGAACCCACCGCGGCGCGGCGCGAAGACGTGGGTGCGCTCCCACAGCGACTTGGGCAAGCGCCGCTCGAGGATTTGGTGGACCTCTTCTGGCCTGTAGATCTGGCTGAAGTGCATCAGCACCAGGTGTTCGTTGTTGAACTCACCCGCGCGCTCCAAGAGCTCGTCCAGGTGGATGTGGCAGCCAGCGCGGCTCGCTGATAGCTCCTTGCGTTCGTCGAGGAACGAACACTCCATGATCAGGACGCGGGTCTCGAGCAGGCTCGGGTGGGTGTCGATCACGCGCAGCAGCGTGTCCGTGGCGTAGGCCAGCTCCAGGTGCTCGACCTGGTCGAACAGCTGCTCGCCTGCTTTGCGGCGCCGACCTATCTCGGCGCCGTCCAGCTGCTTGAACTCGGGCTTGAGCTTGTTTACCCTGCGGAAAAATTGATAGCCGACACTGGGGACCGGATGATGGGTCTTGAACGCGCGCACCCGAAGGTCGGCCTTGAGTTGGTGTTCGTCGCCGTCCTCCACCCCAACGCCGTCCACGGAGAGATCGTAACGCTGGATCTTCGTCATGTGCTCCAGCGCTTGGTCCAGGTGCTCCTGCACCGCCTTGGGCATGAATACTCGCGGCTTCGGCTTGCTCATCATGCCGCGGATCCCAAGCAGCCCTACCAGGCCGCCCAAGTGATCCGCGTGGCCGTGGCTGAGGAACACGTTGTCGGTCCCCGCGAAGCCGCGCAGGGTGATCCCGGCGTCGAAGACCGCGTCGAGCTCCGGGACTTGAAGGCTCGTGTACACGCCGCCCACGGAGATCCCCCGCACGGTGTAGTTGCCCGCTTTGACTTCCAGCACCCCAGCCATGACTAGCTCAGCTGCTTGAGGGTATTACGCCCGACAATCACTCCCGGGAGCCCCGCGAGCAGACCAAAGAACAGGTTGTACACGGCCTCTGGGTAGCCGTTCGATGAGAGGCGCGCGATGTCCGTGGGGGTGAGACCAGGCGCTTGCGTCGCCTGATAGGTCGCCATGACCCCGCTGAGGGTGCCGAGGAGGCCCAACGCGATCGCGAGGAAGCCCAGGCGGATCGCGGTCTTCGCGATGCGCGGCAGATCCTTCCACTCGCGGTTCGTGCCGATGATGCACAGCGTGGTGGCCAAGATGGGCGCGGCCATCACGACGAGCAGAGCAACGGCTGCGACATCTGTGCTCGAAGCGATCGCGTACATCAGTTCAAGTTCCGGTTCGGCGACGGATCCGGTTCGTCCACGCCGATGGGCGATGCGTGGTGGTGCAGCATGCGCCAGCTCCCGCGCTCCAGCACGAACAGGTTCGTAGCTGCCACGCGTGTGCGGCCTACGCGTTCCACGCAAGTCACCATGCCAGCCTCCCCAAAAAGAGTCGCCTGTTCGTTGACGCACTGAATCCGCGGGGAATCAGGGTTGCTGAGGATGGCGCGCCAGCTCGCGAGCACTGGCCCCCGCCCGTACAGCGCCGGAGCGCCCGGGTGGATGCACACTACGATGGACTCCTTGGCCCACAGCGCATCCATCTGTTCGTAGTCGCGATCGCGAAACGCTCGATAGAACTCGGAGTTTGCAGCTAGCAGAGCTTTTTCGGACACGGTGTGGACCTCTACAACAGCTTCACGACCCAGGCGGCGCCGATCCACGCTCCGATGGCGGAGCCAAGAGTTGCAAACACTGCCACCAACAGCACGCGCGTGAAGTTGTTCTTGCGCATCTCCGCAAAGCCAGTGATGTCGGCGACGCCTTCACAGTCCTCCACCGTCGGCTTACGCAGCCAGGCCTCGCACAGGCCCGCAACCATGCCCGCCCCGATCGTTGGGTTCAGTGAAGTGATGGGGGAAGCGACCCCGGCGACGAGCACGGTGAGTGGCCGCGCTCCTGCGATGATCGACATCACCGCCGCGCCGATCACGTTGGGGATCAGCCAAGCAAAGATCATCTGCTTGAGCCCCTCGCTCGAGTGGTTCACGTAGCCGTAGTAGAAGGCGCCCAGCACGATCAGCGGGATCACCCATTTGAAGACTCGCCCGGCGATACCGGGCGGCGGGATCTTCGATAGCTCCTCGAGGTCAGCGCGCTTGCCCAGCTGGTTCAGCATGCCCTGGACGTGGCCAGCGCCGACCACGGCCACGATCTTTTTCCCCGGGGCATCAGCGATCTTGGTCATCAAGAAACGATCGCGCTCGTCGATCAACGGGACCTGCACTTGAGGCATCGCCTGAGCGAACTCGTGCATCATTTCGTTGATGACGTCGCGGTCCTTGAGTTCCTCGATCTGTTCTTCGTCGATCTCCGCGGAGCCGAAGAAGGCCGCGTTCATCGCAGCCAGCACCTTGAGCTTGTTGAAGAAGCTCAGGTTGCCCCAGGTGCGCTTGAGGGTCGCTTGGATGTCGCGGTCGGCGAGCACCAAGTGGGCGCCCAGGGCGTCGGCTTCGCGCACGGCGGCGTGGAGCTCTGCACCGGGCTTCACGCCAAGCTTGTCTCCCATGCGCCGCTGGTAGGAGCTGAGCACCAGGCTCGACAGCAGAAACAGCACCTTCTGCTGGCGGATCACCGCGAAGATATCCAGCTTGCGCCAGCGGTTCTCGTCCACCAGCGCTTCGTGGCGCATCGCGTCCAACTCCACACACACGGTGTCCGGCTTTACCTCGCGGATCACCCGCGTGACTTCCTCGACGCTCTTCGGAGAAACGTGAGCGGTCCCCACGATGTACACGTCGCGCCCTTCGATCTCCACGTGAGTCACGTTGCGGCTCGTGAGCGCGCTGGTGCTCGCCTCTCCGGCTACGGGGTTTAGCGGATTGGAAGGCGAGTCGGTGCCGCTCTGCGGCGCTTCGGGGGCGGTCTCGGCCATGGGTGCGAGGCTGTTAGCTTGGATCAGGCATTGAATCCAGTTGGCCGCGCCGGTGGCGTCGGTGGCCTCGACTTGTGAAGCACCAAGACGCTATCTTCTGGCGGGGAAAACGAGTCGCGGGGGCGCGGCTGGGGAGCTACGAAGTGGCGAAGTTTGCAGGTTTTTCGCGTGAGACCATCAAGTTCTTGCAAGGGCTTCAGGACCACAATGACAAGGCGTGGTTCGACGCTCATCGAGCGGAGTACGAGGAACACTACCTTGAACCGGCCAAAGCGTTCGTCAGTGCGCTCGCGCCGACCTTCGAGAAGTGGCGTCCGGGCCTGCATGCCGAACCCCGGGTCAACGGATCGATCTTTCGCATCAACCGTGACGTCCGCTTTTCCAAGGACAAGACGCCCTACAAACATCACTTGGACTTGTGGTTCTGGGAGGGGGAGGGACGCAACTTCGGCTGCCCCGGGTTGTTCTTTCGACTCCTGCCTGGAGAGCTGATCATGGGTGTTGGTCTGCATAAGCTCGACAAGGATTGGTTGCGTAAATACCGCGCGGCAATTCTAGACGACGTTAGCGCCAAAGAGCTACAGAAGGTGCTGACCAAGGTCGAGAAGGCGGGCTACGCCATCGGTGGGCGAAACCTTGCCCGTGTGCCGCGCGGCCTACCTCCAGATCACCCACGCGCTGACTTGCTACGACACGACGGCATCACGGCGACGCTGGAGACACCGCTCCCGAAGGATCTCTACACCCCGAACTTCCCCAAGTTCTGCCTGGGCCACTTCAAGGCCATGCTGCCGCTTCACACCTGGTTGGTGGAGCTGGGCAGTCGGAAGTAGGCGACTTCTGAGTCGCTTGCCCTTTCAAGGTCAGCGATGCCGGCGCCTCGAGCGACGTCTCTCGCCTTTTTGGGGGTGGGGGTTAGGAGCCCTGCTGGCAGTCACCTGGGTCAGCCCCACGAGCGCCCAACCCAACGACGCGACCACGAAGCCCGGCGCAAGCAAGCCCAAGCCGCCCCCGCTCGTGCCGCCCAAGGCGCTGAGCGACACCGAGGTGTTGCGCCCGGCAGGGACGGAAGCCGAAGCCGACGTGCTCCTCGAGTTGACCATCGACGAGCGCGGCAAGGTCACACGGGTCGTGGTGCTAAAAGGCGAAGAACCGTACGCCAGCAAAGCCAAGAGCGCCGCCGAGGCGTGGCGTTTCCGACCGGCGCTGCGCGGCGAGCAACCTGTATCCGCGAGGATTCGATTTGTGGTGCACTTCGCCGCGCCTCAGGCGCCTGAGCCCGAGCCTGAGGTCGAACAGCCAGCGCCTGAGAGCGCGAGCGCAACAGAGACGCCGCCGAAAACCGCCCCAGCGCCTGGTGCCTCCCCCCCAAAAAAGCCACCACCCGAGGACGAAGTCGTCGTGCTCGGCAACCGCACGCCGCCGGGAGCGGTGACGTTGAATCGCGCTGAGGTGCGTCAGCTACCCGGTGCATTCGGCGACCCGTTTCGCGCCATCGAGGCGCTACCTGGCGTGACGCCGCTGATCAGCGGTGTGCCGTTTTTCTACGTGCGCGGCGCGCCGCCGGGCAACGTGGGCTACTTCCTCGACGGCATCCGGGTGCCGCTCTTGTATCACATCGGCCTTGGACCGTCCGTCATCCACCCAGGTATCGTCAAGCAAGTCGACTTGTATCCCGGCGGATACCCCGCTCGCTTCGGGCGCTTCGCGGGAGGCATCGTCTCCGGTGAAACCGCAGAGCCGCGTACGGATCTGCTGCACGGCGAGGCGAGCGTGCGCCTGGTCGACGCTGGCGCTCTCGTGGAGTCGCCGTTCGCCGGCGGCAAAGGTACGGCGCTAGTCGCGGGGCGTTACGCTTACCCAGGGCTCGTGCTCCAGCTGTTCGCTCCGGAAGCCATCTTGCGCTACTGGGACTACCAGACCCGCGCGAGCTACGAGGTCACTCCCGACGATCGCCTGACACTGTTCAGCTTCGGCGCCTACGATTACCTCGGGGAAGTACAACCGGATGGCACCACGGACACCTTCTTCAACACCCAGTTCCACCGCGTGGACCTACGCTGGGACCAACGCCATAGCGCGAGCACCAACTCGCGCACGGCGCTCTACGTCGGGTTGGATCGCACTCAAGGGGAAGAAGGCACGTTCCTCCGCGACCGCTTGGCGCACTTACGGTATCAGCTCGACTACCGCGCTTCAGACCAAGCGACGTACAGCGTCGGGGCGGACTTCGCGCTGGACCACTACGACGTGCGCTTCACTGATTCGGAAGATCAGGAAGACATCGGCAGACTGTTTCCTGCCCGCACCGACTACGCCATGGGTGCGTTTGGGCAAGTGGAGTGGAGACCGGAGCGCTGGCTGACGGTGACGCCAGGTGTCCGTGTCGATTGGTACTATTCGAACGCCGAATACGCGCTCGCCGTAGAGCCCCGGGTGAGCGCGCGCTACGACATCAACCAACGTTGGCGATTGATTCACGCGCTGGGTGTGGCGCACCAGCCGCCGGCGTTCGTGATCCCGCTGCCTGGTTTTCAGGTCTCTGGTCTGGAGGATGGCTTGCAGCGTTCGCTCCAGCACAGCGCCGGCGTGGAGACCGACTTGCCCTGGGATGTCACGGCGAGCGTTACGCTGTTTCAGAACGCGTTCTTCAACATGACCGACGCCTTGAGTCGCCGCGGTCAAAACAACGACGAGCCCGGCGACGGAGGCAGCGACGGCGGCAGCAACGACGCAGAAGAATTCAGCGAGCGAGCCCTGGGGCACTCGTACGGCGTCGAGGTGTACGTGCGCCGTCAGTTGACCAAGTCGGTCGGCGGGTTCATCTCCTACACGCTGTCTCGCTCGGAACGCAGCATTAACCGGGAATCGTTTCCGTCGGGATTCGATCGGACCCACGTGCTCAACCTGGCGTTGAGCTTCAACCTGGGCAAGCGCTGGCGAGCTGGCACGCGCGCGGTGTTCTACTCGGGCTACCCGCTCAGTAGCGATGCACTTGCGGGGCTGAGGTCAGAACACCCCGAGCGGATCCCTGCCTTTTGGCGCCTGGACTGGCGCTTGGAGAAGCGGTGGCGGCTCGGCAAGACGGGTTCTTGGGCGCTCGTGTTCGAGGTGGTGAACACCACACTCAACAAGGAGACCATCGACGTCGAGTGCGACCGCTTCGAAGATGGCCTCGGGAACTCGTCCTCGACCTGCCGTGAAGAAAAGATCGGACCCGTGACGATCCCGAGCATTGGCGTCGAGGCGTTCTTCTAGTGAGGCGAATCCGTGATTCGCTGAACAAGGACACTAGCTCAGGGTGCGCTCGAGCCCTTCGGTGTGCACGTAGCGGAACCACACCAGGTCGTCGATTTCGGCGCGCCCCGTGCCGGAGTTGAACACGGGCTTGTCCGCTCCCCACCGCCGGGTGAGGCGATCGACGGCGCAACGCGCGACCTCGAAGTACTCGTTGCGCTCTGCGGCGAGCTGCGCCTCGCTCATCGGACCCTCGTGGTCGCCAGCTGCGAACGACTGCGCCGCCTCTCGAAGTGCCTCGACCGTGAGCTCGATGGGCTCGATATCTGGCACAGGCTGCTCGGTGTGGCGCCACACCCCATCTCGCCAGTTCAAGCGATAGAGCGGCACGAACGTCTCGCCGTGATCCGCGACGAACTCGATGGCGCTCAGCAAGAACTCCAGGTCGGGCGCGTTTGCGTAGAAAGGTAGCGTCACGCGTACCCAGCCCGGCTTGATACCGATGACGTGTTTCTGTATTAGCGTGCGGAAACGCTCCGAGTGCGCGCGGTCGATGCTCAACAGGCGGTGCCCGTAGGGCCCAGCGCACGCACAGCCGGCGCGATTCTGGATGCCGAACAGGTGGTCCAGCAAGGCTGACACCAGGTCGTGATGCAAACCGGTGATGTTGAAGCTGATGATCGCCAGACGCTCCGTCGTCGCCGGACCAAGGACTTGGATCTTGGGGTGGGCCGAGAGGCGCTCGATGGCCTGCTTTGCGAGTTCGATCTCATGCTCGCGGATCCGCTCGGGACCGATCATCTCCTTCACCAAGAACGCCGTGCCTGCGCGCACGTCGCCCATGATGGCTGGCGTACCGGCTTCCTCTCGCTCCGCGAGATGGCTGACGTAGTCAATGGCGTCTTTTCCCGCGCCCGCCACGTAGTCCACCGTGCCGCCGCCGGGCTTTTCCGGGATGCGGGTGATGAACAACGCGCGATTTGCCGCGAGGATACCCGAGGCCTGGGGCCCTCCGATGAACTTGTGCGTCGACAAGAACAGCGCGTCGATGCGCGCATCCTCGTCTCCCTGGGGATGCATATCGATGGGCACGTAGGGTCCCGCCGCGGCGTAGTCGAAGCACGCGAACGCGCCAAAGCGATGCAGTAGCCGCGCGACGGCCGGCACGTCCGACAGCACACCAGTCACGTTGCTCGCGGCAGAGAAGGAGCCGAGCTTGAACGGGCGGTCCGCGTACTTCTTGAGCTGTTGCTCGAGGTGATCGAGGTCAATGCGCCCTGCGTCGTCCAGGGCGATTTCCACGACTTCCGCGATCGACTCGACCCACGGAAGCTCGTTGCTGTGATGTTCGTAGGGACCGATGAAGACCACCGGGCGCTCTTCGTCCTGGATTGCAGCGGACCAGCCGAAGCGACGCTCGAGGGGCTCTGGCAGGTTCCAGCCGAGGAGGCCGATCAACTTGTTGATCGCTGCCGTCGCACCAGGGCCAGTGAACAATACTTCATCTTCCGGACCCGCGTTCAACGTGCGACGCACCACAGCCCGCGCGTTCTCTCGCAAGGTGGTCACGATGCGGCCCGTGGAGCTCACCGCAGTGTGGGTGTTTGCGTAGAACGGCCTGACGCGGCGCATCCAAGCTTCGATGAAGTGCAGGTAGCGACCCGTCGCGGTCAAATCTGCATAGAAAATCAGCCGTCGACCGAACGGAGTCTCGAGGTGGGCCCTGCGGCCTACTTCGTGTTGGCGGATGAAGGCGGCAATCTCATGGAAGGCTTCCACGACGCCCGGTCTACTCCAGCGGCCAGCGCCGCTCAAGGACAGCCTATTGGCACTTGCCGCTGAAGAGCTTGATATCGCGAACCGCAATCTGTGCGCTGTAGACGCCTGTTGCGCCGGTGATGCCCAGCTTGCGCGCTCCGTTTAATCCAAGTTTCGCGCGCGTCACAGTCGCAGTTGACGCGGGGTCCGTACTCGCGTGCAGGGCTAGGGCGACATCGCCCTGGTGGACTCGCAAGCGCACCAGCTTCGCGCCAGCACTGCGCTGCACCTTCGCTCGCGAGCTTGGCTCATCCATATACGGGACGCCTTCCTTGCCCTGCCACAACTCGAGGAAGAGGTGTGGCTCCTCCATTGGAAAATGAATCCCCGCGGCAACGATTGGTAGAGTGGGGACGCCTAGGGAGGGTCCGCCCGCTCCAGGCTCGCTGGGGACTTCACCCTCGAGGAAAGTGAAGGCGATGCCGTCAGCGTATCGTTTGACGTCGCCGCCCTGCTCCAGCACCAAGGACAACTGAAGGTCCTCTACGCTCAGCTCGGTTGGCAGCCAGGCAGCGCTCACCTGACTTTGCTGCTGGAGCAGGCTGAGCGTCGCACCCTGGAGTTTGGCGTCCCCGATCAGCTTGAAACGGTCCCAGGATAGGGTGCTACACGCTGCGAGGTTCGGCGTATCGAGGCTTTGCTCACCGGCGTTCTCACTGTTCGCTGGGCCCTTCGCTTCGCCTTCTTTCGAACTTTGGAGTTGCTTACATCCGAGCAGACTCACACCGAGGCACAACAAGAGCACAACGCTGCTTCGCATAGGGGCGCGCTCACTAATCGAAGCGTGCCTGGCGTGTCAACGGCTAGCGGGAGCCAGACGCTTTATTTTCGCGCGGTAACCAAACACTGAACCGCGCACCTTGCCCCACCTCGGACTCGAGCGTCACTTTGCCGCCGTGGGCTCGCGCGACGGTGTCCACGATTGCCAGCCCGAGGCCGGTGCCGCCTTGTTCGGCCTCGGTGGTGTAAAAGCGTTCGAAGATCTTGTCGCGGCGTGCTTCAGGTACGCCTGGGCCTTGATCTGCCACGCTCACCACGATGCCGCGAGGAAACTCGTGGGCGGTGACGATCACCGGCTGGTCCTTTGGGGAGTAGCGCTGCGCGTTCTCGATCAGGTTCGTGAACGCCGTCTCCAGATCTTCTTCTCGGCCGCGCACCCAGGTGTGTCGCGCCTGGAAGTAGAGCTCCACCTTGTGCGTAGAGGAGTCGTCTGCTTCATGAGCGTTCAGTCGCTTGCAGACGCGTTCGAGCAGCGAGTGCAGGTCGACGAGCGTCATGCCTTCCACCCGTGACTCGATGCGGCTCAAGAGCAGCAAGCGACTCACCAGTCGGTCCAGGCGCTGAGTATCCAGCAGGATGTTGTTGAGGAAGCGTTCCCGCGCGTCGGGGTCCTCGTGTGCACCCTCAGCCAACAGCTCAGCGGCGCCGCGAATCGAGGTCAGCGGTGACTTGAACTCGTGGGCTACGTCAGCCGCAAACTCGGAGATGTAGTTGAGGCGCGAGTCGAGCTCCTCGGTCATCGTGCGGAAGCTATGGGAGAGCTCGCGGATCTCTCCGCTGCCACCGACGGGCAAGGCGACTCCGCGCTCACCCGCGGCGATGCGTTTCGCTGCGCGTGACAGCCGACTGAGCGGCCGCGAGATAGAGAAAGCGAGCAGCAAGGTAATGCCGGTGCTCAACACCAGAGCAACCGTCAGCACCTTGAACAATCCCGCGCGGATACGATACAGCTCGAGCAGCACCGGTCGCGTGGAGCGCGTGACGTAGACCACGCCCGCCACCTCGTCTGGGGTGGCAGGTGACATCACCGGGGTCGTGGCAAACAGAAAGACGGCTTGGGGTCGGTGGGCGAGGCGCGTTTGAGCGGCGTCTTTGCCCTTGCGAGCAGCCACGACCTCGCTCCGCTCGGGGATGTCTGGCCAGGTCGTCTTGGCGCCGCTGCGGAGCACGCGGTAGCCCTGTTCTCGCGTGGAGACATCGACCCAGTGGGGGGGCTCAGGTTCGGGGCCCTCTGGAGGTCCATCGCGATGTGAGTCGATCAAGACCACGCCTTCAGCGTCCAGGATCCGCACGCGCGTGCGCGTGCGTTTGGCCGCTGTCTCCAAGATCGCCCGGTGCCGGGCGTCTCCTAGCTCGATGCTGTTTCTGAGGTCCTCCTCGAGCAGCGCGCGCGTGAGCGCGGCTTGGTCATTCATGTCGCGCTCGAGAGCGCTCAGCAGCTGGCGTTCGTAGATGCGCGCGAACTCGAGGCCAGCTACGGGCACTAGCACGACGGTGACGTTGATCAGGAGCAAGCGCAGCCAGATCCGCCCAAGCTTGTTCGTGAGCCACTCCCGCACGCCAAAACCCGTAGCGCGCGTGGAACTCGACGACGACTGCGCGCTCTCGCCGTTACCGTCCGGAAGCATCAGGCCTCCGCGGCCTTGTACCCGACGCCGTGAACCGTGGTGATTGGGTCGAAGCCGAGCTCCTTGAACTTCTTGCGGATGCGCCTGATATGCGTGTCGATGGTGCGTTCGGTCACGAGCGCGCTGTCGGCGTAGCCGCGATCCATCAGCTGCGCGCGGCTGAGCACGATGCCTGGGCGCTCGAGCAGCGCGGCCAGCACGCCAAACTCCGTGGGTGTTAGATCGACGCGGGCGCCAGCGAAGCGCACTTCGTGGCGTTCGAAGTCGATGGCGATGTGCGCGTGCTCGACCTTCGTTCCGCGGTTTTCGGAGCGCTCGGTCGCCTCGGCGTCAGCTGACGCCTCCTGGCTCCTGGGCGCTTCACTCGCCATTTGTTTGGCCATGGCCAGGGCATCTTCGAAGCGACGCAGCACGGCTCGCACGCGGGCCACGAGCTCTCGAGGCGAGAACGGCTTGGTCAGGTAGTCGTCTCCCCCGAGCTCGAGCCCTACGATGCGATCCACTTCTTCGCCCCGCGCGGACAAGAAGAGCACCGGCACCCGAGAGCGGCGCTTGAGTTGACGGCAAACCTCCAGGCCGTCGATCTCTGGGAGCATGACGTCGAGCACGACGAGCTCCGGTGGATCGCGCTCCGCGAGCTCCAGCGCGCGCTGCCCGTCTTCAGCGACGCTGACGCGGAAGCCTTCGCGGCTCAACGCGTACTGAACCACCTCGCGGATACGCGCTTCGTCATCAACGACCAGGATGTGCTTCGAACTCAAGCGCTGCTTCCGTATGGTTATGCGGCTGGAGCTTCACCGTGGCTCAGGTCCGCGTCGTCTGCTGGGGGTGGGCTCGGAGTATAGTCTTCGCTGGCTTCGCTCAGGCCTTCGATGCGCGCCCAAAGCTCGCTCACGATATCACCGACTCCTTCGGCGGACGAACCGCTTAGCCGCACCAGGACCAGCTGGGTGCGTAACGCGGAGACGAGCTCCGCCAGTTCCTCCAGCGCCCGCGCGTCGCGCTCCGCTAGCTGGTAGAGGCGCCGCACGTTCTCGAGGTGCAAGCGCGCGGAGGCCCGGAGGCGCGAGGGGGCGCCCTGACGCTCCAGCTGCTCGAGCTTGCGTTCGGCGGTGCCCAGGTGGAACGCATCGCGGTGGAGCAGCTCCACCAGCTCCTGGTGTCGCGCCGCCACCCGGTTCACCTCGTCCAAGATGCTCTGCGCGGACTGCGCGTTGAGCAGGCGCTCGAGAGGTGAACCGGTCACGGATCCGACGCCTTCTTCGAGTGCGACCCGAATGCGTGTGACGACTTCGTAGGCCTGCAAGTCGTAGCGTGGAGGCTCCTTCTTCGCTGTCCACGCGATGGGCGCCCACAGCGGCCACAGCGGGATCGCCGTGAGTGCGTTCACGAGCGCCGTCCGATCCTTTCGCTCCGCTCGGCGGTAGAGCGCCACTGCGCAGGCGACCCCAGCCGCCAAGTAGAGCAGCGACAGGTCGAGCAGCCTCATGGTGTCGCTCCGTACGCCGCTTGCGATGGCGTGCCGTCATCGGCCACAGGGATCGCCGGTTCGATCACCGGCTGCGGCGTGTCGGTTTCGGGCTTTGCCACCTCGGTCCCAGGCCCGACGTCGAGGGTCTTGGGGGTGAGGTCCTGCACTTCCTGACGGATACGCGCTTCGGGGTCCGTTGCGGCCTCGGTTGCAGTGCCGTGGGTTGCAGGGCCGCGGGTTGCTGGCAGCCTTTGGGCTCCACGCGTCGCTTGCTCCTCCCAGTCGTCGGTCGCATTCGCGCTGAGTGCTCGACTTCGTCCGTAGATCCCCACGGCAGACTTGCTGCTGGTGAACACCGAGTCGGCGAAGGTGCCTTCACGGGCGCGCACGAAGGGCACGCTATCTTGCGACGGCCGCCCGAAGAACGGTCGCAGCATCCATGCGGTTTGCCCGAGCACTCCAAAAAACACGATGCCGCAGGTCATGGCAGTCGCCAGTGCGCGCCAGGACCCTTCCAGTCCTCGCCAGATGATGCCCAGCGCCGCGAGGCCCGACGTGAGGTACATCAACACAGCAGTCAGCACCGACGCGTGGTAGCCGAGCCCCCGATCAACGGCGAGCCACAGCACCGGCGCGCACGCCAGGAGCACGAGCGCGGCGCGCGCTGCGGCGGCGAGGGTCAATGCGGCGACACTAGAGAAGCTCCGGCGTCCTCCAAAGCCCACAACCAATGCGTGGAACGCTGGCACGCACACGACCAACGTCGCAAACAGCGCCATCGGCAACTTGAGCGCAGAGAAGGCGATCTGCGCTCCTCCACGAAAGCTCCCAAGCACGCCTCCAAACACCGCTGCACCCACGCCGAGACAGGCCACGGAAGTCAGCGCGAGCTCTCGCAGCCCCTCAGGGCGATCGCAACGCTCGGCTATTTCCGCGGGGTCACGCAGCAGCGCGGACAGGATCGCGGCGCTCATCACGCACCTCCCAGGATGGGCAGCAGCGCTCCCCAGACTCGAGTTGCCAAGGCAATCGCGAACAGCGCGAAGCCGCCTGCAACGGCCATTGCGCCCAGCGCGGACTCCGCCTTGCCAGCAAAGCCTTGGCGCAACACATCTGCGAGCATGCGCAGGAGCGCCACCCCGCCGCCCAGCCAAAGGCCGACGGTGACCGCTCCAGCTGCCGCGCCGGAAGACTCGCTGCTCACCACGAAGAGTGCCGCGGCGGGCGCCAGCCCCGCGAGCAGAACGCCTGCGCTCGCGACGCTGCGTGCGACGCTGCCAGCGATGGCGTGTCCGTCGATCGGAGCGCGGCACATCGACAAGAAGACGAACACCGATGGTGCGCCGACCAGCGCCACCAGAATCAAGCCCAGCGGTACGCCAACCGCGTGCTGAAACAGGCTCTGCGCGCCGACTCGTGCGCCAAGCGCGACCCCATACAAGCTCGAAAGCCCAAGCCCAATGCACACTCGGCGCGCGATCTCCCGCCCGCTCGCCTTTTCGTCGAGCGCGATCAGGCGCGTAGCCCAGCCCGCCGGGGCTTCGCGCTTTGCCGTGGGGATCTTCGGAATGCCAGGGAAGGCGCCTGGCGCCGTCTCACTGTTCGTTGTGCCGCTCTGTGGAGCGCAGTCCACCGTTCCTACCACCATGTCATCCTCCGTCGTGCCTCGCGCAGGCTCTGCGCGTGGGGCGGTCTCCCTCCGCCAACCCTGTTCTTTCTAGACGCCGGATGCGGCGCCTCGAGGGAGGCGGCGCGGCGATGTGGCGGAACAAATGTGGCGACGCCCCGCCTGTCTGCGCCAAATGTGGCGAAGATGTGGCGGCCGGCGCGTTTCCCAGGCAGAAGCCGGGGTATGACTCGGCCGAGCTTCTCCACACGCGTCTCTGGCGAGGCCTCGCCGAGCTCTTGGGCGCTCGCAGTCGCCGAGGCGCAGGCACACGGTGGCATTCGTCTAGACCTCACCCTGTCCAACCCGACCCGCGCCGGTATCGAGTTTCCGGAGCGATTGCTGCAGGGGCTGAGCGATCCGCGCGGTAACATGTACGTCCCGCGCGCGCTGGGCGAACACGCCACCCGCCGCTCGGTCGCCGACCTCTACAACGCCCGAGGGTTCGCCGTGCGAGCGGAAGACGTCGTGCTCACAGCTAGCACGAGCGAGGCCTACGCGTTCCTCTTCAAGCTGTTCTGCGATCCGGGAGATCGCGTGCTCGCTCCCACGCCCAGCTACCCGCTGTTCGAACACCTGGCGAGGCTCGAGTCGGTGGAACTCGAGCCTTATGAACTGACTTACGATGGGGACTGGCACCTTGCGGCGAACGCGCTGCCGAGTCACTCAGAATGCGTTTCCATGCGGATCAAGCTTGCGCTTGCGGTCAGCCCCAACAACCCGACGGGCAGCTGCCTCTCTCACGAGGAGCTCGCGCGCCTGGCGGCGTCGGCGGGGGTCGTGGTCAGCGACGAGGTCTTCGCGAGCTACCCGCTCACCGACCAGCTGCTGCCGAGCGCGCTCGACTGCGACCCCAGCGTGCCTCGAGTCGTACTCGGGGGCCTATCCAAGGAACTCGCGCTGCCTCAGCTCAAGCTCGGCTGGATGATCCTGGGGGGACCGGAAGACTTTCGCGAGGCCACCCGCCAGCGTCTCGAGCTGATTTGCGACACCTTCCTCTCGGTGAACACGCCGGTTCAGCTTGCGTTGAACGAGCTAATCCGTGCGGCAACGCCAATACGCGCTAGCATAGCGGAACGCGTGCAACAGAACTACGCGAGCATTCGGCAGGCGCTTCAGAGCACCTCTGCCAGTCTGCTCCGAGCCACGGGGGGCTGGTACGCCTGCGTGCGCCTTCCGGGCACGCGGGATGACGAGGACTGGGCGATGCGTCTGTTGCAGCGGGGGGTACTGGTGCAACCCGGCTACTTCTACGATCTCGGGTTCCCGGCAAGCATCGTGCTGAGTCTCCTCACGGAGCCCCAAGATTTGGATCAGGGGGTGAGGGAGCTCTGCGAGGCGCTGGCTGACGTCTGAGCTTCAGCCAGCGCTGGGAGTGAGTCCGTAGCGCTTGAGCTTGCGGTACAGGGTTGCGCGCGGGATCTTCAGTGCGCGGGACACCGCGCTGACATTCCAGCGGTGTTGCGCCAGTGCCTCGGAGATGCGGTCCACTTCCGTCGCCTCGAACTCGCGCCGGCTCTTGGCCTTGCGCTCGCTCTTCTTGCCTCCGGGCAGGTGGAGGTCGGCCGCCCTTAGCTGGTCACCCGCGCCGAGCAGTACGGCGTTGGTGAGTACGTTCTCGAGCTCCCGCACGTTGCCCGGCCAGCTGTAGCCGAGCAGCGCCTTGACGGCGTCCTTTCCGAGTGCTGGTGGCTCGCGATCGATATCGCCGCAGATCCGCTCGAGCAAGCGCTCCGCGACGAGCAACACATCACCTTCGCGGTCCCGCAGCGCCGGCAGCTGAATCTCGACTACGCTGATGCGATAGAACAGATCTTCGCGGAAACGACCTGCCGCGACCTCGTCCCGTAGGTGCCTGTTCGTGGCGCATACCAGGCGGAAATCCACCTTCACGCTATGCTGTGCCCCGACGGGGCGCACCTCGTGATCTTCGAGCGCGCGCAGCAGCTTCGCTTGCATCTCCAGGGGCGTCTCGCCGATCTCGTCGAGGAATACGGTGCCGCCCTTGGCGGCTGCGAGGAGTCCCTCTCGGTCCCGGTCGGCGCCGGTGAAAGCGCCACGCACATGGCCGAAGAGCTCGCTCTCCAAGAGCGAGGCCGGCACCGCCGAACAGTTGATGGCGACGAACGGCGCCTGCTTGCGCGGACTGTTGAAGTGCACCGCGCGTGCGACCAGCTCCTTACCGGTGCCACTCTCGCCTTCGATGATGACGCTGGCGTTCGTGTCGATGACCCGATCCAACTTGGCGAACAGGCGCTCCATCGCGGGACTCTTGCCGACGATTTGGCCGTAGTCGTAGCGCGACTCGAGCGCCGCCTGGCGGCTCTTCACCTCGTCGGTCAGCCGATCGATTTCGCGCGCTTGACCCTCAGCCAGCTCCGCCACCCGAGCGCGTTCAGCTTCGAGTTCCTGGGTGCGTTTGAGCAGGGCGTCTGCCTGGAGTCGCAACTCGTCGTGGAGCTGTGCGTTACGCAACGCGATCGCGACTTGGTCCGCGAACGCAAGCAACAGCCCCATGTCGGCCTCATCGAAATTTGCCGGGCGGAAACGGTTGTCGAGGTAAAGAGCTCCCAGGGTGCGCTCAGGGGAACGAATCGGGACGCACACAACGCTCTTGAGCTGCATCGCGTGCACGGATTGGTTCGAGACGAAGCGGGGGTCGCTGGAAGCGTCCACGGTGAGCACCGGTTCCCCGCTCTTCACCGCCTGTTCGGCGATACTACGGCTGAACTTCAGGTGGCTGCGCCCGATGCGCTCACGGTCGACATTGCGCGCCACCACGACGCTGAACTTCTTGGCCTCGCCACCAGCCGTCGCACCCTCCGCGAGCAGCACGAAGCCGCGTTCGGCTCCCGTGAGCTCAATCGCTGAGTCGATGGCCACCGCAAGCACCTCCTGGGTCGTCACCGAGGAGTTGAGCTTGCGATTCACTGCGAGCAGGCGCTCGAGCTTGCTCGCGCGGCCTTCCACGCTGGCGTGGCGCGTTTGGGGGGCGATACGACTGCGGGAGCCGTGACCCCAGAAGGTCGAGCGTAAACCGCGCGGAAGCGACGCCGCGACGCGCTCCCAACTCTCGCGCGCAGACTCGCGCGCGCGCTGTGCGAGGGTGCTCGCTCCCGCGGCCTCCCATGCTTGGGCGAGCAGGCTCTCGGCCTCTGCGAGCATCGCGAGCTGGCCTGCCTCGCGGATGGTGGGCAGGACTTGCTCGATGCGAGTGGTTGCCGCGCGCGCGTCGCTCTGCGCCAGGCTGAGCTTCGCTTCGGAGAGATGCAGCTTGGCAAGCACATCTGGTGCGTCCAGAGGCTGGAGCAGGTCTCGCGCCTTCGCGATATGCGCTTCTGCTGGGTGGACTTCGCTGGCCCCGAGGGGCGCCTCACCCAATCCCCCGCTCCATGCGGCAAGTTCCGTCTCGGCCAGGTGCAGCTCCACCTCTGCTTGTTCGCGGCGGGTGGCTGCCTGACTGAAGCCAGTCAATGCCTCGCCAAATGCTTGCCGTGCGGCATCGAACTCGGAGCGCGCCAGCGCGAGCTCGCCTCGCAGGGTGGCCGCGGCGATTACCCAAAACTCCAGTCGTTGCTGCTTGGCGCGCGCCTCCAGTTGCTTCACGTGCAGGCTGGCGCGGTCTGTCGCCCCCACGTCCGTGTAGAGCTTCGCGAGGTTGAAAGTGAGTGCGACGGTTACGCTCACTTGTCCCAGAGCAATCCCCAGGCGCAGGCCGCGTTGATAGGAGTCCAGGGCAGCGCCGAGCTCGCCCGCTTGGTGACAGGCCACGCCGTAGTTGAGCGCGGCGTTAGCGATGTTCTCCCCCAAGCCGTGTTGTTCTGCGACCTCGAGTACCTGGCGATACTCGGTGGCGGCCTGAGCTGTACGTCCGGCGCGATAGGCGTTGAGTGCGCGGTAGGAAATTGCGCGCAGTTGGTCCTTGGGCCGCGCGCTGCGGGCGAACGCAGTAGCTGCGCGCTTTAGCATGTCATCGGCCGCGGTAGTTTCCCCAAGGTAACTCAGTGCAACGCCAAGCGTCGACTCCAAGCTGGCGACCAGCAGCGGATCTCCGTTCTTGCCGAGGGCTTCGAGTGCCTCGCGAGCCAGACGCTCGGCCTCTTGGTGTTGCCCGGCCCGCACGCGAGCACGCGTGAGGATCTCCAACGCTTGCGGCCTTAGTTCCTTGTGGGCGTCGATGAGTCGGAGGTAGCGCTCACAGCGTTTCACATTGCCCAGTTGCAGAAACGCCGCTGCCGCGCGGAGACGGAGTTCGGGGCGAGCGTCGGGGCGGATGCGTAGCAGGCGCGCGGTCATTGCGAGGGCTTCACGCGGCCGCCCTGCGCTACGCAGCAGCTGCTCCACACGTAGCAGGCTACTGGCGCCTACCTCGCGCAGCGCGCTCGGTGAGCTACCCACAAGCACCTGCGCCGCTGGCAGCCACTCGCTCGGGTTCCTGACGACATCCTGTTCGTGCTGGGACACCAGCTCCGCGGCTCTCCCCAGGTCACCGGCCTCCGCCAGGTGCTTGGCTGCCGCCGCTACCGCTCCCTGACCGGCGCTATCAACGCGCTCTAGGTTGTGCCCCGCGATCTCGCGATGGATCGCCTTTTGTATTTCCGTGGGGCAATGTTTTAGGGCGAGTGCCGCAAAGCCATGCAGTGGCTCGTAGTTACTACCCCGCCGGGTCAGCAACCCTGCGCGGACGAGTTCTGACAGCGCTCGGGGGTCGAGGTTGCCCGCATCTTCTGGGGCGAGGGACGCCAGTGCGAGGGTTCGCAGCTGCTCGGGCGATAAGCCTCGGAAGCGGTCTTCGGCCTGACTCCCCAAGAGGTCCAAATCGCCTCGAGCGAGATCGTCTTCCGTCAGCGCACCACTTGCGAGCAGGCTGACCAGGGTCTCGAGTTGAGCGGGCAAGCCGGCGGTCAGCTGTATCGCGCGCTCCACTCGAGAGCGTGGCAGCTGATCTTTGAGCCAGCTGAACACAGCGCGCGATGGAAGCGCGCCGAGTGTGAGTTCCTCGAAGCTAGGCTCGTGGTCGACCTTGTTGATTGGGGAGTTCTCGACGCTGACCACGCCAAGGGCTGCCGTCGGCTCCAGGCTTCGGCACAGCGCCAGCCATGCCTGCCGATCGGATGGCGCGAGGCGGCTGGCGTCGTCCATCAACAGCAGGAGTGGTGCGTCTGCGTTGGAGAGCGACTCGACGCGCCCCAGCACTTCCGCCAGCGTGTGCGGCGGTGGTCGGCGGCTTGCGATCCCCAACAGCTCAAAAACCGCTCCGGGCCTGCTGCCGGAGGTGTCGAGCACTTGCACTCGTTGCCCTGCGATCCACTTGAACTCTCGGAGCAATCGCGAGCGCCCACTCCCAGGCGGGCCAGAGAGCACCAGGTTCCGCGTCTTCGCTCCTCCGCTCACGAGCTGCTCTAGCCAGTGCTCTAGAAACGAGAGCTCTCGCTCGCGGCCTAGCAGCGTTTTGGGGACGAGCAGCGGGTGAGGGGCCAGCGACTGACGTCCAAGGGCTTCGAGCAGTTCAGCTGCGTCCCCAGGGCGCGTGCGCGGGTCCGAGCGCGTCAACCGCTCGGCGAGCTTGCGCATCTCTTCAGGTAGCGCTTCCCCTCGGAGTTCCGCCAGATCCCTCAAGCTGATGCCAACCGCGTAGAAGTCGGCGCGATGGTCGGCGCGCCCTCGGGCGAACTCAGGTGCCAAGTAGCCTGGGGTGCCTGAAACTTCGCTGAGGGTCTCGCCGAGAAGCGATGTGCAGCTCAGGTCGATTAGAACGCCGCGGCCTTCCGGGGTGACCAAGATGTTCCCGGGCTTGAAGTCGCCATGACGTATCCCTGCGGAATGAAGCTGGTGGAGGGCAGCTACCGCATCCGCCACGACGGCGAGGCTCTCGCTAAGCGGCGCGCTGCGCGCGAACTCCACCAAGCTGACACCCGGAACGAAGCGGGTGACGAGGCAAGGCAGGCGCTCGCTCTGGGGGCTGAAAACGAAGTCGAGAACTTCGACCAGATTGGGGTGCGCAAGACCGCGTAAGGCTTCAAACTCCCTACGCAACACGTCCACGTGGTCAGCTCGACGGACTTGTTTGAGAACCACCTCTGCGCCGGACAAACGGTCGATAGCCAACCAGGCTTCGGCGATGTCCCCTTTGCTCAGGGACTGTTGGGTCTCATAACGCGGGTCCATACTGGCATCCCATGATACACCATGATACTGGTTGAGACAGTTTGAAGCAGAGCTGGTTGCCATGAGAAGCAGTCCGCCATCACCAGGAGTCGCCGCCAACACCGCTAAAACAGCGTTGATGGTGCGCGTTGCGTCGAGCGCTGGGGCAGGCGCGGCGGCGGCGCGTGATGGGATCGGTTCTTGCGAAGGTGCGACAGCCATGCCGAACTCCACCGCGCGCCCTCCGGCCACTCGCTGGGCAGGCTGGTGGCTAGCGGCTTCGCTGACACTGTTGGGTTGCAGCATCAGTCCACAGCCCGAACCACCAGCCGAGGCAACGCCCGGCTTTCAGCAGTCGCTCATCACCATCGAGACAACCGCGGACGGTCTGCGCGTCGCCGGTACGCCCGGCGCGGTCACTGGCACCGCAGCCCAGCTCCGCATTTACAATCTCGAAACAGCTGACACGCGGGCAGACGCTCCAGTCGCAGATGACGGCAGTTTCAGCATCGATTTGCCTGGCATTGCTGGGGATGACCTGCGCTTGCAGGCGCGTAGCGACCTGGGGATTTCTGAGCCGCTGGATATCACCGGCGTGGGTGTTGCACAGAACGTCGTCACCCCCCTCGGGGACTGTCTCACCATCAAACCACGCGCTGAGGTGGACTTCGGTGCGGTCAGCATCAGCGACTTCGACGTACATGAGGTCGAGATGGTGAACGAGTGTGCCCAGGACGTATCGCTCTACGGCTTGGGACAGCTGATGGGTTCTCCTGGCTTCAGCTTCATCGTCTCGGCGGATCTCACGATCCCCCAGGGCGCGTCGCGCTCCTTCGGCATCGCGTTCGCGCCGGGCCGTCAGGGAGAACACGAAGACGTCGTCATCCTGAGTTTCGAGAATGACACCGAGCGTCGTCCGATCACCATGCGCGGCAACGGCATTCCCTAATCGCCAATACTCGGCACTCGCTCTGGCTATCCGTTGCGAGTTGCAAGCCCCCGGCCGGATGACGTAACGGAGTGGGTGATGAAGACGCGTTGGTGGTTGCTCTTGGGTCTGGTCTCCGCTTGCGGAGGCGGACGCAGCGAGCCGGGGCTGGACGGGATTGATTGTGGTCCAGGAACCGAGCTGCAGGATGGCTTCTGCGTCCCGAGCAACGGCGGGGCCGCTGGCTCGACCAACGGCGGAACCGGCAACTTTGGTGGCTCCACCACTGGCGGTAGCGCGAACGGCGGCGCTCCCAACGGCGGCAACGCTGGCACCGTGAACGGCGGAAGTGCTGGCACCGCGGCGAGCGGTGGGAGCGCAGGCTCCGGTGCGAACGGCGGTAATGCAGGTTCTGCAGGCGACGCCGGTTCCGCGGGGAACGCAGGGAATGGCGGCAACGGTGGCAACGGCGGCAACGCGGGCAGCGCCGGGAGCGGTGGCAACGCGGGGAGCGCTGGGAACGGCGGCAACGCGGGCAGCAGCGGTAGCGCGGGCAACGGGGGTGTCGGCGGCAGCAGCGGTAGCAGCGGTAGCGGCGGCTCGGGTGGCAATTGCGACAGTGCGACCACGGACTGCGACGGCGACGGCTGGTTGGTCGCGGACGGCGACTGCTGCGACAAGGCGGGTGGCTGCAGTACCACTCCGGAGCTCGTCAACCCGGGTGCCATCGAGTACATCGGCAACGCCGTTGACGACGACTGTGACGGGCTCTTCGACGAGGTAGATCCTCCCTGTGATCCGACGGTCACCGACACCAACTCGGCCGAGCCGCTCGACTACGCCCGCGCCATGGACCTGTGTCAGTTCACTCAGGAGACGATGCCCCTGCCGGAGCGCAAGTGGGGCGTGATCAGCGCTAAGCTCACCTTGGCCAACGGATCAGGCACGCCGAACCCACGCGCCCGTGCGATCCATGAGCAGTTTGGGGACAATCTCTTCCCCATCCGCGGTCAGCGCTTCGCGGTCCTCAGCACGGGCGCCGCCGCGGACCCGAACGACACGGCTCCGGCGTTTCAGCCCTTCCAGCCCGGCGTCGAGAACCAGAAGCAGAGCCAGTTCCCCTCCGATTGGTATGCCGCGAACGGCAACAGCCTGCCGAACTCTCCCGGGTGCCCGGAACCGCAGGGAAACAGAGCGATGGACCCAGTGATGTTGACGCTGCGCATGCGCGTACCCAGCAACGCGCGGTCATTCAGCTTCAATCAGCTGTTCTTGAGCTCGGAGTTTCCGGAGTACGTGTGCAGCGAGTTCAACGACTTCGTTGTCGCCCTGGTTGACTCCAAGGCGACCAGCAACCCCGCTGACAAGAACCTGGCGGTGTACATCGCGCCAAGTTTTCAGCGCTTCCCCATCGGGGTGAACCTCTCCACTGGTACGAACCTGTTCAGCGTCTGCGACGCTGGCCCCACAGGTTGCGAGAGTGGCGTAGCTGGAATGGCGAGCTGCATCTCCGGACCGAACCTGCTGACGGGTACCGGCTTCGACGTAGTGGATGGTGGCTGTGGAACGCCGCCCAACTCCAGCGATCTGGCTGGTGGTGGTACGGGCTGGTTGACCACCGCAGGCAACGTAGTGCCTGGCGAGGTCATGGAGCTGCGGATCGCGATCTGGGACACCAGCGACGCGTTCTACGACTCCCTCGTGCTGCTCGACAACTGGCTGTGGAACCTGTCTCCCGCCAGTCCCGGAACTAACTGACTCACTCAGTCGTTTGGCCCATTGCCTTAGGTTTCTGGGACACGGCTCGGGGCTTTGGCCCATTGCCTCGGGTTCGAAACAACGGCGACGGTGCGCCTCTTACCCCAAGGAGAGACCTTGGAGTTCGAGCGGCAGCGTGGCGCGCGACAAGCGGGCTGTTCCGGTACCGACATAGTCGGTCGAGACAGCTTTGCCGCGGGGAGCGATTCCCCGCGGCAAATTCTCTCGATGACTAGAGTCGATTGTAGAGCACAGAGTCCGCGAGACCCATGGGCTCCTTGTTGCAGCTGACTGTGGCGGTGACTTCCTGACCGGGTGCTACGGTCACGTTGTTCAAGGTTTTGAACTTGGTCACGCCATTGCACACCGCCTGCGTCTGTACTCTCCGGAAAGTCTGCGTGACGTCGCTGTGATTCGTTAGGGACGTCACGTACCAGTTGCCGCGGCTGGCTGACTCCTTGCGATGACCTGCGAGCGTCACTTGATTCCCTACGACGACTCCCGAAAATCGCAGATCTGCTTCAGTATCAGCGATCCTTACGGAGTAGGGAGACCCGGTCGTCGTGGAATATCCGTTGAACGTGCCGCTGGAGCGAATCCCGGCGAGGGACGCCACGACATGGGTAGTCCGCACCGTGCGATGGTCATTGCAGGCATACGAAAGACTGCGGCTCGCTCCGGGCGCAAGCTTGAGGTTCACGACGGAGCGGTACACATTCGGCTCGTTTAGGCAGTAAACGGTGATGTCCATCACCGGGACAGTGACGGTCGCGTTGCTGCGATTCGTCACGGTCGTCTGACCGGACGTCGCTGAGCGCGTGGCCGAGTACACCAACCCGTTTGGCGTGTGCACCACCTCTTCGCGGCCCTCCACATCGGCGACCAGCTCGATGGAGCTGGGCACCAGAACGTCGCCGTTTTCCAATTCGTCAGACGTCTCGCTGACACTCGAGTCGTCGTATTCCTCACCTGCATCGGCAACGCAGGCCGACAGTGCACACATCAGCCCAGCCAGAGACATCATTCGCAGTCCGTTCATTTTCGCGTGTTCCGTTCTTGTTTTGGTTCCACGACTTTCGGGTCTGAACCAGCCGATTGGCCCCGCTTTTTTGGGTCCGCAGTTAAGTGCCCTTCTCCCTGCGGATTCAGATGCGGACGATCGGTCGGACGGGAGCCCGAAAATCGAGTCGCGGTGGTCGCGACAACGAGGCTCTAGCGGCGTGCACGTGCACCCGCAAGCGCTGTCCCCGATCGCGAACTTTGCTCGCGTTCTCATATGGGAACGCGGCATCCTGTGCCAGCTGCCAATGCGAGTTGCGGACGCTTGGCCTGATACCGCTAGCGGAGCAGCTTGGATCTAGATATGAATTGTCGCGCGGAAATGGTGCGCTTGAGCTGGGCCCGGCTGTGGGCTTACAGCGGTAGCGCGGCGCGATAAACCGCGAGGAAATACATCGGCACACGGTAGGCGTGGAGGCCGAACTCGTCGTCGCCAAACTGGAACAAAGTTTGGAGTAGGAAGAGGTCGGTGCCCTTGATGATTCCTGGGCGCGATCCGTAGACCAATCCGTACTGGAAGCGATCGTCGCGGCCGCCGTCGCGGGGCGTGTCGATGTAGCGAATCGTCGGGCCTACGGCGCCGAAGTCGCGATGCCGGAAGAAGAACGTGCTGTCGTAGCGGTACAGCGTGCCGCCGTCGTGGGGGAACGCGTGGAACCAGTCGAACGAGTTGTCGTTGCGGTATTCCCCGCGGATCGTCCCGGTGTGCATCCAGAAGAATGACTCGAGAGGGATCACCAGGCGCAGCCGGCCCTCCCAGAACGGGAAGGTCTGGGAGCCGTAGATCTTGTCCGATTCGCGGTCGTTGCGGACGTCTCGGGTGTTGACGTCCTTGTCATCGAACAGCCCGTCGCCGTTGAAGTCTTGTCCAGGAATCAACGTGTGGTCGCGGTGTACGTCACGAATCCCCGCGGAACCGCCTAGCGTGAACAAGAACACGCGTACGTCGAGGTTTGCGCTGGCTTCCTTGTATGGGTAGCTGAAGATACCGCTCACCCGACTGTAGAGCATGCTCATGCCTTCTTCGAGGTGAGCGCGGTTCTCCAGGCTGAGTTGGGCGCCGACGGTGTAGCCGTCGAGCAGTAGATCCGTGCCGGCAGGCGGCGGGTTCAGGAAGTAATCGCGTGGTGTTTTCGCGTCTGCGTTAGAGCAGACGGACGTCAGACCGACTGTGAACGCTGCCGCGGTCAGGGCCCCCCTCAGCTTCGGCATCTTGGTTCAGCTCCGACGTCGACGAGTAAGGGCCAACACCAGACCAGCTGCGAACAACAGCCCGCTCACTGGAACACCACGCTGGCTGCCGGGAACGCTGCAACCGCAACCACCGGGCTTCTCCTTGATGGGCTGGGGACCATCGGCGTCCTCTTTCAGCGGCGGTGCATCGCCGTCTACGGGCGCGCCGTAGACCGGGTCCCAGTCCTTCTTGCCAACGCCGGGATCGGCCACGTCCATGTCGTCTTGAGCGGGGTCACCCGTCTTGGTCGCGTCCTTTTCGTCGCCGTCCTTGATGTTGCCGTCCTTGTCGACGCCCTTCATCTGCTCCTTCTTCTTCTTGTCGGCTTGATCGACGAAGGAGATGGAGCGGCGGTCGACGACGGGGTTCTCGCCTTCGAGGACGAGCTTGGTGGGGCGCCCGATGGTCTGACCCGTGCTGCCGTCGCGCAGGGTGACGGTGTACTCGCCCGCTTCGTAGCCGTGGCCGCGGGTGATCTTGAAGGTGAAGCGGGTGCGCTTTTGAATCGTGCCCTTGCCCGGATCCAAGAAGCCGATGGTGACGCTCTCGATCTGCGCCTGCTTGTTCTGGATCGGTACCTTGCGCAGCTGCGGGCCATCTTTGCCGTCCAGCAGGTTGCGCTCGTAGTACACCTTCTGCTGGAACTCGAACTTGACTGGGATGTGGGCCACGTCGGGTGCCTTCGGCAGGCTGACGGTGACCTCCAAATGCCACGATCCAGTTCCGACTTCCTTGGGGTGCGTGTTCTTCCACTGCACGGACCCAACGGCACTCGCGTTCAGCGCGAAGCTGGTCAGCATCAAAGAGACGGCCAGCACCAACAAACGACGCAGCATTCCACCACCTTCTGAGCTCATTGCTCGACCTCCGGAGGGAGAGACGCTAACAGAAAGCCGGCAGCGTGGGGAACGGGCTCGGCAGAGCAGGTTGGGGGAAGTCGCTCCGCAACGCGGTGCCATGTCGACTCGAATGCACTCAGCTCAGAATGATCCACCGACGCTGGCTTTGGCTCTTCGGGTGATTTCCGCGAGCCTTGCTTGGTTGCTGCTGGCTTGCTCGGCTGCGCCCTTACAACCGAAGGTCGAGCGCGAGGCGGTGGGAGTGTTTGCACCCGATCCCCCAACCCCAACACCAGAGCAGCCAACGGCTCCGCCGACGGCGAGTGCGTCGAACGTTCCGGCGGCGGAGTGCGTCGAGCCACCGCCGCCAGCGCCAGCTTGTGGAAGCGACTTGCTGCGTGTTTCAGTCAGTCTCGCGTACCATCCGCGCTACGCATTTCCACCCGGCGAAAGCCGCAGGGAACTCGACCAGGTCGCCGCTGCGATGCGCGCCCACCCTGGGTGGCAGATGCTGCGCGTCGAAGTGTATTCCAGTCAGGACCCAGGTACGAACACGCAAAGCCTGCGTCGGGAGATGCTCCAGGCCCAAG
This sequence comes from Polyangiaceae bacterium, assembly GCA_020633205.1. NCBI lineage: Bacteria > Pseudomonadati > Myxococcota > Polyangiales > Polyangiaceae > Polyangiaceae bacterium. The sequence goes on from JACKEB010000011.1 coordinate 1,047,295, forward strand.
CGCGGGCGGATGCGATCTTTGGCTACCTTTTCCACAAGCAGAGGATCTCCGCTGAACGCATGGACGCAATTGGCTACGGGTACGATCCGCGCCAGGCGCGAGATGACGTGCGCTGGCCGGTGGTACTGCGCCTGGTTCATCGGTTAGATTAAGTCGAGCACGCAGCGCGCTGGTGCGCGAACACGCTCCAAACACCGAACCAACGAGGCTCGTCTTGGGGGAGACAAAAGTCGAGCAGCTGACCGCGCTCCTGGAGCACGCCTCCGAGGGCTTGATGGTGCACGACACCGAAGGTGTGCTGCGCTACGTGAACCAGCGCTTCTGCTCGGTGCTCGGATACACCCAGGCGGAGCTGATGCAGCTCAGGGTGTTCGACATCGAGGTCGGCCTGGACGAGGCAAAAGTCCGGCAAATTTGGCGTTTGATGGCGGACGGAGAGGTAGTCGACCTCGAGGGACACCACCGAACCAAGAGCGGCGAGACGATCGTCACCCGCGTGAAGGCGCGCTGCGATGATTCCCTGGGGGAACGCCTCTTCTACATTGCGACCCGTGAGGCGCTCGAGTCCTACGATTTCGTCATCTCCGTCAATCGAGAGCTCGAATCCATCCAGCAGCGCTTGGTCGCCTCGGAGGCGAGCTATCGCGCGCTGCTGGATACGACGCGGGAGGCGATCATGGTGTTCGATTGGGACTCCGCGCTGTGCCTCTACGCGAACGACGCCGCTTGCGAGCTGTTCGGCTACTCTCGAGAGGAGCTAGCCCAATTCACGGGTCGCATGCTTCAGGATCCTTCCCAAGCGGAACAGGTAGACGCCGTATCCGCGCGGCTTCACGCTGAAGGGCGCGCTGCGGGCCGGCTGCTCATGCGGCGCAAGAGCGGCGAGGTATTCTGGGGTGAGTACACCATCACCGTGTACGAGACTCTGAACGGCAAGCGCATGGTCGATGTGTTCCGCGATGTCAGTGAGAGCGTGCGTTACCAGGAGGAGCTGGAGCGCAAGAACGAGGAGCTTACCTCCGCACAGGCTCGATTGCTTCATGCGGACCGGCTCGCGACCATTGGACAAATGGCGGCGAGCATCGCGCATGAGATCAACAACCCGGCAGCCTACGTCGTGACGAACTTGCAAGCGCTGCGCGCGTTGCTGGAGGGCGCCGCGCCAACGGAACCGTGGCGTGACGAGTTCATGCCGATGGTCATGGATTCGTTGGACGGTATCCAGCGCATCCTGGCCACGACTCGCGATCTCAAGTCGTTCAGTCGCCTCGACCAGCAAGAGGCCACCTGGGTGGATCTGAATGAGGTCGTGCGGGTCGCCGCCAAGCTTGCAACGAATGAGCTGCGCCACCGCGCCGCCTTGCGCCTCGATTTGCGGCCACTTCCTCGAGTCGCTGGTTCCGAAGGGAAATTGACTCAGGTTCTGGTCAACCTGCTCATCAATGCCGCCCACGCGGTCGAGCGGACCGTCGCCGCTGACGAAGCGCAAGTGACCGTGACGAGCCGACTGGAACGCCGCGAAATCGCGATCGAGGTTCGCGACAACGGGCCAGGGGTACCGCAGCAGATCCGCGACCAGTTGTTTCAACCCTTCGTCACCACCAAGACGCCTGACCGCGGTACTGGGCTCGGCCTCTCGCTATGCGCCGAGATCATGCGGGCTCACGGCGGCGGCATTCAGCTCGTGGAGACGGAGCGTGGTGCTTGCTTTCGCATCCGCGTGCCGATCGAGACAGGACTCAAGGTGAGCCCAGCATCTGGATGTGCGCCGGTCCAACCCACGCGACGCCTGAAGGTGTTGCTGGTCGATGACGAGCCCTTGCTGCTCAAATCTCAGGAGCGCCTGCTCAAGCGGCGGTTCGACGTGTTGACCGCGCCAGGGGGGGAGGAAGCTCTGAAGCGGCTAAGGACAGACCCGGACGTCGATCTGGTGCTCTGCGACTTGATGATGCCCGCTGTGGATGGCGTCGAGTTCCGCGAACGCGTGCGAGCCGAACTCCCAGAGTATCTTTCCCGCGTCCATTTCTGCAGCGGCGGAGCGTTCACCGACCGCGTCCGAAGTTACCTCGCGGCAAATCGAGTGTTGGTGCTCGACAAGCCCCTTTCGGCTGAGGTGCTCGAAGACCTCGCGAGTCGCGGCATGAGCGAGTACCCGCTCGCGAAGAACTGATCTCAGCGCGCGCGCACCCATCCCCTAAACGAGCGGAGAGCTTTACGGAGGCAGGACACTAGTTCGGTGTAAGCAGCTGTCCACGTTCGATCAGCGGCATACCTTCGGTCAGCACGCTGGAGAAGGCTTGGCACGCAGCGAACGCCGTCGGCGCACTCCATCCGGCGCCGGTTACCTTGGCAGCTGGGTCGCCAATCGAAAGGTGCAAGCCCGGCAGGTTCTGGTCGACCAGCGCCTCGCCTGTTGCCGTGTGGATACTCGGGTTGACCCCGATGCAGATCAGGCCGACTCGGCTCGAGTTCTCTGAGCACGCCAGCATGCGCACCATGTCGCGCTGCAGCTCGGGCGCCGCCGGACAGGTGAGGCGCGTGACTCGACCTTGCTCGAGCACCAGGTGAACCGGAGTGTCTTGCAGCAGCCCATGGCGAGCGCCGAAGTACTCTCCCACGCTTGCATTCGCGACCAAGCGGCCGCTCACGTGCTCAGGGCTGGCGTACAGAGCCCCCGCGGGGAGGTTGCCCCAGCGACCCGGCTCGAGCACACCAAGCTGCGGGAACCAACGGGCCCGGGGAGGCAGTAGGACCTCCAAGTTGGTGCCCGCTGGCGACGTGACTTGGAGCGCCCTGACGCCGTTGAGTTTGTCCAGAACACGGCGGCCTGCGCTTTCCACCTCTCGGTAGTCCAAGCGTAGACCACGCGAGAAAGCCAACGAGCTGATGCTCGGCATGTGCGCGTGCTTCAGGCCGTGCTGCTTCACCAAGTGCAGCAAGTGCTGACGCATCCCGAGCTCGTTGTGCGGAGCGCTCGCGACGAACACACTGGCATGGGCCTCTGCGAGGGCACTCTGCAACGCATTGGGGAGCAGCTTGAACGGCCGCACGCCGTGCTCCGCAAGGCGGAACCAAATCACGCGGCATCCGAGGTTGCGCGCGACGCGTGCGATAGCTTCGGCGACGTTGGGCACGGCGTGATCGCTGATCACCACCAAGTCCTGTTCTGGACTCAACGTAAGGCAACTGGTGATCAGCACGCGAGCTGCGCGCTCGACGTCTTCGAGTTCTACTGCTTCTCCGATTTGGGTCATGGTGGACTACTGCTCAGTCTACGCCGAAACACCCGCTTCACCAGCGATGCGAGCAACAGACTCAGCAAAACCAGCGCGGCGACCACGATCCACGTTCCGATACTCGTGGTAGGCGCGACTACCATGTCGGTTGTCGCATCGAACATTTCCACCAGGCCAAGTGCGATCAGGTGCGCGATGTAGGCGAGCAACGCATGTTCACCAAGCGCGCACAGGATGAACGGTTTGTATTCGATGCGTGCTTTTCGGCCGTGGGATGGATTGAACAGCGCGTGGAGTAGTTGATGTGTGAACCAAATGGCCAACACGCAGCCGACTAACCCAAGCGACGTGTGGTTCCAGAAGCCAGCGGCGACCCAGCTGGTGGGTAGAACAGGACCGTGCTCCAACCAATACCCAGCGGCGAGCGGACCATAGTCTCGATAGTGACTACTGAAGGTGTCGGTCCACGGCGCACTCCAGCCGCCGCGGAACAGCTCGAAGCCCGCGATGGCCAAACACAGGAGCGTCCAAGGTGAACGTAGCTGAGCTGCTTCCAGCGGCGACCCGCCTGCTGGTCGCGGCGAAGAGTCTGTCGGCGCAGGCCCGCTCAACATGCCCAAGAGTGATGCTGCTAATAGCGGAAACGTTCCGCCCGGGCCGGCGTTGATGCCGGAAACACCGACACCCGCGAAGTGCAGCGCGCTCGTGACCAGCAGCACCAGTGCACACAAGGGCCAAGCAAGGCGCCTCCCCCCCGAAAAGGTCAAGAGAGCCGTGCAGCAGACGATCGCCAACGCGATCACGGACAGAATCCCCGAGGAAACGAACGTCGCTGGAAACTGCAAGCCGAACTGGGGCAAGCAGAGTCCGATACTCAGCGCGTACAGCCAGCCCGCTCGCTTGAACATGCGCGCACGCCAGCGCCGGGCCAGCAACGGCCGCTGTGCTGACGGTGCTCGGGCTTCCGCTGCCGACCAGGACAGCACCAAGCTGAAGCCGACCAAGTAGAGGAACGACGCGGCGATGTAGGGCTCCACGCGCATCAGGAAACGCAGCGCGGCGTCGGCTGCATGCTCTAGCGCTCCGTTGCCCCGCCCGGTCTGGATGCGCCTCGCGTGAACCGCGAACATCATCACCACCACGAGCCCGCGAAAGGCGTCCACGGCCACATCGCTTCGTCCGCGCGGCGCAGGTCTCGCTGGCTGATGGGTGCTGTCGCTCGCAGTGCCCCCACGGGCCGCGGCCGCGGATTCTGCATCGGAAGCTGTGCCCGTTGGTTCAGTCACCCCGGCCCATCCGTAGCACTTTTTGGCCGCGAACTGGCTTGCCAGCGCGCAGGTGCTGGGGAATGGTCCCGCCCATGCGAGAGTCCAAGCTTGCCTCCGCCTCAGCTTCGCGTAGGCCTCTGCCGACGTCCGCCCGCTGGACGCTAGTGTTTGCCATCGCGCTGGGGGCGTGCACCCCAAGCGCCACCCCTCAGCCTTCGGAGCCTCCGGCCATGACCGCCATGCCTTCTGCTTCTTCTGTCCCCCAAGCCGCCCCCGAGGTGCCGACCCCGGAGGTGGACCCCGTCGCCGAGGGGATGACCGCGAAGGGCGTCGTTGAGCTCTGCGACCGTCATTTGGGGCGGGCCAAGCGTCTGCTGGGAGAGGTCAAGGCACTCCACGCGGAAACGGAACTGACCTGGGACAACACCTTGGCCAAGGTGGATCAAATCTCCCTCGAGCTGAGCGTTGGCGCTGGTTTCCCTGATTTGATGAACGTGGGCCACCCAGACAAGGCGGTGCGCGAAGCGGCGGGTGAGTGTCGGCCGAAGGTGGACGAGTTCTACACTGACATGATGCTCGACGCGGAGTTCGCCGGCGTCGTGCGGCGCTATGCCGACAAGCACCCGGCGCTCGAGGGCACCCGCAAGCGCCTGCTCGAGGAACTGTTGCGTGACTTCAAGCGCAATGGGCTGTTTCTCCCCAAGGCGGAGCAGGACGAGCTGCGTAAGCTGAACGAGGAGCTGAGCAAGCTGAGCCAGGACTTTGGCACCAACCTGAGTGAGGCCAAGGGCACCATCAAGGTCAAGCCGGATCAGCTGAAGGGCCTGCCCGAGAGCTTCATCGAGCAGCACAAGCCCGGCGCTGATGGCCTGGTCGAGCTCACGACGGACTACCCGGACTACTTCCCCGTCATCACCTACGCAGACGACCGCAGCGTCGCCAAGGCCCTGACCTTCGAGTTTGATAACCGTGCGGCAAAAGCCAACGTGCCGATCTTGGAGCGCGTGCTGGTGCTGCGGGAGAAGAAGGCCAAGCTCCTCGGCTACGACACCTGGGCTGACTACGCCATCGAGCCCCGCATGGCGAAGAGCGCGGCCAAGGTGCAGGAGTTCTTGAAGAACGCCGCCAAGACGGTCGCCAAGCCTGGCAAGCGCGAATACGCGGAGCTGCTCGCCGAGTGGCACAAGATCGGCGGAAAGGGCGCCGTGGTGCCGAATCAGGACCGGCTTTACCTCGTCGGTCGGCTGGCGAACAAGAAGTACGGGTTCGACGCCAAGCAGCTCTCGAACTACTTCGAGGTCGAGTCGGTGGCGAAGGGGCTCTTCACCATCCTCTCGAAGCTCTACGGGGTCGAATTCAAGGAAATCCCGGCGGAAAAGGGGGCCGTGTGGCACGAGGACGTGCGCATCCTCGAGGTAACGGACGAGGGCAAGAAGCTCGGCCGCATCTACCTCGACCTGTACCCACGTGACGGTAAGTACAAGCACGCGGCGATGTTCGAGATCCGCGGTGGCAAGCGCCTGGACGACGGCAGCTACGTCACACCGATCTCAGCCCTGGTGTGCAACTTCCCCAAGAGTGAGCCGGGTCAGCCGGGGTTGATGACCCATGATCAGGTCACCACCTTCTTCCATGAGTTCGGCCACGCTCTGCATCACGTGCTGACGCAGCAGCCGCTCGCCACCTACTCCGGCACGAACACCGTGCGCGACTTCGTGGAGGCACCTTCACAAATGCTCGAGGAGTGGGCATGGCGCCGGGAGACACTGGACCTCTTCGCCAAGCACTACGAAACCGGCGAAAAGATCCCTGACAAGCTGTTCAACGCGATGACGAAGAGCCGCTCGTTCGGCTTCGCGCTGCACACTGAGCGGCAGATCTCCCTGGCGACGCTCGACTTCGAGTATCACCACCAACCGACGCCGGTCGACACCGACAAGGTGTTCACCGAAGTAATGAAGAAGACTCAGAGCTTCGGTTACCTCCCGGAAACGCACTTCCAGGCGACGTTCGGCCACCTAATGGGTTACGACGCGGGCTACTACGGCTACCAGTGGGCGCTCGCGATCGCGCGCGACGTGCTGACGCGCTTCCAGAAGGAAGGCTTCATGAACACCAAGGTCGCCGATGATTGGCGCAAGCTGGTGTTGTCCCAGGGCGCCGGGGAAGACGAGAACGAGCTGGTGCACGCATTCCTCGGCCGCGAGACGAACCTCGACGCCTACGCCGCCTTCCTCTCCGGGGCAGATGCCTCCGGAAAGTAGCGACGCAGCACCCGCTTCAGATCCGTCCGACTCAGATCCGGTTGCCTCAGAGCTGGTCCCTTCAGAGCCGGCCGCTTCGGAGCCGCGGGTAGTGCGCGCGGGGCCTGAACCCGAGCAAGACCTGCCCAGCGCCGAGCTTGGGCGGGTCGAGTTGGGCATCGGCCTCGCCACCCTTCTGGCTTGCACGGCTTACGGGCTGTCTCATCCTCTGAGCTGGGTCGCTCCGTTTTGGCTGTGGCTGGTCGCGCCGCTCATCGCGTTTGCCGTGGCCTTCTGGCGTGGGCGGGACGACGCGACCAAGCTCTGGTACGGCTGGTTGCTGTTGCCGCTTATTTCCGTGGGGTATGCCCTCCAGCAGCATTCGCGGGATTTCGGCCTCGTTCGAGGTCTGAGCGAAGTCTCCTCGATGATACTCGGGTACCGAGAGGTCGCCGGCGATGCGCGCGCCATCATGTTCATTGGAGCTGGCATGGCTGCGATTGGCGCCCTTGGGCTCGAGTTGATCGGTTCCAGGGTCCACGCACGGCGAGAGCTTCCGGTGTCACCCCAGGCTTGGGTCGCCGTGCTGACCTGGGCGGTATCCCTGGCGTTTGGTCGCATCATGCTCGGGCTGAGCTGGAATCTCGAGGACGTCTTGGCCATCGTCAGCGTGCTGTTGCTCGCTGTGCTGATGGTGCGGGGTGCAGCGCTTGGCTTCGCGGTGTGGGTGCCATTGGTGTTCGTGGTCGCCTCTTGGCTCCGCGCGGAAGTTAGCGTTCCGATCCAGAATTTATCTCACGAGGCATTGTATGAGCCGGGACTGCGTGGCGGGCTCGAGCTAGCGAGCCGCTCGCGACTGGTCGTTCTTGACAGCTCTGCTTCGGGGGCTGCAATTGTGCTGCTGTTGTGGTCCTTGCGCAGGCGCTTGGCCTCACGTGGCAAACAAGTCGCGCTAGTCGCCGGGGTTTGGCTTGCATGTTTTGGGGGGGAGCGCTTCGTTCAGGCCTCCGAGCATCAACTCGCTGAGCTGGAAGGCGTGCTCAGTGACCGCAACCTGAACTTGCCGCGGGTGGAGCTAGAAGGACAGCCCTGGATCCCCAACGCGCCGATCTGGATCGTCGGGCGTGACCGCAACGCATGGCTCGAGCCGCCCCGCTGGAAGCCGCAAGATTTCGCTCCCAGCCTGCTTGCTGCGACTCAGCCCAAAGATGCACCACCGGCAGAGCCTGATGACGAGCCGGATGAGCACGAAGGTGGGCCGCGGCGTATCAATGTCCAGGGCTTGAAGCGTCCCGGATTGATCCTCGCGGCAAAGGTCGATCTGCAGCTCGGCGCGCTGGAGAAGCAGCTCGGAGGCAAGGCGCTCGAACCTTTTGGCCTGCTGTTGCGAGACACTCGCGTGGTTCGTGAAGACGCGCTCGCGCGCAGTGCGGGGCTACGTACGCTGAGCCTGCGCCTCGCGAGCGACTGGAGTACGCTCCCGGAGCGAGAGCGCCCGGACGTCTGGCGGTACCTCTACGATCCCGACGCAGGCACACTGGTGGGGCCAGTGGAAGCTCCAGAGAAGTCGAAGCTCTTTAGCGTGGTGGGCGCTGGGTTGCGGAACTTTGGGTGCGCTCGGCTCACCGCCGCGCGGGATGCGCGACGAGTGTGCGAGGTGGTGGTCGGCGTCGACAGCGAGTGGTCCGTTGGGCGCCTCGCGGGGGCCATCTCTCCCCTGGTGACAGCCGCTGATGACCCAGGCACCGTGAGCTTTAGTCTGGTGCTGAAAAAGAGTGACGTCGCCGAGCGGATCGAACGCGCAAAAGCCGACTGAAGCTTTCAGTCGGCCATGCTAGCGCGGCAGGCGTAGCTGTCTCAGAGTACGCCGCGGCGCTCTTGGTCGCGCTCGATGGACCGAAACAACGCCGAGAAGTTCCCTTCGCCGAAAGACAGGTGATTCCGCCGCTGAATCATCTCGAAGAAGATCGGACCGATCACGTTGCGCGTGAAGATCTGTAACAGGTACCCGTCGTCGTCGCCGTCCACCAGCACCTTGAGCGCGGCGATGCGTGCGTGATCTTCGGTGACCCCAGGAACGCGTTCGAAGACGTTTTCGTAGTACTCGCTGTCGATATCCAAGGTCGGCACGCCCGCCTCCTCGAGGCCCTGCAGGCTGCTGAGCAGGTCATCGCTCAGGAGCGCAATGTGTTGCACGCCGGGGCCCGCGTACTCCCGCAGATACTCCTCGATCTGAGACTTCGACTCGTCGCCTTCGTTGATCGGGATGCAGAACTGACCGCAAGGCGATCGCAGCGCGTAGGAGGTGAGTCCGGTCTTCTGCCCGCGGATGTCGAAGTAGCGCACCTCCGTGAAGCCGAACACCTCCTTGTAGAAGCTCGCCCACTCTTGCATCGTGCCTTTGTGCACGTTGTTGGTCAGGTGATCCACGCGGTAAAAGCCGCGGCTCGGGTGGTGTTCTGGCTGCTCCAGAGCAAGGAAGTCGTCGTTCCAGCGCCGCCCCACTCGCTCCTCCACCAGGTAGATGAGCGAGCCGCCGATGCCGTAGATCGCCCTGGCACCATGATACGCGATGGGGCCCGTGTAGGCTTTCGCACCGCGCTCGACGGCGCGCGCCAGCGCTAGCTCCGCGTCCTTGACCCACCAACCGAGCGCGGAGACGCACCCTCCGTGGGCTTTGGCGAAGTCGTTAGCGTGGCTCGTTGCCTCGCGGTTTACCAGGAAGTGCACGTTATGTTGCACGTAGTCGAGGATGTTGAGGCTCGGGTGCCGATTGAGCTTCGAGAAGCCCAGGCTACCGAAGAGGCGGTTCAGCTCTGCTTCGCCTTCAGGCGACGGGCTTGCGTACTCGACGAAGGCGATGCCGTTTAGGCCTAGGGGGTTCTGATCGTTTGCTTGGTTCATGGCGTCATCCAGCTCTTCCAGTAGTCCACGCGCTCGGCGGATTGAGCGCCGTCGCATACTCGCAAGGGGCGTAGGGTATCGATCATCACGGCGACCTCTTCCGTGCGCGTCTTGCCTTCACTGGCCTTGATTGCGCCCGGCTGAGGACCGTGGTGGATCCCCTGAGGGTGGAACGTCAACATCCCTGGGGAAATGCCCTGGCGACTGAAGAAGTCACCTGAGTGGTAGAACAGCACCTCATCGTAATCGATGTTCGCGTGGTAAAAGGGCACGCGCAGGGCGTTCGGATCGCCGACCTCCAAGGGGCGGGGCAGGAAGGTGCAAACGACGAGGGAGTCACTCAGGAACGTTGCGTGAGCCGATGGTGGCAGGTGATAGCGGTCGCTCAGCACCGGCCGGATGTCCTTCACGTTGATCCGCCAGACGCTGAGGTCGCCCTTCCAGCCCACGGTGTTCAGCGGATCGTACGGGTAGCGGATGAGGTGTTGCTCGCCACCACGCTGAACGACGACGTCCCAGTCTCGCTCGTTGCCCGAGTTGGCGAGGGCGGGTAAGCGCTCCGGGTCAGGCACGTCGATCAACGCCGGGTCGAACAAGGCATGGTGCCCGAGCAGTCCCTTCTGCGGGAGCTCGAGCTCACTCCGGCTCTCGAGGACCAGACAGTGGGTCAGGTCCTTCGGTGACAAGCGGTAAGTAGTACCGCGAGGAACCAGCACGTAGTCACCGGTCTCGTAATCCAGAGCGCCGAAGTCGCTGAGCAGTGTGCCGCGACCACCATGAATGAAGAGTAGCTCGTCAGCGTCGGCGTTGCGGAAGCAGTGCTGCATCTCGCCGCTCAAGCGGCTGAAGGCAATGCGCGCGTCGGCGTTCTCCAGCACGGCGATGCGTGAGTCGAGCCACTCGCTGGGGGTGCCTTCCCCGGCGTTCAAGCCCTTCAGCTCGCGAAGGTTCATGGCGCGCGGGCGCAGACCCTCGCTCACCGACGTCCAGTTCACCGGCGGGGTGCTGCGATAGAGGTGCGCCGCGCGCCCAAAGAACCCGCGGCGACCGAACTCCTCCTCAACGGTACCGCTGGGGATATCCACGTGCGCCTGACGGGTGACCCGCCCCCGAGTGTAGTGCATGGGCGCAGATTACGGCCCAGAGACCGTTCATGAAAATTCAAGTTTCTGATAGAAGTTGTACGGTTTATTAGAACAAGCTGCGGCGCTTGAAAGCGCCCCTCACCCCCGAACCCGTGAAAAAGACTGCAGAATCCGCCCCTGAACCGGGAGACTTCGTCAATCTGGACCAGTTGCGAGTGCTCCAGGCCATCGCGTCCACAGGGAGCTTCGCCGCTGCGGGCAAGCGCCTGCACCGCGCAACCAGCGCCGTGAGCTACGGCGTCAAGGGGCTGGAAGAGCGCGTCGGATTTGCGCTGTTCGACCGTAGCGGTCACCGCGCTGTGCTCACTACCGCGGGGCAACGCTTGCTGCTGGAGGCGGAGCAGTTGCTAGAGCGTGCGCGCCACTTTGATCGCGTCGCCCTGGCGCTGCGCGACGCCTGGGAGCCGAGCCTGACCATCGTCGTCGATGGGGCGCTGGACCTGAAGCCGATCCTCGCGGCAATGAAAGGGCTCGTGCAGCGGGGCCTGCCGACGCGCGTCGACTTGCACGTGGAGTATCTCTCGGGGGTGAGGGAGCGCTTCAACGATCAGCGAGGCGACTTGATGTTCGTGCTCGACTTCGCTGGCGATGCGCGACACGTTGCGCGCCCGCTGGCACCCCTCTGCATGCGGCTGGTGGTCAGCCCGACGCATCCTCTTGCGCCAGTGCACCCCCGCTCCAAGAAGCAAGCGAAGCGGACTCGTGCCGAGCTTGCGCAACACGTGGAGCTGATGGTGGAAGACTCAGGCACTGTGACCAACGCTTCCGCGCTAGGGCGCTTGTCGCTTGGCAGCCCACATGTGCTCCGCCTCGGCGACTTTCACGCGAAGCTCGAGGCGCTCGTCTCGGGCATCGGCTTCGGTTGGATGCCTCAGCACCTGATCGAGGACGCGCTCGAGCAAAAGCAGTTGCTGCTCCTCCCCTTCGAAGAAGCCGAAGAGCATCGCTTCATCCCGCACCTGTCGTGGCGTCGCGCGCGCCCCCTGGGCAGGGCCGCGGAGCTGTTCCTGGAGTTGTTGGCGGAGCAACCGGGCTGGAGTGATGGTTGACTGGTTCGGCGGAACGCATTTCCGGTCGGTATTGGGGAACCGCCAAGGGCGCCAAGGACGCCAAGATTTTGGGAGTGCTCTGAACGTAGAAGTGTGGGGACGTTAAGCTACCCTCAGTGCTGAACGTTCGAGTAGGCACGAATCCGTGCGGCAATAACTTGAGCCCGGATGTGTTCGATACTTGCGGGGACGCCCCATCTAGATTCTACCTCCTCTGCGAGACTTCTGGAAATTGGCGGCGCCATCGGTCGATACGTTCGCTGTGAACCCCCGCGACCAACGCACTTCGAATCCTGCTAGACCAGAGCCTGGTGGCCGGTTGGACGAGCTCTGCCACCGGGTCATCGGTTCTGCACTAGAGGTTCACAGGCGACTCGGTCCGGGGTTTCTGGAAGCGGTCTACGAGCGCGCAATGTGTGTCGAGTTGCGGTTGCGGGGGATTCGGTACGCACAACAAGTGCCTGTGGGGGTGATGTACAAGGGCAATCCGATCGGGACTGGCCGCATCGATCTGCTTGTCGACTCCCGCCTCGTGGTGGAGATCAAGGTAGTCGAGACAATTGCCCCCATCCATGTCGCGCAGGTCATCTCCTATCTGAAAGCGACTGGGCTTCCATTGGGCTTGCTGATCACCTTCAACGTGTTGCGGCTATCGTTGGGTGTGAAGAGAGTTGTACTGTCGTCTTGAAGTCGTGGTGGGCGCTTGTTAGCAGGCGAGGTTCCGATTTTTGAGGGAACCGCCAAGGGCGCCAAGGACGCCAAGATTTTCTGGGGGATGCTCCTGGTGTATTTCTGGCGGGGCGTGTAGGCACCGTCAGCGCTGAACTTGCTGGGCCTAGCCCGAATCCGCGCGGCAAGTCCCTGAGGACACCTGAGAGCGACCCAACCTCAGGCCCCCCCCGGTATCATGGGGCTGAAGTCGCGGCGGGCAGGCGCCATATGATGCATTCCCGAAATCCTTGGCGTCCTTGGCGGTCAATCCGCGAACAGCAATGAGCTTCCAGCAACGACCGAGAGGAGGCCTAGCCCGGAAAGCTGACCGGACTGCCTAGGCCTCTCGATGTCGCCGTCCTCCGCCGCCACCACCGCCTCCGCCTCGGGAAGCGACGGGTTTTGGCTCGGGCGGGGGGATGAGCTGGTGGGCTGCGGTGAGCTGGCGATTGCGCAGAACCAACAGGAAGACGAGGGTTGCCAGGCTCACGCTGGTGGTCAGGGCGACGTAGATCAAGAGCTGGTATTTGACGGCGACCAGTGGGGAGACGCCGCCCAGGATTTGGCCTGTCATCATGCCGGGCAGCTGCACCACGCCGGCGACGGTGAGGCTGTTGAGCGTCGGGATCATTGCCGCGCGGAGACTCCGTTTGAGCAACGGGTGCAGCGCCTCCGGGCCGCTGAAGCCGAGGCTCAGCAGCGTTTCTACCTCGGCGCGACGCACGTCTAGCTCTTCCATGAAGCGCTCCGCGGCGAGGCTCACGCCGTTCATCGAGTTGCCGAGCAGCATCCCGCCGATGGGGATCAGGTACTGGGGGGAGTACCAGGGGTGGATATCGACCACGACCGCCGTGGAGAAACCGAGGCTAACGCTGGTGCCAACGATGAGGCCCAGCGCTGCGAGCCACGCAACCCCGCGGAAGCGCCTTGAGATGCGCGAGGCAGCGGTGCGCGCTGCGACGCTGAGCATCAAGCCCAGCGTCGCGAGTACCAAGAGCGGGTTGTGAATGCTGAACACCGCGGTCAGCGCGTAGCCCACGGCGACCAGCTGGATGCTGCCACGGAGCGCGGCTAGGCCGATCTTTTTGCCTAGATCTAGCCGCATGCGCGCGGAAACGAGAAACACCAGCGCGAGCAATACCAGGAGCGTCGCGAGGCGCAGCCAGTGGATGTCCAGCGCGCCTTTCATCGGTCGGCGCCCTTCAGGTCAGTGGCGCCGCTCAAGTCTCACTCCCCGAGAAGAACTCCATCAGCGCGCCGTCGTCGGGTTGCTCCAGTAGACGTCCGCCACGGATCAACACCCAGCGTCCGCCGAGTTGCGTCGCCAGGCGTTCCGAGTGGGTCACCACCACACACGTCAGCCGGCTGCGTGCCCGCAGGTCCGCGATCAGCTGTGCGACCTTTGCCTCGTGGTGCGGGTCGAGAGCGCTGGTGGGCTCGTCCAGCAGCAGGACCTCCGGGGTCATGAGCAGGCTTCGCGCTAGGCTCACCCGCTGCTTTTCGCCACCCGAGAGCCGACTTGCGTCTTGCTCGAGCAGGTCTTCATGCAGGCCAAGCGCAGCGAGTTCTTGGGCCATGGCGTGCTCGGTGGGTGGATCGTATCCGCGAGGCACCATGCCCAGGTTGTCTCGGACACTGCCCGGAAACATCACTGGCGCTTGAGTGATCAGTGCCACGCGCCGCCGCAATGCCCGAGGCTCGTACTCTGCGAGCGGCTTGCCCGCGAACTCGACTTGACCGGCGGACGGCTCAGCCAGACGATTGAACAGCCTGAGGAGGCTGCTCTTTCCAGAGCCCGAAGCGCCGAGCAGAACCACGAGTTCGCCCGGCGCAACGCCCAGGTTCACCCCCGTGAGCACGGGGCCCCGTCCGAAGTCGATCGCGACCTCAGCCAGGCGCAGCGCGGGTATTGGGTCCTGGGCAGCCACCGGTTCGCACTATATCCTCGGCTTTCTTCCCCTCGCCAGCTAAGCGGTATCGTCGTCGCCATGCCCGTCGCCCTTCCCGAAGATCTCGTCGAGTTCCTCGAGAGCGGCGTCTCCATGATCCTGGCCACCCGCGATGCCGAACTCAGGCCCGAGGTGTTGCGGGGGTTGGGCGCGCTCGTCGCAGCGGATCGGCAATCCATCACGTTGTTCCTGAACGCCGCGTTGAGTGCTCGCACGCTGGACAACATTCGTGCGAACGGGCGTATCGCCGTGGCGTTCTCTCGCATCCACGATCATCGCACGGTGCAGCTCAAAGGGCGGGTGCTCGAGGTGCGTGACGTGACTCCACAGCAGCAACCGGAACTCGAACGTTACCGCGTGGCATTTGCTGAGCAGGTCGCGATGACCGGGCTGCCTCGGTCGGTCACCCGCCGCATGCGGATCAGCCCAAGCGTCGCATTGAGTATCGAGTTCGACGAGGGTTTCGACCAGACGCCCGGGCCAGCGGCAGGACGACCCATGGAGCCAGCATGAGCCGCACATGCGGACCGCCCGCGCGCTGCTTTCAGGGCATCATTCCCTCGATTCTGGGCACCGTTAGCGCCGACGGCACGCCGAATGTTACCTACCTGAGCCATGTGCACAGCATTGACGAAACGCACGTTGCGCTCTCTTGTCAGTTCTTCAACAAGACGAAGCAGAACGTTCTACAAAACCCTGCGGCAACGGTCATCGTGTATGATCCGGTGACCTTCGAAGCCTACCGGTTGGCTCTGGAGTACGAGCGGGAGGAGGCCGAGGGGGCGCTGTTTGACAGTATCGCGATGCGCATTCAAGCGATCGCCACGCACATCGGGATGACAGGCGTGTTTCGCTTGCGCTCCGCAGATATCTACCGTGTGCTGAGCTGCAACCGCCTCGATGCCTACATTGATGTGCCCGAGCAGGTGGAGCTGGATGACCCCGGTGGTCCTCGCAGCGAGCTGCGTGGGTTGCAGGTGATCTCCCAGCGGGTGTGCAACGCGAACAGCTTAGACGCGCTCCTTGGCGAGTTGCTTGCGTCCCTCGAGGTGGCGTTCGGTTTTCAGCACACGATGGTGCTGTTGGTTGAGGAAAGCGGCCTGCGCGCTGCGGCCGCACGCGGCTACCCGGAACAGTGTGTGGGCGCCGAGGTCAAGATCGGAGAAGGATTGATCGGGGTAGTCGCTCAGGAGCGACGCGCCTTGAGAATTTCTGGCGTGGAAAATGATTTGCGCTACGGTCGTGCCATTCGCAGCGCTCTCGAGCAACAACGGGGCCTCGGACTTGGGTGCCCGGAGTTGCCTTTGCCGGGTTTGCCCAACGCGCAGTCGCAGATGGCACTGCCCTTGGTGGTTGGCGATCGCCTCGTCGGCGTGATCGCCGTCGAGAGCAAGCAGCGTCTGGCCTTCGACGAGTGGGACGAGACATTTCTAGAGATTGTCGCGAACCAAGTCGCGCTAGCGCTGGAGCGCGTCAGACCTTTGTCTGCCTCAGTCGGCGCTGCGGCTCAGCCTCACCGGGCAGTGTTGCGCTTCCGCTATATCGCCCACGATGACTGCGTGTTCCTCGACGATCAGTATCTCGTCCGCAATGTCCCCGGGCGCATCCTCTGGAAGCTCTTGAGCATCGTGAAGGAAACGGGGCGTACGGAGTTCAGCAACCGTGAGCTGCGTCTCGATGCTTCCCTCGGCCTACCCGCGGTGCGTGACAACCTTGAGAGCCGCCTAACCCTGCTACGCAAGCGACTCGAGCAGCGCTGCCCGACCATTCGGCTCCCGGTGAGCTCCCGGGGGCATTTCCGGGTAGAAATAGATGATGCCTTCGAACTGTCCGAAGAAGCCTGAAGCCAGCGCGCGTACTGCTCACATTTTTTCCGGGGTCGGCCTGTTAAGCGCTTGAAACTATTGATGTTCAAGCGGCCGTTTCGGCCGCTTAAGAAGTGCTTAAGAATCGCTAGGGGCGAGTTAGGGGGCTTAGATGGCGTCGGGAGCCATGCTCCGGTCTGCGCCGAGTGGCGCAAGTAACCTTCAGGAGCACACCATGCATATTCTCGACAACCACACCCCTTACGTTCCCGTCGTCGACCTCTACAGCGCGCCTCACAAGGGCCTACGCCTGGGGCTCAGTGAGCTGTTGTGCAAGCTGGGCAACCTGAATGTTGAGCGGACCTGCGAAGTGGACGCCGTTGCGGAGCGCGTCGAAGAGATCCTCGATCTGGTCGGGCTACATATCGCCCACGAAGAGGAGTTTTTGCACCCCGCGATTCGCGCAAAGCTCCCAGAGCTGGCCCAGCGCCTCGAGCGGGAACATCACCACCACGCCGTGGCGTCGGACGCCTTGCGTAACCGCGCGGAACAGCTAGTGCAGGCGATGCCCGGCCAACGTCAGGCGCTCGCGAGGGCCCTCTACCATGAGTTTTCCGCGTTCGTTGGTGAGAACTTGGAGCACATGCTTCAGGAAGAGACCGAGATCCAGCCCGCGTTGGATCTTCACTACAGCGCGGCTGAGCTGCAGGCGCTCGAGGCAGAGTTGGTGGGGTCCATTCCGCCGGCGGAGATGATGCGTTTTCTCAGCTTGATGCTGCCCGCGATGAACCCGAGCGAGCGCGTTGTTCTGCTACAGGGGCCCCAGCAGGGCATGCCCCCTGAAGCGTTCCAGGAATTCTTGGACCAGCTCGCCCCGGTTCTGACGTCCACGGACTACGACGCGCTCAAGCGTGATCTGGCTGCCTGACACCGCGCTGGGCGCCCCGACGTACGCTTCCGACACCGCTGGGGAACGCGTTCGTCGGGGTCCAGCGTTTTGCACGTGTCGCGATGCGTGCTACCCGCGGCACGTCTAGAGATGCGTCGCGCGTATTGGATTTTGGGTTTGGGGTTAGGGGTCACGGCTCTGGGTGCGGCTTACGTCGTGCGCCGTCAGGCACCGCCCGCCACGATACCCGAGCCAACACTGCAGGTCTCCGCACCGGCGCCGAGCGAGTCTGCGTCGACACAAGGCAACTCCATCGTGGACGCTGGCGCCGATGTCGCCGCGTCCAAAGTCGGCATCTACGTCGAGACCGAGGTCGATGACAGCCTCCCTGAAACGCTTGCCGCCCAGCGCGAGCAGCTCTTCAAGCGCATGGCGCCCTACTACCCGCCGGACCAGCTGGAGACCGTGAAGCGAATCTTCGCGGAATCAGAGCTCATCGGTCAGGGCAACCCCAAGCCGACGCAGCACCCGATGAAGCGCTCGGAGTGCATGGACATCCGCCGGAAGGCGTCGCACCTCGCGCCCGCGGATCCGCGCTGCGGTCACCCCAACATGGTGCCGGTTTACGCACGAGAGGCGCTCGAGGTGAAGAACCTGGCCGATGGCGGGGCGTTGCCTGAAGCCGGAGTTGCAGGTCTCAGCTCGGTGCCCTCGAGCGCCGACGCCGCGACGGTGTGCATCGATCAGTACGAGTTCCCGAACATCGCTTGCGAGTACCCCGTCGTCTACGCCCGGGCGAGCGAGGCCGACAAGATCTGTAAAGCCGTAGGGAAACGCCTGTGTGACGCTCACGAGTGGGAAGGCGCCTGCGCCGGTTCGCTTAGGCCGCTGGAGGTCGAGTACGCTTTCGGCGACCGCCGCATGCTGATGCAGTGGTTCAACAACAAGTACAGCGAGAAGGTCTGGGCGTACGGCAGCGAGAAGAACCACAAGAAGTGCGCAACGGGCTCCTTCAAGAACAAGAAGTGTGGTTCTGGGAGCTGGTCAGAGTGCGGGAGCAACACTTATCCCACTGGCGCATTCCCAGAGTGTGTGAGCGCTTTCGGTGTCTATGATCAACACGGAAACGCCGCGGAGCACATGAACATGCCTTTGGCGCCTGAAGAGCTCGCGAGTCGTGGCGGCCTCGGAGAGACTGAGATGAAGGGCAGCTGGTTCATCTTCGAGAACTTCGAGGCGCATCCGGATGACTGCCGCTACCGAGCGCCCGCGTGGCACGCGACGAAGGTCGACGCTGCAGACAGTCATCGGAACTTCCACCTCGGCTTTCGCTGTTGTTCCGACGTGAAGTGAGCGGCTCGGGCGTAGCACCCCGACGGCGCTGACTACGTTCCTCGGTCGGGGCGCTAGAAGATCCCCAGGTCGAGGCCTGCTGCGAGTGTTTGACCCAGCTCTTCGCAGCGCAGCTCGTCCTCCGCTGTCACGACTTCCTTGCGAGCGATGATGGGCTCTGCCACCGCCCGGAAACCGTATCCGCGGCAGATGCGTTCGATGTTTCGCACCGCCCCTGTGCCGTCGGTCTCGCAGCTGATGAAGATGGCATAGGGAAGGGGACGCAGCTTGCCCTGAGCCTGACGGTAGG
The DNA here is from genome assembly GCA_020633205.1 of Polyangiaceae bacterium. Lineage (NCBI taxonomy): Bacteria > Pseudomonadati > Myxococcota > Polyangiales > Polyangiaceae > Polyangiaceae bacterium. The sequence goes on from JACKEB010000011.1 coordinate 1,066,136, forward strand.
TGCGGTCGAAGAAGTCCTTCAACGCCCCCGACATGTAGCCAAAGTTCTCGGGTGTGCCGAAGAGCAGCGCGTCTGCGCTCTGGAGATCTTCCAGCACCGCTTCTTTCGCGCACACGAGGCGCGTCTCCACATTGACTTCGAGTACGGCTCCTCGCTGGCAAGCCTGGGCCATCCGTGCGGTGCGACCGGTCTGGGAGTGGTAGATGATCAGGAGGCGCTTCATCGCTTGACGTGTTGCTTGCGTGCGGAAACGAGTTTGTTTCGGCTCCACGTCGGAAGAGCATCGCAGGTTACCCGAGTGTTGCGAGATTCATCGGTCGCGCGACCTTGTGTGTGCACCTGGCTGCGTCCGCGTTTCGGATGGCGCCAGATGCCACTTGCGGAGTGTTACTTCATAGACGCGCCGCGTAAATTTCACTTGCGTTGCTTACATGGGCGGCTACCGTACGCAGGGTACGCCGCACCGCATCATTGCGCCTCGAGCTCGCGGCTCTTCCCCATCGCTCGGCGCTATCTACCTTGAATCATTCTAGAAACACGATGCGCGCTGGCGCGCTCGTGAAGGCCGAACTGCGCCTGCGGGATCGTATGTTGATTCCGCACGGTTCAGTCGGCCGGTCGAGCCCGGTCAGTTGACCGGCGATGAACACGAGGTCGGAGCATGTCCAACGCATTCCTAAGGGACGTCTACATCACCGCCGCGGGAGCCTTCCTTCCAGGGCAGCCCATCAACAACGAGCAGATGGAGACGCGCCTTGGGCTCGTCGGCGGTCAGCAGAGCCGCTACCGGCGTCGGGTGCTCAAGGCCAATGGGATCGAGGGACGGCACTATGCGATCGACGAGGCCGGGCGCCAGACCCACCTCAACGAGGAGCTCGCGGCGGAGGCAGTGCGAGCTGCCGTTGCGCGGCGCGGGATCGATCTCGAGTCCGTTCAGATGCTCAGCTTGGGCACGACGCTTGGCGACACGCTGATGCCCGGCTTTGCGTCGATGGTTCACGGCCGCCTGGGCGGTGCGCCGATGGAGTGCGTATCTGCCTCTGGAGTTTGTGCCTCCGGGATGACGGCTTTCCGCGCGGCTTATAATGCCGTGCGCACCGGGGACCACGAGGTCGCTGTGGCCGGTGCGTCGGAGCTCGCCTCCGCGATGATGCGCGGCAGTCGATTCGAGAAGGAGAGCGAGCTCGCCCCGGAGCGCTCGGAGACGGACGCCTCGTTTCAGTACTTCAACGCCGACTTCTTGCGCTGGATGTTGTCCGACGGAGCGGGCGCCGTGGTGCTCGAGGGGCAACCGGCGCGCTCCGGGCTCTCGTTGCGCGTCGAGTGGGTGACCAACACGTCGTACGCCCACAAGTACGAGACCTGCATGTACCTCGGGACGTCGCGCCCGAGCGGGCCGCGCGTGGGCGCGACGTACCTCTCGTATCCAGACATCAGCCAGGCTGAGCGGGATGGTCTGCTCTTGGTGCGTCAGGACACGAAGCTCCTCGAGCAAGGCATCATGGATATCGTCCCTGCCGAGATCCAGAAGCTGATTTCGCGCGGAAAGCTCGACCCGGGTGGCGTCGACTGGTTCATGCCGCACCTCTCGTCGTACTTCTTCTTCACGCGGCTGCTGCGCTACCTCGAGCCTTTCGGGATCACCGAAGACAAATGGTTCACGAATCTCAAGCACAAGGGCAACACCGGCTCCGCCTCGATCTACATCATGCTCGAAGAGGCGTTGAACAGCGGCATGCTGAAGCCGGGGCAGCGCGTGCTGACGATGGTTCCCGAGTCCGGGCGCTTCACCGTCTCTTACGGCTTGTTCACTGTCGTGGACGGTGCGGCCGCTGAGCTGGCCGCCGAGTGAGTTCTAGAGCAGGCGCAGGCGACTTCTCAGCCGCCGTGCCTTCTAGCGCCGCAGTGAGTTTCGGCGCCGTGTGAGCGCCACCCAGCTTATTCCACGGAGGAAAATATGAACGCCGTTTTGTCTCCCCCCCAAACCAAGAGCCGCGGTGACATCGAAGTGCAGCGCGTGCTCGAGCAGTCCCCGCTCGGTGCGAGCTTTGCGGACACGCCGAACCCGGTGACGCGCTACCTCGCGATCGAGCTGGCGTTCGTGTGGGATGAGTTCGTAGCGCGCCTGAACCGCGTGCCGGTGGTGCGCGCCGTTGAGGATGGCAGCGTCACGCGGGAACAGTACGCCGCGCTGCTCCTGAACCTGCGTCAGCAGGTGATCGACGGCGGTCGCTGGATCGCCCTCACGGCGTCCAGCATGAGCCAGGAGCTGTTCATCATCCGCTCGGCGCTGATCACCCACGCCGCCGAGGAGCATCGCGACTACCAGATGCTCGAGGATGACTACGTCGCCCTCGGCGGCAAGCGCGCAGACATCGAATCCGCAGAGAAAAACGTCGGGAGTGAGGCGTTCAGCGCCTTCATGTTTCAGCGCGCTGCCCAGCCCGACCCGCTCGACCTGTTCGGCGCCATGTTCATCATCGAGGGCCTCGGTTCCGCCAAGGCTGGGCTGTGGGCCACACGCCTCCAGGCGAGCCTCGGTCTAGAGCGCGCCGGCGTGAACTTCCTGCTTTATCACGGGCAGAACGACGAGAATCACTACAACAAGCTGCGGATGGTGCTGAGCCTGCCTTTCATCACGGAAACGGTGGCCAAGCGCCTGGTGAAGACGGCGCGCACCGTCGCGCGGCTCTACTGCCTGCAGCTCGAAGAGCTGGGGAACGTGTGATGAACGGGCTCGTGGGAGTCGATGCGGAAGCGGACGCGCTAGCCGCGGCCACGCAGAAGCCACCGGTGGTTCGCACCAAGCGCTTGCCGCGACCGAGCGCGATCCGGGACCGCGACAACCCGAGCCTGTACGACACCATCGCGGCGGACCCGGCGCTGCCCATCGACCGAGAGCTGCGTGTGGCGATGGCGCGCGATCTCTCGCGCTGGACGCGCAAGTACCTGTTCCCGACGTTTCGCTTGTTCTGCCTGCTGGCGATCCACGTGACGTTGATCGTCAAGCGCATCCTGCCGTTTCAGCTCGCGAGCGAGCGCCTGTTGAGCTGGGGCAGCGTGTGGTTCGGCAAGCATTTCGTCAGCGCGGAAGCCCAGCGGGTGATTCTGCGCCACTTCGTGATCGAGTCGCAGCTCGTGAACTTCATCGCCCGCAACGCCGGTGGCGGAGACGTGCCAGAGTGTGACCTGTTTCCGATCCGTGCGGAAGAGCTCGGGCACGTGAACGGCCGCAACGCGGTGATCCGTCATGACGTGAACACCTTCAACTTGCTGCTCGACTTGGGCGAGGCGCCGCGTGCGGACGTGTGGACGCGGCGTGAGCTCTCAGCGCTCGACTTCTCCGATTTGGACCTGCCGGAGTTCGACATCGAACCGCCGAAGTTCTTCGCGCTGGACTTGATGACGTCGCTCTACGCGACTGCGGTTTGGATCGCGGTGTGCCTTGACGAGCGCACCACGGAGCGTGCGATCAACTCCTTTCAGCTGGATGAGAGCCTGATGGGCATCCTCTCCAACCTGACTGGAGATCCGGTGTTCCGCTCCTGGGTGCCGTGCCGCTTCCCGACTTGGCTTGGCTCGCCGACGGGCGACGCGCCGCGTGACTTGCACTGGCACATCCTGGTTCATGAGTACGCCTACTTCCGCTTGCGTCAGCTGCGGGACGGCGTGCCTGCACAAACAAGGGGGACGCTATGAGTCGATTGGATGCACATCAGGTGGCGGGCAATGGCCTCGTCGCACGCTTCGTCGCCGCGGCGACCAGCTACCCCAAGCACGCGCTGCTGCTCGTGTTGCTGTTCACCGTTGGGCTTGGCTACTGCGCGCGCAATGTCCGCATCGACAACAACTTCGCTCAATTGTTTTCCGTGGATGGTGCGGAAGCGGAGCTGCGCGAGAGCTACCGCAAGCAGTTTGGCGCTGACGACGGGCTGTTGCTCGTCGTGTTGTCACCCGAACATCCAGAAGACCCAAAGTTTGGGACGCTTCTAGCTGAGATCTCGGAGCGCGAAGCGAACAAGGCGGAGATGCGGCGCGTCGACTCCGCCGCGGTCACGCCCGTGATCTGGAGCGACGAGTTCGGTTCGACCTTCTTGGCCCCCGCGTTGGGTCCCAACGCGCCGGAGAGGCCTTTCGACGAGCGGGTGAAGACGCTGGACGCGTCGTTGATCGGCGGCGGCCGACTGATGAGCAGCGACGGCAAGCATTTCGTGATCGCCGCGGAGCTGCGCCCGGAGATCGACTCCTACGAGAAGCTGGTCGGGCCGGCAGATCAATTCCGCGAGGATGTGGACGAAGCGATCCGTGCCGCCGGTATTCCCGTGCAGCACAGCTACGCGGGGATCCCGTTCACTCGCTTGGGTGCGATAGCCAGCATGCAGGGCGACCTCTTGAAGCTGGCGCCGCTGACGACCGCCGCACTGGCGCTGCTGTTGTTTGGTTTCTTCCGCCGGGTGCTCGGCGTGGTGGTGGCGCAGCTGACGATCGGCGTCGCGATCGTGGCGACCGCTGGCGTGATCGGTCTGTGCGGAGACAACCTGAACCAGATCACGATCATCTACCCAGTGCTGTTGATGGTGGTGACGGTCGCCGCGGCGGTGCACCTCTATCATCGCTTTCAGCACGAGCGCGCGCTGGGGCTCGAGCAGCATGACGCCGCGCGGGTGGCGAGCCTGCACGTGACCCAGGCGGGGCTCCTCACCAGCGTGACCACCGCGATCGGCTTTGCGTCGCTCGCGATCGCCGATGTGAAGGTGCTCCACGGTTTTGGACTGTACTTGGCTGCGGGCGTGATGATTTCGTTCCTCGCGGTATCGACCGCGGTGCCCGCTTGCCTGAGTCTGTTCGGCGATCGCATGGTGCGGCCGCGTTTGGTCAAGGAGGACAAGGCGCTCACGTGGCTTGGGCGCACCACGCAGTGGGTGAGTGAGCCCCGGCGAGCGCGGTACTTCACCGCGGCCGGCGCGCTGGCGTTCGTCGTGCTGGCGGGAGCGAGCAGTCGCGCGGTGTACGACTATCGCTTGAGCGACAACCTGAACGCGGAGCACCCTATTTCGCGCGGAAACAAGCTGCTGGATGAGCGAATGGCAGGCATCGTGCCCGTCGAGCTATCCTTCCGCGGCGCCAAGGGTGACTTCGAGAAGCCGGAGAACCTTGCCCGCCTGGCGGCGCTCGGACACGACCTCGAGCAGAAGTACCAGATGCCCAAGGCGATCAGCTTGGGCGCGGCGCTCGAGGAGCTGAACTTCCGCGCCACGGGTGAGCGTGCCGTCCCGAAGCGAGAAGCCGAAGTGAAGCAGCTCTTCGAGTATGCGGGAGCGAGCGATGCTGGTGACTTGCTGCGCGAGCTCGGCAGCGCCGACTGCAGTCACGTGCGGCTACGCACGAACACTCGGGATGGCGGGGCGCGCTACGTGGTGCAGCTGCAGTCGGAGATCGAGGGGCTGGCAGCGCAGCGCTTCTCCGGCACCGGAATCGAGGTCGCGATGACGGGCGAGGCGCCCGTCGCGTATCACGGGATGAACAAGCTGAGCCGCGAACTGATGGAGAGCGTGCTCGGAGCCTTGGCTGCGGTGGTGCTGGTCATTGGCTTGGTGTTCCGCAGCGCGCGTATCGCCCTCGCCAGCATCTTGCCCAATGTGATCCCCACGGTGTGCGTGCTCGCAGCCTACAGCTTGCGGGGCGCCGTGATCGATCCTCTGCCGGGCGTGGCCTTCTGCATCGGACTCGGCATGAGTGTGGACGACACGGTGCACGTCTTCGCAAGGTACCGCGAGGAATTGGAGCGCGGCGGCGCTCCGCGTGATGCACTGGTGCGCGCGATGAACGGGCTTGGCGGAGCGCTCGTCACCTCGAGCGTCGTGCTGGGTGTGGGCTTTTTGGCGTTGACCCTCTCGAGCTTCGACATGAATCGCATGCTGGGTGTGCTCGGGGCGTCGCTGATTGGCCTGGCGTTGCTCTGCGATTTGCTCTTCACCCCAGCGCTCCTGAGCCTGTTTCCCCTCACCAGGGCGAAGCAGACCGAGCGCCTCGACGCCGAGTTGCCCTCGACACCGGCTGCAGCGGAGTGAGCATGCAGACGTACTCTCCTGCACCCGTGGAGGCGGCGCTGTGGTCACGCCCAGCAAGCGACCCGCCGCCGCCTCATGGCACCGATTGGCCCGCGCGCGCCGGGTTCAGTGGCGTTGGGGTGTGGCCGGCGGCGGTCGCTGGGGTCTACCTGGGGGTCTCGCTCGGTGCGCTGTTGTGGCTGTGGCTCTGGCCGGCGCACACAGCGCGAGCCGGCTTGGGGGTGCACTGGGGCTTCTTTGCGCTGTTCCTCGGGGTAATGACCTATTGGGTCGCGCTCGGTGTGACCCTGGTTTACCACCGCGTGCTGACTCACCGCGCGGCGAAGCTCAGCCGCTGGGTTGCCTACCCGCTGGTGACGATAGCCTTGCCTGCTGGGACCCCGGTGCAGTGGGTTGGCAACCACCGCCACCATCACGCGGTGACGGACGCACCGGCAGATGCGCATTCCCCGCGGCAATACGGGATGTGGGTCGCGCACGCCGGCTGGTACATCTACACAAGTCGCCTGCTGTGGTGTGTGCTGTACAGTTTCGCTGGGCCGCTGCGCATGCTGTTCGATGCCTTCTGGCGACCCCAGACCAATCAGGAGCACGTGCGCCTGGCGCGGGACATCGAGGCCGACGGCTACTATCGTTGGCTTGGCCGCCCGACGCCGTACGCAGCGCTAGTGATCGGCCATGTGGTGGTCACTTGGCTCTTCGTCTACGCCCTGTGGGGTGCCTGGGCGCTGCCGTTCCTGTACCTCACCCAGCTCACGTATTACATCGCGGGCGATGGTGTGAATTCGGTCCTGCATCGCTTCGGTGCGCAGCCGTTCGATACCGGCGACGACAGCACCAACGCTTGGTGGCTCGCTCCGCTGACGTTGGGCGAAGCTTGGCACAACAATCACCACGCGTTTCCGCGCTCTATCAAGAGCGGTCTGCTCCCGTTTCAAGTTGATTTGGCCTACGCGACCTGTCGCTTGCTCGCGCTGTTCGGCCTGGCGCGCGACTTGTGGTTGCCAACTCAGCGCGACGTGCAGGCGCGGCTCAGGCGTTAGGACGGGTTTGGAGCGAGTAGGACCCTGCATGCCTCTGTCCCTGATGGCGGACGGGTACCTGGTGCCGGTCGACTTCCACGAGGAACTAAACGGTGGTTCAGGTGGGGGATTGGGGGGGAGAGGAGCCGTGTACAGCCCCCATCGACCCCATGAGTTCGCTACCCCGCGGATTCAGCCGGTTCATCAACGGTCGGTCCGAGAGGTACCGGCCAAGCGTGCTGGCGGTGTATCCTGATCTCAGCGAAGCAGGACCCCCCGGCTACGAGCTCCGGCTCTCGAATCACCAGCGAACCTCCACACGGATCCGCTTCACGACACCGCTAGGGGCAGACACCTGCATCACCCGTCTCGCAGCACACGCGCACGACGACGGCGGGAGAGCCGGTGAGCCCTACTGGTTCAAGCTGCACGTCACCGACTACGTTGAAGCCACCGAAGGCAATGAAGGCAAGCTCTCTGGTGAGCTGAGCTTCGGTTGGGCGCCTCTGAACGGGGTCGGCGGAACGCTGAAGGATCTGCCCGTGAGGATCGGAAAGCGCGGCGTGCCGATGCGCCGCTGCGAGTAGGCAGCTGTCGCCATATGCCGGGTGGCGTAGGTCATCCCGAGCGTCGCTTGCGCTTGGTCGCTGCGCCATAGCTCTTCCCTGCGGCCTTGAGCCGCTTATTCGGCGGCGCTGGCGACTCTGCGAGGGCCTGCATCTTGGCGATCTCAGCTCCTGAGAGCTTGAGCGGCTGAGGATTCAGAGCCCATTCGAGGGCGGTCAGGGTTGGACTCGATAATTCAATCACGGTCTCCGACGTCTCCGGGTCCACGACGACCACGCGGCGCCCACGCTTCGCTTCGGTTACGGCCTTGAGAAACAGGGCGAGTGCTTCGTCGATCAATTGGCTACGGCTCAGACCCAGCTCTTCGGCCGCTTTGAGCACCGCGTTGCCACGAGAATCAGGAATCGTCGCTTCGAGTCGCATCCCTCAATTATGAGGGAAATATTCGGGATGGCAATCTGTCGGTTCCAAGCCCCGTTTGGAGGCTGCGTGGTGGTGTATCCTCCGCTGCGTGAGCTACGACGTCGCGCTGTTCGCCAAGCTGAGCTTTCCCGCTCGTAAACGCCAACTTTGGGAGGCGGCCTCCGCCAATGAGCTGCTCGCTGGTGGAAAGTGGCCAAAGCCGCTCGCGCCGCCGCACCCGGAGCTGTTTGGGGAACGCAGCGTGGCGGAGGCGCTGGCTTGGCTCGCGTCGGGTGAGACATCGCTGTTCTTCGTCAGCGAGTTCGTTTCCTCGAAGATACACTGGCGCGGCGTTCTCGAAGCGGGCCAGGTCGCTGAGTTTGGCGCAGGGATCTTCGCGTTGATGCGCGGCGCGGGGAAGTTTGGCGGCTTTGGTGACGGGGGCCTGGTCACGTTGGAGCACGGGCCTGACCCTTGGGGGCTCGAGGCTGTGCTCTCGGGGGATGGCTTCGGCCTGAAGCGTGTAGAAGTGGCGAGAGTGAAGCTCTGGTGGCGGCTCCCCCAGGTGATGCAAGCGCAGGAAGACGCTGTTGCCGCGGAGAAACGCAAGGCCCCCACCGGTGGCCTGAGCAAGACACTGGGCAAAGCCGCGCTGAAAGACTTCGATCAGGCGCTGCGCGAAGTGAGTGAGGTCGACGAAGCGCTGCTGCGCAAGGTCACCGCGAAGGATCACTACGAGGTGCTGACCAGTCGAGGCGGTCAGCGCACCCTTGCGAAACTGTTCCCAAAGCGCGCCGCCCTGCTCGAGGCGCTCTCAAAAGGCAGCAGCCTCGTGTTCGATCAAACAGAGCTGCAGCTAATGACGCTGGAGCTATACGGAGATCTGCTGCGCGACGCCGCCTATCCACTGCTCCGTCGCTGGGTCAGTCGCGCCAGGCGCTATGACGCTGGCCTGCAGAGCGCCCTGAGGGGGCTGTCGTTCAGTAGCGACCCAGAAGATGCGAAGCTCATCCTCGGCAGCTTGAAGCGCTTCGCCCCCGCCAAACCAAAGGGTACGCGAATGAGCGCCGAGGATGAGTACCTGTTCTCCGCGGGCGCAGTGAGCCTTGGGCGACTCGAGACCCCGAGGCTAGACCGACTGATCCTCGAGGAATTGAAGCCGCTGGCAAAGCTGAAGCAAGTGAGCTTTGCGGAGCTGGCCTTCGCCGAGCTCCTTTGCCTTTCGCTGCTGACCCACAAGGACGTCGAAGTTTGGCCCGCGCTTGGCAAGCTCGCCGGCAGCGCGAAGTCCGAGGACCTAGCGCGTATCCTTGGGGAATATGCCTCGAAATGCCAAGTGGCCGAGGCGGCAGAAGCGTATCTGCCGCGTGCGATCAAAGCGGGCTACGCCGAGCACGTGGCTCAGGCGGTGCTGCACCTGGAGCACGGCCACGCCACGTTTACTGAAGCGACGGCAGGGTTCGACGAAGAGCAACGCACCGAGTGGGAGCTCGTGCTGTGTCACTCGTTGAGCCAGCGTGACGACCTGGAGCAGCTGATCGCGACCGAGCCGCGCTGGCTCGCGCTGGTCGAGCGCCTAGCGAAGCTCTCGCCAGAGATCACCGAAGGACGCGCCCAGCTGATGGCCGCCAAGGTGCTGGAGCGCCTGCCATCGACCAAACCTCGAAAGAGGCGCAGGTGAGAAGTCTGCCCACATCGTGCGCTTGAACCGAGCTGAAAGCCCTCGGCTTTTCCAGCATAGAAACCCGAACGGCTTTGCTATGGTGGAAGGCTGCATGGGGGCGAGACCGAAGGCAGGCAGGGCAAACAACAAGAAACCAGCCGCTAAGGCTCCGGCCAAGCGAGGGGAGAAGGCCAAGCCGAGGCCCAAGCCAGCCGACAAAGCCAAGGCACCGTCGCGCAAGGGCAAGACTCGCGAAGGTGCTCTGCATTCTCATGTGGAAAAATATCAGGCCGCCCGAGTTGGTGGCTTGAGCCCAGACTTCGAGCGGCGGTTTGGCGAGCTGCAACAGACCCTGGCCGAGCGCTGGCTTACCGTGCACGACTGGGGCAGCGGTCCTCGTGACATCGTGGTGGTGCCGTCTCTGAGTCTCGACGGCTTTCAGCTGGATACGATCAAGGGCGTGATCCACTACGAGGAGCGGATGCTCTTCACCCTCGGGCTCCTGCGGCACCCCGAGGCCCATATGGTGTTCGTTAGCTCGCTGCCGATTCACCCCGCGGTTATTGATTACCACATGGGATTGGTTGGCGGCATTCCCTCGGCGCACGCCCGCGCGCGGCTCACCATGTTGTCTACCTACGACTCCACGCCGCTTCCCCTCACCCAAAAAATCCTCTCCCGTCCGCGCATGATGGAGCGCATTCGTCAGGTGATTCATCCTGGGCGTGCCCACCTCACCGCGTTTGCCGTCTCGGACGCGGAGCGCGAGCTGGCCGTGCGGCTCGGGATACCGCTCTACGGCGTCGACCCGAAGTTGCTTTGGCTTGGGACCAAGAGCGGCTCCCGCAGCATCTTCAAGGAGGCGGGGATCTCCTTGGCGCCCGGGGAAGAGAACCTGCACTCTCAGGAAGAAGTCGCCGAGGCGGTCTCGCGTGTCTGGGAAGAGCACCCGACTACACGTCGGGTGATGGTGAAGCTGAACGACGGCTTCAGCGGCGAAGGTAATGCGACGCTGAGCCTCCAGGAGCTGGGCCACGTGAAGCCCAAGCGCAGTGGTGGCGCGAGTCACAAGGAGCGCGCGCACGCAGTGGGCGAAGCGCTGGAACGGCTCACGTTCGTCAGCGCCAACGAAACCTGGCCGCGTTTCCTCTCGGCACTGGAGCGGATTGGCGGCGTCGTCGAAGGCTACGTGGAGGGACGCCACAAGAAGAGCCCCAGCGTGCAGTTGCGCATCGACCCCAAGGGCGATCTCGAGGTGATGAGCAGTCACGACCAGCAGCTGGCGGTCGACGGTCAGACGTACCTCGGCTGCATCTTTCCCGCGAGCGAGGCGTACCGTCTCGGGATCCAGAAGGACGCGCTCAAGGTGGGCGCGGTGTTGCGCGAGCGCGGCGTGGTGGGGCGCGTGGCCGTGGACTTCGTCACAGTCGAGACCGAGCCGGGTCGCTGGAAGCACTACGCGATCGAGATCAACCTACGCATGACTGGCACGACGCATCCGTTCATGCTGCTCAAGCTCGCCAACGACGGTGACTACGATCAGAAGAGTGGGCTCTATCTCACGCCTAGTGGAGAGCCTCGCTACTACGTCTCGACCGACAACCTGACGTCACCAGCGTACGTGGGGCTCCTACCTCCGGATTTGTTAGACATCGCATCGAAGCACAAGCTCCATTTCGAGCCGGGGCAAGCGACCGGAGCGATCTTCCACTTGCTTGGCGCGCTGTCGCAATTTGGAAAGCTCGGCATGACTTGCGTCGGCCGCACGCCGTCAGAAGCAGAAAGTTGGGCGGAGCGTGTGCGCTCAGTGCTCGACGCCGAGACGCGCGGTTAGCGCTCACGCACACGGCACGCTCCGACGTGCGCGGTGGTTCTGCGTCGAGGCCGAACGCAACGTGTGACGTCGCGTGCTCCGTGCTAGATCGCTGACTTCCCCACTCGAGGCTCCCTTGTTTCGTCCCCACCCCACAATCTCCGATGCTTGGATCCTGAGTCGCTCCGGCGAGCTCGAGCCGCCGGTCACCGTTGTGCTCGCAGCCTTGCACGGCAACGAACGCTGCGGCGTCGCCGCGATCGAGAGCGTGCGTCGTGACCCATCTCCATTCGTGGAGCGGCAGCTCTCTGGGAGCGTGGTGTTCGTGCATGGTAACCCGCGTGCCACCGAACAGCGCCGGCGCTACACGGACGGCGGTACGGATATCAATCGCTTGTTTTCGTACGGATACGTAGAGAGCTTGGCTCGTGAAGCCTGGACGTACGAGCACGAGCGAGCGCTAGAACTCAAGCCACTGGTGACCGGTGCAGACGCGCTGCTCGACATCCACTCGGCGAGTCAGCCGACGCCGCCGTTCGTCATCTGCGATGGCTCAAAGGAGGCGGTGCGTCTGGGTGCAGCCACAGGCTTCAAGGTGACCTACGGTTGGGACGGGCCCGGGATGTTGATGGACCAAGTCAGCATCGGTTCGCTCGTCTCCCAAGGCAAGCCTGCGGTCTCTGTCGAGTGCGGGCAACACGAGGCGCCGAGCACCATGGAGTATGCTCACGCCGTCCTCGACAGTTTCCTGGTGGCAATTGGGTCACTCGCCGGGGAGCTACCGCCGAGCGAGGCCGAAGTGTTCAGGCTGTTCGCGCGCGTTGTGAAGCCGACTCATGACTTCGAGCTGGCCCGTGATTTCGCGAGCTTCGAGCGACTGGGCGCTGGGGAGAGCCTCGGGTCTGGTCCTGGCTTGACCATCGTGATCGAACGCGAGGCGTATCTGCTTCTGCCGACGCCCAGCGCCGAACGCGGTGAAGATATCGTCTACCTGGCAGAGCGCGTGAGCTGAGCCCTCAGCTCCCCGGCTCCACTCCCAGGTTGCTGCCACCACAGCCGTTCAGCGTGTCAGTCACGAACTGCTGAAAGGCGGCGCGGTCTTTCGACTTGGCGAGTAGGGCGTCCAGGGAAGGCTGACGTTCGCCCTCACCGACTTGCTTCAACACGGCCTGATAGAAGACGAGCACACCATCCAAGGTACGCATATTGATCTCTATCGGGTCGGGATGCTCGCCCCCGTCTTCGATCACGGCGGCACCCATCGAGAGCAGGAACTCCCCGACGTAGTACGGAACTCGCTCTTCCTGGGGCAGGAGCTGCAACAAGGGACCGCAGAGTTCGACGTGCAGCTGGTTGGTGGCAAGGATGAAGTCGGCAGCCGCCTTGCGTCGGTTGCTCGCCTTCTCGCTGACGGGATCTTCGTGCAAGTGGCGAATCAACGCCGCGAGGCCGGCGAGCTCCTCACGAGACAGGTGATCGATATCCACGCCGGCCTCCGCGTTGACGTGAGGCCCGCAATGATACGCGTCCACGTAGACCTCGACCGGCGCGCCCGAGCAGGGAACCCGATAGAGGTCGATGATGTGGCCGTCGGGGCCGGGGCCCACATTGCCTACTCGAGCCTCTGCGCCGGCGCCTGAGTCGCCGCCAAGGGGCTTCGAACCGTCAGCACACTGGTAGTTCGCGATATACGGGTAGTCACTACGACTGGGGCCGCCGTTCATGTGGCAGAGCTGAACCGGGTCGTCCTTGGTGCCCTTGCCGGCCGGTCCGTGCGGAACTGCGGGCTGTGCGTCCGCGGCTTGGGGTGAATTGGCGGGGGGCTTCGCGCCTCCGCACGCTGGGGACAAGGTGATCAACAGCAGGGCGAAGGGCAGACGGCGCATCTCTGACATGGTTTCTCTTTCGACTCCGCACGGCAAGACGCGTTGTAGCTTTGAGTGCTCGCGATTGACACCTGGCGACTCTGAAGGCTTGGGCGACGTCGCCTTGAGGTTGTTGTTGTCGGCAGGCAGTGCGCCTCCCCCCCAAAAAAAACAGACGGGAGCCTTCGAGGTGCTCCGCTGCGAGGGAAGCGGGGCGGGCCCCGTGACCGAAAAGGCGGCGCTCGCGCATCGGAACACCGCATTCACGCCAGCGCTGCGTTGCGGCAAACCTTCTCAAAAGCCTTGAAATTGCAGGGAGAAGCCCCACGTGGGGGTGGGGGTGGCGAAGGGTAGACGGCGACCAACTGGCGTCACTTTCTCGACATGGGACACGACTCGTGAAAGCCTCCCCGATTCCCCACTCGTCGGGCCTGAGCCGCGGGTGGGAGCAACAGGCCTCAACGCATGACCGATAACAAGCACTGGGGCGTCCAGGTGCCGGCATCTCCCATCGAGTGCCGCAACCTGGTCGCAGGGCATTGGATCTCTCCTGAAACGGAGTGGCTGGACGTCGAAAGTCCGTACACCGCGCAGACGGTTGGTCGAGTTGCGCTGTCTACCGCACGGGAAGTCGACGCGGTAGTCGCCGGCGCGAAGGCGGCGGCGAGCGACTGGGCGCGCACTCCGATCAAGGAACGCACGGCGTTGCTGTTCCGCTATCGCGAGCTCGTACTGAAGCACCTCGATGACCTTGCGAATCGCTCTGCCCTGGAGAGCGGCAAGACGGTGGCTGAAGGTCGTGCCGGAGTGCTCAAGGGAGTTGAGGTGCTCGAGTACGCGCTCAGCCTGCAAAATGACCTGGGCGGCGCTCAAGAGGTGAGCCGAGGCGTCACTTGCGAGGTTCGGCGCGAGCCTCTTGGCGTGGTTGCCGGCATCACGCCCTTCAATTTCCCTGCGATGGTGCCCATGTGGCTGTACCCCATCGCCGTTACCCTGGGGAACTGCTTCGTGCACAAGCCCAGCGAGAAGGTGCCGCTCACCGCAGTGCGCATGGGTGAGCTGATGGTGGAAGCCGGCTTTCCTGCAGGTGTGTACAGCGTGATCAACGGTGGCCGAGACGCCGTCGAGGCCCTGGTAGATCACCCCGACGTGAAGGCCTATGGCTTTGTCGGCTCTTCCGGCGTTGCCAAGTCAGTCTACTCCCGGGCCACTGCCCTGGGGAAACGCGCTCTGTGCCTCGGCGGCGCGAAGAATCACCTCTTGGTGGTGCCGGACGCCGACCCCGCGGTGACCGTCGACGGCGTCGTCAGCTCCTTCACGGGTTGCGCTGGTCAGCGCTGCATGGCTGCGTCGGTGATGGTCGCGGTGGGTGACGTCGACAAGCTGATCGACGCGATCATCGAGCGCGCCAAGCGTCTGGAGCTTGGTCGGGAGATGGGCGCCATCATCGACCGCGCCGCGCTGGAGCGCCTGAACAAGGCCATCGGTCGCGCCGAGAGCGACGGCGCCAAGCTGCGCCTCGACGGCCGCGGGATCAAGGCGCCGAGCGAGTACCCGAACGGCTACTGGCTCGGTCCGACGATCATCGACCACGCGACACCAGGGCAGGAGTGCACGGAGACCGAGCTGTTTGGCCCGGTGCTGACCATCGTGCGGGTCAAGACCCTGGATGAGGCTCTGGAACTCGAAGCCAAGAATCCGTACGGCAACGCAACCAGTGTCTTCACGACTCGTGGCGCGGTGGCTCGCTACGTCGCCGAACGCGCGACCACGGGCATGATCGGCGTAAACATCGGCGTGCCGGTGCCTCGCGAGCCGTTCAGCTTCGGCGGGACCAAGGCTTCACGCTTTGGCCAGGGCGATATCACCGGCGCTGGCGGGGTCGAGCTGTGGACGAGCCTCAAGAAGATCACCACCAAGTGGGCGCTCCAGCCCGATCACAACTGGATGAGCTGAGAACAGCAGCGCGCAGTCACTCACCGCCGCAATAGAGAGAAGAACATCATGACGACCAAGAACATGCGTCCCATTCAGCTCACCTCGCACCCGAACAGCCACGGTCCGGCCCCGTTGCCCATCAGCTGGGGTGCAGCGACCGCCAAAGAGCGCGGCCCCGTCAACGCGAGCCTGGCAGATCCGGCGAAGCGCAACGTGATCGGCACCCACTCCGGCGCCTATGCGATTTACCGCGCGGTAGCGGTCGCCGCCGGCGCGCTCGACCCGCAGCATCAGCCTGACCTCACCAACACCGCGCCAACGGATCGCATCGGGCCCTATCCGCAGTGGAGCGATCCAAAGAAGATCGTCTCCATCGACCCTTGGGGCGCGCTAGCCGCCGAGGTGTTCGCCGACGAGCGCAAAGAAGGCTACGACGTGCGTCCCACCATCGCGGTGACCAAGGCGCACCTCCACATGCCGGAGATCAAAGAGGCGGTGGACGCTGGTCGGCTCAAGCCCGACGGCAAGGTGCTGAAGAGCGCCGGTGACTGCGCAGTGACCAAGGCGGCGTTCGAGCCCGTTTGGTACCTACCGGGTATCGCCGAGCGCTTTGGCGTGACCGAGGCGCATCTGCGCCGTTCACTCTTCGAGCAGACCGGCGGCATGTTCCCGGAACTCGTCACTCGCGGCGACCTCGAAGTCTTCGTGCCACCGATTGGCGGCATGACCGCATACATCTTTGGTGACGTGGAGAAGCTCAGCGACGACAGCGTACCCCTCGCGTGCCGTGTGCACGATGAGTGCAACGGCTCGGACGTGTTTGGTTCAGACATCTGCACCTGCCGTCCCTACCTCGCGCACGGTATCGAGGAGGCCATCCGCATGGCGCAAGCCGGCGGCACCGGCCTCGTGGTGTATTACCGCAAGGAAGGGCGCGCCCTTGGTGAGGTGACCAAGTTCTTGGTCTACAACGCGCGTAAGCGTCAGGAAGGCGGCGACAACGCCGCCCGCTACTTCGAGCGCACTGAGTGCGTCGCGGGTGTGCAGGACATGCGCTTCCAGGAGCTGATGCCTGACGTACTCCACTGGTTCGGTATCAAGAAGATCCAACGCTTCATCTCCATGAGCAACATGAAGTACGACGCGATTGTCGACACCGGCATCCAGATCGCCGAGCGCGTGAACATCCCCGACGAGCTGATCCCCGCGGATGCGCGTGTGGAGATGGACGCGAAGATGGCGGCTGGCTACTTCACGCCGACGACAGTGCCCGACGAGTCGGAGCTCAACAAGGCCAAGGGGCGCGGGCTTGACGAGTGACGCGGATGCCATCCGCTTCTTGAACGACCCCGGCAGTATTCGCGAACGCGCCGGCCTGCTCTTCGACAGGCTGGCGCGCGGTGACTCGGAGCACTTCGAGTACCACCCAGACAAGCTGCCAGCAGTTGGGCGTCTGGTGGCGCAAGTCACCCGCGACAACTACCCCGACCTGAAGATCCCGTATCACGCGCGGGAGAATCATTTCTTGGTGGGGGGGAGGGATCGCCTTTCAGGGCTCTTCGACGCGGCGGAGCTGAGCCCGGAGGAGCGCGCGCGGCGTGAGTTCGATCTCACCGTGACCAGCGTTTTGCTCGACGCCGGCGCTGGCCCCGAGTGGAGCTATCTCGAGCCAGACTTCGGTGACGCCGAGGGCGGCGAGCGGTACGCGCGCTCCGAGGGCTTGGCCATCGCGAGCCTGCACTGGTTTGCGTCAGGTGCCTTCTCCCTCAACCCCGACGCTCCGCAGCGCGCGGATGCGCGGGCCCTACAAAACCTTACGGAAGCACAGCTGACAGAAGGCTTCCAGGTTGGTCCAGAGAATCCGCTGGTGGGCGTGGGCGGTCGCCTCGGTTTGCTGCATGCGTTGGGGCGTGCCGTTGAAGCTCACCCGGAGCTCTTCCCCGAGGGGCGCGTGGGTGGGCTCTTCGACGTCCTCCGCGCCCAGGCAGAAGACGGCAAGCTACCAGCAGAGCGGATCCTCGCGGCAGTGCTGGCTGGGCTCTCGAGCATTTGGCCAGGGAGGGAGTCCATTGGCGAAGTGACCCTTGGGGATGTGTGGCGTCATCCAGCGCTCGAGCACATTCATCCAGCGAATGGCCTCATTCCTTTCCACAAGCTCAGCCAGTGGCTGAGCTACTCGTTGGTGGTGCCTCTCGAGCGAGCCGGGGTTCAGGTCGTAGCCCTTGAGCGCCTCACCGGGCTGCCTGAGTACCGCAACGGCGGGCTCTTCATTGACGGCGGCGTGCTGTCGTTGCGTGACCCCGCTGCCCTGAAAGAGGCCCACGCGCCAGGCAGCGAGCTGATCATCGAGTGGCGGGCCGCGACCATCGTCCTACTCGATCAGGTGGCGCAGCTCGTACGGGAGGAGCTGGGCGTAACTCCTGAACAGTTGCCGCTGCCGTGTGTGCTCGAGGGAGGAACCTGGGCGGCTGGGCGTCGGCTAGCTCAGAACCTGCGGCAAGGCCTGCCGCCGCTGAACCTCGCGAGTGACGGAACTGTTTTTTAGGTAGAGTGAGACCCACTGAAAGCTGCTGACATGGAAAACGTAAACGTACTGAATCACCCGCTGATCCTTCACAAGCTCACCATCATGAGAAAGAAGGAGACGAGCACGCGCTCGTTCCGACAGCTGCTCCGCGAGCTCTCGATGTTGATGGCGTACGAAGTGACGCGAGACATGGCGACGACGATGGAGGAGATCGAGACGCCGCTGATGAAGATGCAGTCGCCAGTGCTCGACGGAAAGAAGCTGGTGTTCGTCTCGGTGTTGCGCGCCGGAACCGGCATGCTCGATGGCATGTTGGAGACGGTGCCCTCCGCGCGCGTTGGCCACATTGGTCTCTACCGCGATCCGAAGACGCTGGTGCCTGTGGAGTACTACTTCAAAGTCCCTGCGGAAATGACTGACCGCGACGTCGTCGTCGTGGACCCGATGCTCGCCACGGGTAACTCTGCGGTTGCTGCCGTGGAGCGCATCAAGGCGACCAAGCCACGCTCGATCAAGTTCGCTTGCCTGCTAGCAGCCCCGGAGGGCATCAAGACCTTCCACGAGCACCACCCCGACGTGGCAATTTACACGCCCGCCATCGACGAGCGCTTGAACGATCACGGCTACATCCTGCCCGGTCTCGGCGACGCCGGCGACCGCATGTACGGCACCAAGTAGCTCCCATGGGGGGACAGAACGGGGGCGAGGGGAAGCTGTTCCTGACCGGGGGCAGCGGCTATGTCGGGCGCAACTTGATTCGCTGCTTCACTGAGCGTGGAGTAACGGTCAAGGCGCTGGTGCGCAGCGAAGCCTCCGCCAAGGTGGTTGAGCGCCTCGGCGCAGAGCCCTTCCGTGGGGATATGGTCGAGTCGGATCTGAGCCAGCCCATGCGAGGGTGTGAGTGGATGATCCACGCTGCGGCGGACACGAATCACGGAGAGAGCACCTCAGAGCAAGAGCGGGTGAACCTCCAGGGTACCCGAAACGTCTTCCGGTGTGCCCGTGAGGCAGGCGTGAAGCGTGGACTCCACATCAGCACAGAATCCGTGCTTCTTGACGGCCACCCCTTGGTTGACGCAGACGAGAGCACCCCGTTCCCGAAGCACCCTGCAGGGGGCTACTCACGCACCAAGGGCGAAGCCGAGCGAATCGCGCTGGCGCAAGGCGTGGGCGGCTTCGAGGTGGTGGTGTTGCGCCCGCGCTTCGTCTGGGGCCGCGACGACACCACCGCGCTACCCCAGCTGATTGACGCTGCGAAGACCGGCAAATTGGTGTGGATCGATGGTGGGAACTACCGCACCTCGACCACGCACATCGACAACCTGTGTCACGCCGCCGAGCTAGCGCTCGAACGAGGCGCCGGCGGCGAGGTGTACTTCGTGACCGATGGTGCTCCCGTCGTGTTCCGCGAGTTCGTGAGCAGCCTGCTCGAGACCCAGGGAGTCGCGCCACCGAGCAAATCGGTGCCTCGTTGGCTCGTGAGTTCCTTGAGTCGTGCCGGAGAGCTTGCGTCCAAGCTCAAGATGACCCGCCTGAAGCTGCCCATCTCGCGTCAGGAGTACGCCACCCTGGCGGTGGAGGTGACCCTGAGCACGGACAAGGCGAAGCGTGAGCTAGGCTACGTGCCGGTGGTCACACTCGCCGAGGGTCTGGCTGAGCTGCGGGCCAGCGCGCAGCATTGAAGAAAGCAAGAGGGCCGATTCCTCGAGGAAGCGGCCCTTGGAGTCGCTAGCCCGCTTCTGCCGGCTAGCGGCGGCTCACAGCGAGAAGTGCTGGATGCTGCCGTCGAACTCGTACTTGCCGGCGTTGGACCACACGAGATCCGTGCCGTCGAAGAACAGGCGCCACGGCAGCGACTGATCCATGCTGAGCACCGTGGCTTCTCCGCCCGCCAGGGGCAAACGAACGACCATGCCAAGCACCTGGTCCGTGAAGACCAAGTCGTCCCCGACCACCTTGAGGTCGGTGGGCATCGCGGAGCTGTACACGTCCGTCACGCTGCCACCCGCCTTCGGCACCATGCGAATGGCGCCGGCGAGATCCGCCGCTCCACCCGCGCCAACGTTGCTGCCAGCGTCGGCCCAGTAGACGTTGTCGCCCACGAGCACGATGCCCTTTGCGTCGGTCTGTCCGGAAGCCAACTCGGTAGCGGCACCTCCGGCCTTTGGCGCCTTGGAGACGGTGCCTTCGCTGCCGCCGGTCCAGTACACGTCCGTGGCGTCGGCCGTCAGGAACTCAGGGCGGTACGCTGCGTCGGTTACGAGCTCCGAGTTGCCGCCAGCGATGGGCAGACGACGGATCTCGTTGCTGTACGCGTCACCCCAGTAGAGGTACCCGTCGTTCAGCAGGATGCTGACGGGGAAGTTCGCTGAGCTCAGCTCGGTCGCGTCGCTGCCGTCTTTGTTGGCGCGCATGATCGAGCCGGGGATCCCCAAGTTGTCGGCGCCGCCATCGCTGTCGCCGCCGTTCACCCAGTAGATGTGGGTGTCGTCGAGCGCAATGGCGCGGGGGTCTGGCATTGCGGCGGTGATCGGCGCGGCGGCGCCGCCGGCCTTCGGCGCGCGCATCACGAAACCTTCGTTGCCGTCTTCGCGCTGGTTGTCGTTGTTCCCGCTGTTGGTCCAGTAGATGTACTCGGCGTCAGCGGCGATCGCGAGCGGGAATTTCTCTCCGCCAGATACGGTGGCCGGGGTCAGCATGCCCGCGGTGAACACCGAGAAGTGCGTGGTTGACGTCGTGAGCACTGACTCACCAAGCTCGCTCACCGTGAGCTGGGTGAAGGCGTCGCTGTCCTTCGGCGCGGTGAAGGCGCGCATGTCGAGCTTCATTCCTTGGGGAAGCGTGACACTGTCGTAGGGGAGCTTGATCGTGAGCGGTTTCGCGAACGTCTGGCCTTCCGGCCCGAGCAGGAAAGAAGGGCCGTGACTCTCGAAGCCTGAGTGCGCGGGTGTCTCGCTGAGCTCAGTGACGGTGATATTCACGTCCTGGGTCAGCGCGCCTTCGGGCACCGTGATCTCAAAGCCGTTGTCGAGCTTGATGACGCCGCCTTGGGCGCCGACGGTGGTCTTTCCGGCGGTGCTACCCCCGGTGGTCTGCTCAGGGTCGCTCGAGCCGCATGCGGCAAGCGCTGGAAGGAGTGCGATTGAAAAGAGTGCGATGTAGGGACGGGTGCGGAACATGGGGCCGATGGATACTCCAAGTCAAACTTGTCGCAAGTGAGATTTCCGTCACGGAAACCGATTTTAAGAGACACGCTGCGTGCACGCGTCGCACGCGTGCGCTTCTTTCCGCGTGTAACCAAACGCTGTGCGCATCGCGCCACGGGAATCGAAAACGGCTCGCGAGCAGAGCTTTCGTATAAAATTTCCTCGCGGATTATCGGGCGCGAGGTCGGTCCTTGTACCCCAGACGAGGGTTGAGTTGGTCTGCTGAGCTGACCAAAACGTAGGGGTTGAGCGCGCGTGAGAGATACACCTCTCCCGACACGCGCGTCGGTGAACCAGGGCCAGCGCTATAGTGCGGGGACACCGCTCTAGTGGAGGGCCGGGCGGGGCAGCTCGGCGGTCTGCGCTGGTGTTCCTCACCCCCATCCAAGCAGGCGAATGGGAGGTCAGAAACGCTGACCTTATGGGCCGGAAGGCCGTACGGGGTCGAGGACGTCGTTGCTCGTCGGGAGGCGACGAGAGCGTGAGTCAGCTGAGATTCAGCCGACTGTTTGAGGGACTTTTTGTGGGTGCCGACATCGTGGGCGCATGTGCGCTCGATTATCGCTCACGGCGATCTTTTCTCAGATCAGGCCGCGCACCCGATTCAGATCCCTCAGCTCAAACGGGCCGCCGCGCGAGTCTTACGTCTCCGCGCGAGGCCGGCTCCAGCGACGACGAAGCCCAGCACCCAAGTGCCGAGTGCGCTGGATGACGCGCTGCCCGCGCCAGGGGTGCTGCAGTAACACTTCACGCTGGAGTCGTCGGTGTTCGCGCCGTTGCTTGTCCCCGCGGAACCGCCTGTGCTGACGCTGCCACCAGCGCTGACGCTGCCACCAGCGCTGACGCTGCCACCAGCGCTGACGCTGCCACCAGCGCTGACGCTGCCACCTGTGCTGCTGGAGTTGCCGCTTCCACCGCTGCTATTGGAGCCGCCGTCGCCAGCGTTGCCGCCTGCGCCGCTGTTGCCGCTGCCGCCTGCTCCCGCGTTGCCAGTGCCCCCGGTGCTGCTGCCAGCGGTGCCAGCGTTGCCACCTGCGGCGGCGCCGCCCGTCGACGAAGTGCCGCCGGTGCCTCCTGAGCCAGTGGCGTCGTAGGTGAACGCGTTGCTTAGGGTCGACTTCTGACCGTCCGCGTTCTCCACCTCGATTGGCACGGGGCCGTCCGCATGGGCAGGCATGTTGATGCCGATCGTCGTCGGGTCGACGAAGGTCCCGGTCACCTCAGTCCCGTCCACGCGTACGATGGTGTTCCACTCGTAGTCTGTTCCCGTGAGGATCACCTGAATCCCGGCCGCTCCCGAGTTGGGCGCTACGCTCGTGGTCGCTGGCGCAGCCTTGTATTGAAAGCCGTTGTCGAGCTGATCCGTCTGACCATCGCTGTTCGTGACCAAGATGTTCACGAAACCTGCGGCGTGCGCCGGTGCCACCGCAGTCGCTTCCGTCGCGGAAACGAGCGTTACGTTACTTGCGGGAGTTCCGCCGAAGCTCACGCCGAGGCCAGTCTTCAGGCTGCTTCCCTGCAGTGTGACCAGGGTGCCACCGGCGAGCGGACCGGAAGTGGGTAGCGCTTGATACACCTCTGGGGGCGGCTGGAAGGAGAACGCCTGCTTCAAGACGCCGCGCTTCGAGCCGGGGTTCTCGATGCGTACGTCCACCGTGGACTCGAAGTAGGCAGGTGCCGTCGCCCGCACTTCTCCGGAGTTGACGAAAGACACCGCGGTTGCCTCGGTATCGCTGAAGAACACCCGGGTGTTCGCCGTGAAGTTCTCTCCGAAGAAGCTCACCTGAGTACCACCCAAGGTCGAACCAACGCTGGGCGTGATGGAATTCAGGCGCGGCAAGCCGCAGAAGTCGATCGCAATGGGCACATTGCTCGGGCCCTGTCCGTCGAGAAAATTGCCGCTGCCCCAGCACATCAACTCGTTGGTCGAGGTCACCACACACGCGCTACCTTCCTTCGCGTGGATCGAGACGGCACCGCCAGTGGTGCCAAGGCTCCCGCTGACAGGTTGAGGTGTAGTGACGGGCGCGTCCGCGTCGACGCCGTCGCCCAGGCGGCCGTGATCTTGCCAGCCCCAACACCACACGGTGGTGTCGGCCTTGATGGCGCAGGCGGAACGGACGGACGCGTCCACCTCGTTGACGGTGCCGATGGTTGTTACTTCGAGGGGTGAAGGTTGGTTGGTCGTGTTCCCGACGCCGACGTGGCCATCAGCGTTGTCACCCCAGCAATAGAGCTTCTTTGCGTTGTCGATGGCGCAGGTGAAGAAGCCTCCTGCGGACACCTTGTCCACATTGCTCATCACCTGAATCGGGCCGACTTGGGGGTTGTTGAAGTCGCCTCGCCCGATTTCACCGAAGCTGTTGTTGCCCCAGCACCACAGCGTGTCGTCGCTCTTTTTTGCGCAGGCATGTAAAAACCCTGCGGAAATCTGCTCGACGGTGTTGCCGAGCGCTCCAATCTGCACTGGAGTGAGCGACTGGCTCGGCGTGGCAGTGCCCAACTGTGCCGCGGAGTTGTCACCCCAGCACCACACCGTGTTGTCGAGCTTGAGCGCGCAGCTGAAGTCGTTGCTGGTCACGACTTCCTTCACCTGGTTGCCGAGCGCCGTGATCTGAACCGGGTCCGCTTGTTGGATCGTGTTGCCGTTGCCGACCTGCCCCGAGCCGTTGGCTCCCCAACACCAGGCCGTGTGGTCGCTTCGCACCACGCACCAGGTCAGCGCCTCGCCATCGATGCTGCCGATGCTCTCGATTTGATCGAGCCCCTCATATTTCTGCGCAGGAAATCCCCGCCAAAGGGTGCCGTCGGTTTGGAGACCGACCCAGCCCACGTTGTAGTCGCCCTCGCCCTCCAGGCTCTTCACACAGTTGCTGAAGGCTTGCTGGGTGGCGGATGTCGACTCGTCCGGGACGGGATCGGCTTCGCTGCCGCACGCTGCGGGCAGCGCGACACAGGTGAGCACCAAAAGGGAACTGAAGCGCTGCGCGTACTTGGCCAAAGTACCGGCTAGCCTTCAGTGGATCGGCGCGGAGGGCAACCCAATGTCGCTCATCGGGCCGCTCGCCTACAATGTGGGTGTACGAGCTATTCTCAGATGGGATTCGCTCGCTGGCGTCGGGCCTGCCTTTACGGTCATTTAGGTCTGGAGGCTAGAAACCGGTCGCATGGCCACGCGACACACTTCCATGCGGTGTTGTTCGACGTCGAGCTCCTGAGCCAGCCTTTCATGCGCGTCACCCGCGCCTGCACATGTGAGAATCCAAGGGTGGGAAGCGCGAGTTCCGGGCGGCAAATTCAACGCGTGATCGATTCTCAGCGCGTGATCGATCCTGAGCGCGTCGTTGGTCGCTGTAAGGGTCCGTTCGTTTGGGGGTTAGGGCTCATGGCGCTACTTGGCTGCGCGTTGCTTGCGCCCTCCGCAGCAGCGGATATCGCGCCGCGCAAGCCTCGCCCGGTCGCGCCGAGCCCTGTTACTGCACCGAAGCCTGTCGCTGCACCGAAGGCCGTTGCTGCACCGAAGCCTGTTGCTGCACCGGAGGCAAGAATCCGCGAGGATTCAGGGGAGGCGGCCGCGGCTCCGTCCACGTCCGCAGAAGGCGGGAACTCAGCGGAGGCTGAAGCCAGCGCCGCTCCGCCGCCTGCCGGAACCTCCGCGTCAGCTCCTAGTGGCGACGCTCCCGGGGAGCCGGCCGCCGCGCCACGGCCTGAGGTGCCTGCGAGCGGGCCAATCGTCAACGATCCAAAAGAACCGCCCAAGGCTCACGCGGGCGGACGGGACGTTCGCGCCGCGCGGGCGAGCTTCATCGTTGCTGCAGCGTTCCTTGGTGTGCTTGCTGCGTTCTGGATGCTCATGCGCTGGCGCAAGAGCCGGCTGTACGCACAGCTCGCGCAGATGGAAACGCACGACAAGGAAGAGACCTCCGGCAGCTGAACGGCGCCGCCAAGCGACGCTGGCGGCCAGCGTGCGTGAGCGGGCCAAGCGGCGTGATTCCTCCCATTACGAGCGCTGCACGGCGCGGCATAGCGCGTGCAGTCGGAGGCCGCATGTCACCATCGCTACGGTCTCGCCCAGTGGTTTCTGCCTGCCTAGTCAGCTGTTGCTGCCTTGGGATTTGCCTTGCTTGCTCTGCCGCCGAGCAAGTCGATGTGGATCCCGGAGGAACTGCCTGTGGCTCGGCTTGTGATGGCTCTGCGCCAGCGCTGGACATGACGCCTCCCGGGCGTCCGTCGATCGGTGATGGCGTACGCCTGCGAGAGCCGGCGCTGGACGGTGGTCCAGCGGACGCTGACGCTGCGGTTCAGGTGGACGCAGCCGTTCAGTTGGACGCAGCTGTTCAGGAAGACGCGGCGCCCGAGGCTGACGCGGCAGCTGAAGCGAGTGCCGACGCCGGTCCCGGATGTGACCCCGATGTGCTTTGCGCGACCGGGGAGCTGACGGCCCGCGCTCCCCGGGTGCTCCTGTTGGTCGACCGCTCGGGGAGCATGACCTATCCATTCTCCGGTGGCCTCACGCGCTGGGAGGCGCTGACGCGCACGCTGGCGGATCCGCAGGACGGCGTCATTGGTCAGTTCACAGGCGTCGAATTTGGACTGGTCTTCTACACCTACCGCGGCGTTGAGACGGCGAGCTGCGACGTGCTAAGCCAAGTTTTCCATGAGGATTTTATGCTGGCTTTTGAAGACCACCCGCCAATCCTCGACGGACAGACACCGACGGCCGAGGCGCTGACGCAGGTAGCGCAGCTGCTGCGGCCCTCAGCTGGAGCACCCGGCCCAAGCTCCGACAGCTCCCTGGGCGGCAAAGCCGCCGAAAAGTCAGCGCCGAGCGCGGTCATCCTGGCTACTGACGGCATGCCGGACTCATGCCTGGATCAGAAGGTCGATACGGACGGTAGCGCTGCCGCCCAGCGCCAGGTGGCTGCTGCCGTGGTGGCCCAAGTCACTGCGTTGTTCAGCGCGGGGATCCCCACCTACGTCGTCGGTGTTGGTTCGCAACTTCAGCGAGGGCACCTTCAAGACCTAGCCAACGCAGGTGTGGGCTACGCTGAAGGCGCTGGAGTGGGTCAGCCGGGCAAGCTCTACCAGGCGGGAGACAGCGGGGCGTTGCGGGCCGCCTTTGACGACCACGTTTCCACTCTGCAGAGCTGCGGCTTCGATCTCGACCAGGGCGTGCTCAATCCGAGCCTGGCCGAGGTGACGCTCGACGGTAGGCAGCTCGTTTGGGGGACCGACTGGGTACTCCAGGCGCCAGACCGTGTGAGCCTGATCGGCTCTGCTTGCGAAGAACTCAAGCAGACTGGCGGCACCGTTCGTGCATCATTTCCTTGCGGATGTGACTGACGAGCGCCGGTGATGCGTTTCGCGGTGTCACTTCAGCGCATCGATGACGGCATCGGCGCGCCCAGCGACTTCTCGGCGCAACGGTTCGAACTCTGGGCGGCTGCGGAGCCCTGCAAGCAACGGACAGTTTTCTAGCCAAAGCAGATCGATCAGCCCCGCAGCGACGGACTGCTCCAGATCGATCATCGCCTGCTGGGTGTCGCCTTGAATCGCCAATAGTTCGCAGCGGATCTGATGGCGGAAGGCTGCGCCGCGGGAGGACGAATGTGAACTCCCAAGCGCGGGGTTGAAGATGCTGTCGACGTCCAAGTTCGCCCGACCATCCAGCAGGAACTGGAACAAGCGCCGCACGATCGCGTACTCCGGGCCGCGCAAGCTCGGATGAGTCGTGGCGCTCTCGGCTACCTGCTTGGAATCGTGCCAGATGCTCGTCCTCGCGACGTGGAGCCAGCCTCCGATGCTCGGCGCAGCGGGGACGTCGTGGAGCAGCGACTGGCACACGTCCCAGTTGCCAACCAGCGCTTCGAGCCGGGCGTGGATCCAGCGCCACTCATCCACTGACGGGTCCAGTTCTTCTGCCGATTTCAGGTGAGCCCGCGCCACATCTGCCGGTCCCGTTTCCGCGAGTAAACGACCGAGGAGCGCGTGAGCGTCTGCCAGGGCGGGAGCCAGGCGGAGCGCCTGCCTTGCGTGCCTGACGACGCCGACCGCGTCTCCTTCATGCAGCGCGACCGTGGCCAGGGCGAGGTGTGGCTCGGCGCGCTCAGGTGCTCGCGATACGGCGAGCTCCGCTGCCTGGCGCGCTAGATCCGCCGTTCCCACTCCCCCAAAAAACCAATGCCGCGCGTGAGCCAAGGCGCGCCCACTGAGGATTGCAGGGTCCTCCGGGGCGAGCTCTACGGCCTGTTCGAACAGCTCGACTGCTTTCAGCACGCTGCTTGGGTCGAGCTTCTTGTATTCGTGGCGCCCACGGAAATACAGGTCGAGAGCGCGGGGATCCGTCGGGGCGCGGCGCGGTGCGATGCCGCTGCTCGGCGTGGTGAGGGCCTCAGCGACAGCACGGGCGACCCCTTCGCTCACGTCCAGCAGCTCGCTCGCGTCTGCCTTGTGGCGGTTCGCCCAGAGCTGAAAGCCATCCATCACGCCAACGACTCGCGCGCGCAACACGTACTGAGTTCCGATTTGACTGATGCTGCCTTCGACCACCACTTCGACTCCGAGCTCTGCGCCGAGGCCGCGCGAGTCCAGCTCGGGTTTGCTGCGTTTGAGCCCGGTGATGCTGCCCAAGGGGCGGACACGCAGCCCACGCGTCATGGACAGCAGATCGATGATTTCCTCCGCGAGCCCTTCCGCGAGGTAATCCAGCTCTGCATTACCGCGGGTGTCGAAGGGAACCACTGCCACGCTGCGCGTCTCGCCGGGTGTGCTGAGTCCAAGACTGTCGCTGGACGTGCGCTCCCGAGTGATGATCGCGCCGCTCGCGGGGGTGAGCATCGATGGGAACGGCGTGTGGAGCATGCTCGCCCTCGCGCTCGACAACGCTGGGTTCTGACGCAGGTCGGCCGACTTCAGCGTGTTGGGGCGCGGCTTGCCCGCTTCCGACGCGAGCGTAGTACTCGGGGGGCTGAGGCTCAGCGGCGCCTCATCCGGGATGGGGCCAGCTTGGGAAAAGACTAGAGTCGGCGCGACGCCGGCGCCCGTTTGCTCTGAGTGCTGCCACGCCTGGAGCGCCGCCAGGAGCTCCGGCGCCGAGCCGGGCCGAGCGTCGGCGTCTCTCTCGAGTAGCCGATTCGTCAACTCAGCAAGTTCCGCGGGGATATTGGAGTCGATCGTCCGTGGGTCTGGGGCGTCGGTGCGTAGGCGCGCCAACGCGGTCGAAATCGGCGTGTCGCCGGTCCACGGAAGCTGCCCCGTGAGTAGCTCGAAGAGGATGACACCGAGGGCGTATAGATCTGCCCGCGGATCCACCGCGAGGCCGCTCAGCTGCTCTGGCGCCATATAAGCTGGCGTGCCTACCAGCTGCCCCATCGTTGTCGATTGCCCGGGGGAAACGCGTGCGGCCTGTGCGATGCCGAAGTCCATGATCACCACTCGGGCGCGCTTTGGACTCCGTGGGCGCTCGAGCATGATGTTCTGCGGTTTCAGGTCGCGATGTATGACCCCCGCCTGATGAGCCGCGTCCAGCCCCTTGCAGACCTCGATCGCCACCGAAGCAACTTGGAGCGGCGTGAAGCGCACTCTCGCGCTGCGGGAGGCGAGCGTTTGGCCTGCGACGTACTCCATGGTGATGAAGAAGTCATCTTCATGGGAGGCGATGTCGTAGGTGCGTGAGACGTTGGGATGCGTGACGCGGCGAGCGAGTTTTACTTCTCTGCGGAAACGCTCGAGGGCGCCGGGCGTGTCCAGAGCGTCGCGCTTGAGCAACTTGAGGGCGACGTCCTCTTCCAGGTCTAGGTCGCTCGCGAGGTACACGGTTCCCATACCGCCGGAGCCGAGCAGGCCCTTGAGTTCATAGCGGTTGGCGAGGACGGTGCGGCGCTGAGGGCGAACCGAGGGAGCGGGGGGCTGCCTGGGAATATCGGGCGTCGGGGGCGCGCTCACCGCCGTGAGCTCCGGCGCAGGCTGCTCCGCTTGTGCCTCGTCTTGCGGGTTCGGAACCGCAAGAGTTGGATGCTCGCTGGGGCGCTTTTCGGTGGTCATGACGGTTGGGGATGCTCGCGTCGGCTGCTCGCCGTTTGCTTCGAGTGGGGCGGACGCAGGAGAAACACTGCTCGCCAGAGCCAGGAAATAGCCCTGCGGATCTATCCACGAGGCAGCATATCACCGGGTTCGGGCCAGGCTGAGTCACCTCGCATCACGGATGTTGCACCTTGAGCCGGCTCCGGCCGACACTGGAGTGTGCCCAGTTTTCGTCTCACGCCACTCGTGCCGCTCCGCATGGATGTGGATCTCGAGTGGGCCGTGACGCGAACCGGGGACGCCTACCGGGTGAAGGGCATGTTTCTGAACCCGTTGGTGAAGCAGCTCGGGCCGGCGTGGGAGTTGATCTCGAAGGAGCTGGACCACCCCCCGCGCATGGGGCGCTATCTCCCGTTCAAGGACTATCCCCAGCGCGACATGACGCGACTCATGTATCACCTGGGGCGCCGGGAGTTTCCCGGCGTTGGAGCCTTCGAGGCGTTTCGCCGCCTGTCGCGCAATGATTTTGGCGTGTTCGCGGCGTCGACCCTTGGGCGAGTCGTGCTCAGCACGATTCGGGATCCGATCGCTGCGTTGCTCAAGCTACCCGAGGTGTACGTGAAGGTCGCGCCCGGAGAGTGGACGTTTCACGCGCAGCAACTCGATCGGAACTCCGTCGAACTCAAGTTTGGCCCGGCGCCCGGGATCTGGGGTGCGCAGCTCGGTCAGGTCGAAGCGATCGTTCAGTACTTCGAGGCAGAGCCCGAAGTCGACGTGTCCTTCGACAGCGAACAGGACGATCAAGTGCGCTTCGTGATCGAGTGTCATCGCTGAGGACCTCCATCGCGGAGAGGCCAGCGCCTGCTCGGCACGAAGCTTGTAATGCATGACGTGCCGTCGTGGAGGCACAGCTGAGAAGCCGCTGGCTTTGAGGTTTCCACACCCAAAACGGCGACGCAGCGGGGCGACTCGGGCGTCTGACTTGGCACACTTGGCACACTTGATCCGTTCGGAGGCCCACCCATGATGCGTACTTCTCGACTGCGTTTGCGCCTGCTGGCGCTGTTCGCCACCTCTTCTCTCGTCGCGTGCGGCGGTGCTACCGCTGGTGGCGGCAATGAAGGCGGGACTGCAGGGCAAGGCGGCAGCGGCGCTCAAGGCGGCAGCGGCGCTCAAGGCGGCAGCGGCGCTCAAGGCGGCAGCGGCGCCCAAGGCGGCAGCGGAGCCCAGGGCGGCAGCGGAGCTCAGGGTGGCAGCGGAGCTCAAGGTGGCAGCGGAGCCCAAGGCGGCTCCGCGGGCTCCGGCGGCCAAGGCGGCAGCGCCGGGGGCGGGGCTCAAGGTGGTGCGGGCGGCTTCGGTGCAGGTGGGAGCGGCGGAGCCGGCGGCAGCTTCTCCTGCGACTGTGGCACACCACCCTGGCTCCAGTGTTTCCCCAAGGATTCGGTGCCGCAGGTGCCGGGTGGTCCAGCGCCCGAGCCGGGGATGTGTCCACCAACCGGCAACGTCGATGGCACGATGGTGGAGCCTTGCGCGTCTCAGGGCTGGGATGTCTGGTTCTATGGTGATCCCATCGCGGACGGCGGCGACTGCTGTTACAACGCGGAAATCGGCTGTGCAGTGGGGCGCCCCTTCTTGGTCGATGACGAGGTGCGCACGGCCAAGGTGGTGTCTCGCAAGGACTGGTGCTCGAGCCTCGCTTCTGACGTCGACGAACTCACACCTGCCGCACGACGCCTGCTCAGCGCCGCGTGGCTCGAGGACGCAAAGCTAGAGCACGCCTCGGTCGCGTCGTTCGCGAGGCTCACGCTCGAGCTGATGGGCATTGGAGCGCCGCCGGAGTTGATCGCTGCGTCTCAGCAGGCATCGCTCGATGAGATCCAGCACGCGCGTGATTGCTTCGCGTTGGCGAGCACCTACAGCGGCGAACACCTGGGGCCTGATGCGTTGCAAGTAAGCGATGCACTTGGCACCTCCAGCCTGGTGCAGCTCGCGGTAAACACCTTCCGTGAAGGCTGTGTGGGCGAAACCGTCGCCGCGCTGCTCGCTCAGGAGCAGCTGCGCGTCGCTGGGGCCGAGGCGCCCCGCGCGGCGCTGGCGACCATCGTCGAAGACGAGACTCAGCACGCAGAGCTCGCGTGGCGCATCGTCACTTGGGCGGTGCAGCAGGGGGGGAGGGAAGTCGCTGTCGCGCTTCGCGCCGCATTTGAAGCGGAGCTCGCGGCGGTGCCCAGCGTTCCCTCCAGCGTGCAGCTCGCTGCGGAAGTCGCGGAATCCGCTGCCTTGCGTCGCCACGGCCGCTTGTCCTACGCGGAGCGTGCTGAGCTGAGGACCCAAGCACTCACCGATGTCGTGGCTCCGTGCCTGAAGGCGTTGCTCAGCCAGCCGCGTACGCTGGAACAACCCAGCGCAGCTGTCTGAGCCCGTACGTGGCCTAAAAAATGCGCCCGTGGCGCTGAGTGTATCGATATGGTGCCGCTCGGACCGACCCCCAGGTGAAGGCCGGTTCGGGCGGAGCCGTGATGAAAGAAGCCAGCGATTCGAAGGCCGCGAGCCACGAGGTCAAGCCGTATATCCCGGCCAGTGTGACGCTGCCCGAGATCAGCATCAAAGCCGTGATCTTGGGTGTGGTGTTGAGCGCGGTGCTCAGCGCTGCGAACGCCTACCTCGGATTGTTCGCCGGCCTGACTGTCTCTGCCAGTATCCCTGCGGCAGTGATTTCGATGGCTGTGCTCAAGGGGCTCAAGGGCAACATCCTCGAGAACAACATCGTGCAAACCGCCGCGAGCGCAGGGGAGAGCGTCGCTGCCGGTGTCATCTTCACCATCCCCGCCCTCATCTTGCTCGGGACGTGGGCAGACTTTGACTACTGGGAAACGACGCTGCTCGCCGGCTTTGGCGGCATCCTCGGCGTGCTCTTCACGATCCCGCTTCGGCGCGCGCTGATCGCGGGCGACGGTAGCGGCGAGCCGCTCAAGTTCCCGGAGGGCGTCGCCACGGCCGAGGTGCTGAAGGTCGGCGAAAAGGGGGGCGGCGGGGTCATCTACGTCGGCATCGCCGGCTTGGTGGGCGCGTTGTTCAAGCTGGGTGAAGCCGGCCTCAAGCTGTGGCATGGCTCGTTGGAGCTCGCCGGCTTCGTCGGTGCGAAGAAGACCGTAGCTTACTTCGGCTCGAACTTGTCCCCAGCGCTCGTTGCCGTGGGGTACATCGTCGGTCTCAACGTTGCCATCTTGGTGTTTGTCGGTGGCGCGCTCAACTGGTGGGTGGCGATCCCGATCCTTTCCGCGATGCAGCCCGCGGCTGAAGGCAGCGCAGCGGATGTCGCGGGCATGCTGTGGAGCACCAAGACACGCTACATCGGCGTCGGCGCCATGGTGGTGGGTGGCTTGTGGGCGCTGATCAAGCTGCGCACCAGCCTGATTGCCGGCATTCGCTCGGGCATCGCTGCTTACCGTGAGTCGAAGAAGGGTGGCGGAGTGACGTTGCGCACCGAGGACGACATGCCCATGCAGTGGGTTGGTGTCGCGGTGCTGCTGAGCATCATCCCGCTGTGCGCCATCTTCTATCACATCACTCACGTGATCTGGGTGAGTGCGGTGATGAGCGTCGTGATGTTGATCGCGGGCTTCCTGTTCTCTGCGGTCGCAGGCTACATGGCTGGCCTGGTGGGCTCTTCGAACAACCCGATCTCGGGCGTCACGATTGCTACCATCCTGACGTCATCGCTGTTGCTCCTCGGGCTACTGGGCTCCGAAAGCAAGATCGGGCCCGCGGCAGCGATCTTGATCGGCAGCGTCGTCTGTTGCTCAGCGGCCATCGCCGGCGACAACATGCAAGACCTCAAGGCTGGTCAGATCCTCGGTGCTACCCCGAGGAAACAGCAGTATCTGCAGATCCTCGGTGTGCTCGCGGCCGCGGTGGTCGTAGCGCCGGTGCTGAACCTGTTGTTGACCGCTTATGGCATCGGTGTGCCGACGGAAGCCCACCCAAAGCCCCTCGGCGCTCCTCAGGCGAACTTGATGGCGAGCGTAGCCAAGGGCGTGTTCCACGGTGGCCTCCCCTGGGGCATGGTCGCGATCGGCGCCGCGCTTGGCGTCGCCGTGATCATTCTCGACTTGGTGCTGGAGGCGAAGGGCAGCGAGTTCCGTACGCCGGTGCTCGCGGTCGCCGTCGGGATCTATCTGCCCTTCGAGCTCTCCGTGCCAATCCTTGCAGGTGGCTTGGTCGCGCACTTCGCGGAGCGGGCGCACAAGCAACGCCTGGCGAACGCCGCCGAAGCGGAGCGTCCTGGGCTCGAAGCCCAGGCAGAGACGGCAAGCCGCCATGGGCTGCTCTTCGGCGCTGGCCTGATCACCGGCGAGGCGCTGGTGGGGATCGGGATGGCTGTGCCGATTGTAGTTACAGGTAAGAGTGACGTGCTCGCGGTGTTCGGAGCCCACGACGGCTCCTGGCCTGGAGTGTTGTTGCTGCTGCTGGTGCTCGCAGGCTTAGGTGTAGTAGCCGCCGGGCGCCCAAAGACCGTCGACATCGACTAGCGCAGGTGCCTCTTAATTCCCTCGCGCGGACTGCTAGTAGTCTTCGCGCAGCGCAAACGCCTGGAGTGACGTGTTAGCCTTCTGAGAAAGTGGGGGACCTTTCTTTGGCGTGGCGTGAGCGGCCGATCTGGAAGCAGGCTGTTGCCTCGGGGCTTCTGTTGGTCATTGGAACCACGGGTTGTGGCGGGTTGCTGGGCAGCTCACCTCCCCCCAAAAATCCAAGTGGAAATTTGGCGCCGGCGGATCCCACGCCTCTCGGGCGTTGCAAGATCGCCGCGAGCTCGAGCAATCCGCTGGTGACGGAGTGGCCCGCATCGGAGAAGGCGCACCTGGAGAGCTTGATGGGATCGCGCACCGTCGCTGTGCAGTTTTCAGGCTGTGAGATGCGCATCATCGATGCCTGTCGTCTGCCGGGACACTACGCCTGGCGGCGCACCACCCTCGCGACGGATACCATCGAGATCACCAACGCGGACGACCTGTACGCCAAGCTGCCGTTGGGCGCCGTGAGCCTGGAGGGCGAGCTCGAGCGCAGCGGGCGTCTGGCGGTGCGCACGACGGTCGCCGGACAGCTGCAGCTCGAGGGGCTTCAGGCCGAACAGGCGGCGAGCGACGCATGCGCCGACGCGACCCACGTCGTGAGCGCGGTGAGTGTCGGGGCCTTCAAACTGCTGTCCGGGGGCGCTGCTCGGGCCCAGGGCGGCGCTGGTGCGCTGGGACTCGGCGCTGGAATTTCCACGCAGCAAACTGAGTCCATCATGCGCGAGAGCGGCGTGCAAGGCGCCTGCTCAGCAGCTACGGCAGAGACGCCGGATCCCCAGTGTGGCGCCCCGATTCAGCTGTTCTTGGAGCCGCTGCGCCGCGCCGACGCAGGCGGCAAGGTGGATGCGAGCGCGCTCCAGGAGCAGGTGGCCAAGCAGGCCGGCGGCATCCAGGTGACCTTCGCGCCGCCAGAAGAAGGCGAGAGATGGACGCTGCGTGATGCCGGCGGGACTGAGCTTTGTCAGCTGCCGTGTCAGCGCTGGGTCGGGCAGAGCAGCGGCTACTACCTCCAGCGTGAGCGCATGGGCAACGTGGATGTGGCGACGGTGCCCATGCCAGCGGCCTTTGCGTATCCTCCCGGAAGTAGCATCGAAGCTAGCTATCGTCCCGAACGGGGCAGCCCGTTCTGGGCGAACCTCACGTTCTACTTCGTGGGCCTGCCCACGGCGGCCCTCGGCGCCGTCTTCCTCGGTTTCGGCCTGGAGCAAACCATCAGCGGTCGAGACTGTTCTGACTTCGGAGACTGCCCGCTGTTCGGCAGCGCTGGCGGCAACCTGGGGATCTCGCTCTTCTACCTGTCGATGGCCGGCGCTTCGACCTACTGGTACCTGTGGAGTCATGAAGCCGAAGTGACGGTCAAGCGCCCCGGAGAGGAAGCTCGCCGCGGAGCGACCGGGGTGGCCGGCAACGCGCCTCGGGGCTTCACCAGCTTGCGCTTGTCAACGAACGGTTTGAGCGGCACCTTCTGGTGATGGCTCGCGGTTCGTCAGCTGCCCGAGCAGCTTAAGAATTAGCCAGGCGGAAATGCCTAGGGCGACGCCAGTCAACGCCGAGGCACTGGGCCGGACGAAGTGTTGTGCGACGACAGCGCCGAGGAGCGCGCCTGCGCACTGACCCAGGGTGTGTCCAAACAAGTCGAGCGCGGCGAGGCGCCCGAGCAGATGGTCTGGCGCCAGACGCTGGAGGCGCGTCGTGGCAGCCACCCAGTTGGCGCCTACCCCCAAGCCCCAGACGAAAACCGCAACCGCGAGCCAAGAGCCGTTTGGTGCCAGCGCCAGGGCGCCCACTCCGATGAATGCGCTCCAGGTCGTCGCGTTCCACCACCAGGCAGAGCGATCATCTGGTGACCAGCGTGCCCAGAGCACTGGGCCCACCCCTGTACCAAACGCCCGCACGCACTGCAGCGCGCCAAGCAGGAGCGCCGTGGCTCCAAACCAGCTAGCCGCCCCGAGGCTCTCCGCCCGTTCATTCAAGAGCACCCAGCCTCCGCCGTTCGCGATCGCCGCTGGTGTCTTGGCGAGCGCTGCCTCGAGGATACGTCGATCGCCTTTGACGTGAGCGATCGCGGCGAATAGCTCGCGCCCAAGGGAGCTTCGCGGGCTCGCTTGCGCGTCGTTCTTCAGGCTCGGCAAGCCCGCGGAGATCCAGGCGGCGATGAAGAACGTCCCGGCGTCCAGCAAGATCGCCCAGGTTGGCCCCAAGAAGGCCGCCGCCACACCACCCGCTGCTACACCCAAGGCGAACAACACGCTCCAGGTGGCCCCGATCAAGCGATTCGCCGCGCCAAGATCCGCGAGGAGACGTGGAGAGCGCGCTTCGCTCGATCCATTGGGGTCGCTCTGGGGCGCGCCTTCAGAGTCGGCCAGGACGCGAGGTAGCGACGCCGTCACCGCCGGTTCGCTGAACGCCGCGAGGGCGATGCGCACGAGCAGCAAGAGCTGAACGCCCAGCAGGCTGCCTGTTGCCGCCGCGTACGCCATGCCAAGAGCCAAGGCGCCGCGGGTCAGGTTCGTGGCGACGAGCACCTTGCGTCGATCGAGGCGGTCGATGAACCAGCCCGCAAACGGCGCAAGCAGGGTGCTGGGCAATGCGTGGGCGACCAACACCAGGGAGACGGCGACCAAGCCCTCGCCTCGCTCCAAGGCGAGCACGCTGACCGCGACATAGGTGAGCCAGTCTCCCAGTAGCGAGACCACGTCCGCGAGCCACAGTCGTCGGAAGGCGCGGCGTGTCCGCAGTAACCCAAGCCATGATGTCCCAGAACCCATGCTCTGGGGGATAACGCTCCAACTCCTGAACTTCAGCCCGAGTGCTCACCCGTTAGCAGATTGCTGCTCGGGGACTTGGCGCGGTGGCGGCGGCTAACGGTAGTCCGTCGGATCCACCGTCTTCGCTGGAGGCGGCTTGACGCTTGTGGGGGGCGGCGGCGGGGGCTTGACCACGGTGGTTGCTGGCTGCGTCGCCGCAGGTTTCGTAGTCGGAGCCTTTGGCTTGCCACCGCGAGCTACGACCCTGCTAGCCGGCTTCTCCGTTGCCTCGGGAGCCGCGCTGGCCACCTCCTGCGCGCTCGGCTCGGGCGCTGGCGCTGCGCTGGGCTCCGGAGCGGACGTCTCGGTTGCTGCGGCAGCAGCCGTTTCCGTGGGGTCTGGTGGCGCGCTCAGAGCGGCGGCGGGTGAGGCCTCGGCGCTGTTCTTCTGCATGGCAAAGACGCCTGCCGCCGTGCCGCCGAGCGCCAGCACACCCAGTAACGCGACGGCATAGGGCCACTTCGCGCTACCAGCTGTCGACTGGGTGTTCTGCACCGACGACAGATCCGTCGAGCCACCGACCGGATTCGGTGGAATGCCTGGTAGCGAATTGTAAGAGCTGCGGAACAGTTGATCCGAGCTGATTGCGCCGCCCGCGCTGCGCGCGATGCGATCGATCAAGTTCGCGCTGCGCGTCGGCGCATAGGGCTGCAGCGCGAGCACAAAGTCCCCGACGTTTTGAAAGCGCTGGTTCAGGTCGCGGGCAAACGCCTTCTCAATCACCGCGATCAACCCGGGGTCCAGATCAGGGCGTAGCTGGGCCAGGGGTGTTGGGTCACCCATCACGATGGCGACGGCGAGCTCAGGCAGCGTCTCTGCGGTGAACGGCTGACGGTTGCTGAGCAGCTCGTAGAGCGTGATCCCGAGGGCGTAGATGTCGGTGCGTAGGTCGACGTTCTTCGTTCGCTGCAGCTGCTCCGGAGACATGTACAGCGCGCTGCCCATGATCGCCGCAGTGCGCGTGATGCCGTCGGGCTCGTCCGCGGAGTTGAATTTCGAGATGCCGAAGTCGAGCACCTTGATCAGCGGTGAACCGTCGTGGTGCCGCGTCAGGAATAGGTTCGCAGGCTTGATGTCGCGGTGGATGATGCCCGCGCTGTGCGCTTCTGCAATGGCGTCACACGCCTGGATCACGAAGTCGACCGCGTCCTCCGTGCGCACGACGCGCTCCACCTCGAGCACCTGGCTGAGGTCGCGCCCCTCCAGATACTCCATCACCATGTACGGCGCGCCGTCATCCAGCGTACCCACGTCGGACACGCGGGCGATGTGTTGACTCTTGATCTTCGCTGCGGCTTTCGCTTCCCGAAGGAAACGCACCATGGCGTCGTTCGAAGCTACCTGGTCTGCTAGCAGGAACTTGATAGCCACCCGCTCACCGAGCACGGTGTGATGTGCCTGGACGACCACGCCCATGCCACCGCGACCGAGCACGCGCTCGATGCGGTATTTGCCTGCTAGGATTTCTCCTTCGACCGGTTCAGTCACGCGTCCGTATCCTGACAGGCCTGGCTGCCGGCTGCCAGCTCTCACGTCGCACCAAGCCTGCCGTTGTTTGTCCGATGGGTATGTGAGATGCGAGCTGCGCTGCCGAGCGGATCCCGCTTCCGCGTGGGCCACCCCTGGCGGTGACGCGACCATCCGACGCATGCGTTCAGCCTGGGCCGGCGTGCGATTCGTTGACGGCGCAGTTTGGCTCAGC
Organism: Polyangiaceae bacterium; assembly: GCA_020633205.1. Taxonomy (NCBI): domain Bacteria; kingdom Pseudomonadati; phylum Myxococcota; order Polyangiales; family Polyangiaceae; species Polyangiaceae bacterium. Next base: position 1,104,315 of record JACKEB010000011.1, read on the forward strand.
GCTGTGCTCGGTTTGGCTCAGCTAGCGGCGCAGGAGCTGAGCGAGCAGCTGGGCTGAGCCCTTCGCGTCGACCGGTGCACCGGTTTCATTAAGCGCCTGCAGACCGGTCGCAAGCGCGATCAAGAGCCAGGTGAGCTGCTTCGGGTCGATGTCGCCACGCACTGCGGCTCGGGCTTGTGACAGCTGCGTGGCATCGCACACGTGCTCCGACACGACCCGAAGGGTGTTCAGGTAGAGTTCGCGCAAGGTGTCAGAGCGCCCACACGCATGCAGGAACTGATGCGCTGGCACCTGACTGGGCGTCTCCGTCGTGCTCATCAGGCGCGAAATCAGGTTGAGCAGCGCCTCGGGCGACTCGTCGTACTCCGTCACGCTCTGCACCAGGGCGCCGAGGTAGCGTTCGCTTACCGCGCGGATCAGGTCTTCACGGTCCTGGAAGTGTACGTAGAACGCGCCACGGGTGTAGCCGGCGCGCTCACAGATGGCGTCCAAGCTCGGGTTGTCCAATCCCTCTTCGGCGAACGAAGCCATCGCCGCGTCGATCAGGGCGGCACGGGTGTCGGCCTTGGCCGCTTCCCTGCGGGGTCCGATGCGCCGCCGCCGATGGGAGCGCTCCGTGCTGGGCCCTCCCCGCGTCGTCTCGGAGACCGAGTCGGCGGGCGAACTATCGGAGAGTTTGGAGCTGCTCGGGGCATCCGAGCTTTGAGCGGTTTCGGGCTTGGTCACAACCCCTCGGGATACCGTTCCGTCGGTTTCAATGCAAGAACCCATGCGAACGATCGACCGAGATTTTGGCCTGAGATCGAAAAGCGCAGGGATGCGAGGTCATGGGTTTGCTGGCTCGGTCGTGTGGGCTTCCGGGCTCGGCGCACACGCACTGGAGCAGGAGAGATTACATGGACAGCTCAAGTAACGGGAGCGTTAGCAGCTTTTTCCGCGGGCTTTTCCACGTGATTCCCTGGCGTGCCATTCGTGGAACGAAGCGCGGAGGTAGTCCCGTGTGGCGCGGTGTGCGCGCTGCATTGCGATTGTTCGCGCCTCCGGGGCGCGAATTGCCCCCGACATTTGCGTGGCCACGCGCCACACGCTGCACTCGAGTCCTCTGCGCGCGACGACTGACACTCGATGCCTCTTGCCAGCTTCGTTGTTGCCTCGTGGAAACTACCGAATGGCTCCGAGTTGGAGTTGGGGTTTGGGGGAGAGGGAGCACTCACCCCGCTGGGATCCGACTCCTCCCTACAGGGGTGCCGCGAAGCTCCCGATCGCGTCGAGGTCGTAACGCAAGATGCGGTCGAAGTATCTGCTCCCGGTGGTTGGTGCACCGTCGGCAATGAACAGCTCGCCGTTCGCCAGACCCATGACAGTCACACCACGATCAGCCGGGTTGGGCATCCGCCACACCGTGCGGGCTTGGGTGTTGATGATGAAGGTCGAACAGTCGTTGCCGTTGCAGCCAGAGATCGCGATCCAGTTCCCGTCGGTCGCGAAGCCATGACCGACGCCAGCCATGGGCACTGGGATGCTGTCCGCTTGCCCTGCTCCGTCCGGCGTCTCGAAGTAGACGGACGCCGTTTCGAAGAGCCCTTCGACCGCCTTGGGGCCCGTCGCGCCGAGCCAAGCCACGCGATCGATGCTCGAGGTCAGCCAGATGGGAGCGTAGCCCTGAATCGCCTCCAGCTCGACTACACCGCCAGCGCTCGCCCAACTCATGACCGAGTCGTGGGACGCCCCTGCGTTCAGCCAGAACGCTCGATTCCCCGAGGCGGTGGCTTTCCACTTGAATGAAGATTCCGTGGGGATAATTTTCAGGTTGGCGTCGGTTGCGGGTGTGGCGACGCCGAAGTCTGAGAAACCGAGGATTGCGCCCCACTCGGAGTCTGTTGCGAACGGCTCCGCTGCTGGCAGGGGCGGCTCACCCCAATGGAATGCACCATCGAAATAGACATAACGAGAGCCACCCGTCGCACCTTGGACGTCGTAGTGGCGAAACAGTCCGACTCCGCCCGGGCCCATGCTCTGCACCGGGCAGGTGGTGGCGTCCTGCATCGCCGCGAGGGTTCTCCCATCGAGTTCCTCGAGCACGGCGACCGCTGGCTTCACACCCACGGTGCTGTAGGAGAGCAACACTCGGCCGTCGGAGTGACGCCGCAGGCCCGCCGCCCAGGCCTGCCCGATCTGATCGGGAAACTCCACGATGCTGCTCTGCTGACAGCCAGCGCCGCAGCTCGTCCACGCGCGGGCTGCCCGCGAGTTGTCCTCGCCGACGGTGTAGGTCTCGCACGGAGCGCTCTTGGGGTACAGGCTCCAGCCCGCGTGGTCGAGCCACGCCGGAAGGCCTGCACCACCGCCAGAGCCTGCCCCACCGCTGCCACCGCCGGCCGCGCCGGCACCAGCGGTCGAGCCACCCGTCGAGCTGCCGGCAGCGCCAGCGCTGCCACCGTTGCTTTGCCCTGCGGAACCAGACGTTCCTGCGGTGCTTCCGCCGCTCTCACCCCCGACTCCGGCTTCGAATACACCGTCGACGGGGGTCGTGTTGCGTCCACTGCTGCAGCCAGCCCACGAGAGGGCGACGACGGCGCTCCACGTCCCACTCAGCGCCACCGCGCCGCTTCGCCTCCAACTCATTCCGCTCCTCCGCTGCCCTCCCGAGACTTCGGGAGGGTCACGCGCGATGTCGGAGCGTCAGCGGGCTAGTTGAGTGGAATACAGGATTTTGTGGGGGTGAGAGAGCACCTCACCCCCAATCGAAAAGATGCGCGCAGCCGTGCTCAGTTGAGCGACAGCGTGTCCTGCGCCACACCTGCCACGCCGGCGTTGCCGCTCGCGCCGCCTGGGCCGGCAGCACCAGCCGTGCCTGCGGTGTAGGACTCGCCGCTGAGAGTTGGCTGCGTGCCGCTGAACACCAAGCCGACGGCGATGCCACCAGCACCACCGCCGCCCGCACCGCCCTTACCGCCTGCGCCGCCTTGCCCGCCGGTGCAGGCTCCGCCCACGCCGGCTCCCGGGTCGCCGCCTAGGTTCATGCCGTTTTCGCCAGCAGCGCCGCCGCCCCCATTCCCTGCGGAACCGGAGACAAGTTCGATGTTGGTCAAGGATATCGGGGAGTCGATGCTCAGGAGCGCGATGCTGGCACCGCCGCCCTTGCCGGCAGTGCCACCCGCGCCGCCGCAGCCGCCGGCACCACCGCCACCGCCGCCGCCAAGCGCTCCGCCGCGGCCCCCACCGCCGCCTCCGCCAGGTTCCCCGGGTGAGCCATTGGATCCATTCGATGGCGTCCAGATGTCACCGACAACAGCGCCAGTCGTCGACGCGCCGCTCCCAGCTGCAGCCTCCGCTGGCTTCTTTCCTTCCTCTCCAATTCCCGTTGAACAGGTCCCACCGGCTTGCCCAGCGGCGCCCCCAAGCGGAGCGGGGCCACCGGCTTCTCCGACTCCGCTAGCGTTGCCACCTCTCCCACCCTTGGTGGTCCCACCATTCGGGCACGCGGAATAGATTTTCTCGGCGCCGCCGCGCCCTTGAAGTGGCGGGACGGCCATGGTGTCTAGCGCCTCTCCGCTGAATCCTCCGAGGTTGCTCTGCGCCGGAAACGCGCTGCTCGGCGTCGCCCCATCGGCGCCCTTCATCCCATCACCAGCCACCAGTTTCACGTTCACCAAGGTGAGCGCGGTGCTGTCCTTCACGAAGGCCGCAATGGAGTTGCCTCCGGCGGTAGTCGCGCTCTGGGCGTCGAACTCGAAGCCTTCGAGGCGGGTGTCGGTGGTGATGCTGGCTGCGGTCAGGGCGTAGCCCTCAGCGCTGGGAGCGACGGTTGCCTTGAGGGAGTTGTCGTAGCTCCAGTCGCTGCACTTGAAGGAGCCCCAGGCTTGGAGGCCGGCGCTGGTGCTGTCGAGGGAGACTTGCTCGTCGTAGCTCCCACCGTCGGCGCACACGAACAAATGTTTCCCTGCGGTATTGGCTTCGGTGATGCCCTTGGCGATGCTGGCAAAGGGTGCAGCCTGGCTGCCGTCGCCGGTGGAGTCGTCGCCGCTTGGCGAGACGAAGATGGCGTACTGGTCGTCGATGACACAGGCGTCGTCCCCCGGCGCTGAGTTCGGGTCGCAGATGGGGCCGGTGCCTCCCGCGCCCGCCGTGCCTGCCGTGCCGCCGGTGGCTCCGCTGCCGGCGGCACCACCGCTTGCTCCGCTGCCCGCGGCGCCTGCGTTGCCCGCGCTGCCCCCCATGGAGTTGCCCGCAGCACCGGCTGCGCCAGCGCTGCCCGCAGTGCCACTGCCACCGCTGCCACAGGTGAGCGTGTCTTCACACGAGCCGCCGGAATCGGTGCATCCGGCTCCTACGCCCGCGCTAACGAACAAAACTGCCAGGCCCAACGAAGTGCGCTTCAAGTTCATATCAAGTTCCTCATTCAAGGCGCCGCTCACAGTCCGAGCGGTTTCAGTCCGGGAGCCTTCCCGGCGCGTCCCCAACGGTTCAGCGGAACCGCTCGCCAACCCTGGCACGCATCGCGAAAGGAATCACCCCGAAGCTGATTCGCGTTGGTCCCGCAGTACGAGTTCGTGGCGAGTTGGAGAGGGTGACTCCAAGCGCCACGGCGGCGATCGGAGAAGGAGCGACACGCGGTGACTGCTTGTCGGCAGGAGTTCCCGGCAGTTGCGCGCTTTTTCCACGTCGTTGGTCTCGGTCCTGGTTCCGGGCGGTTCAATCGGTCGCCAGGCCGTTTATATATTGGTGCTGAACCATTGACCGCTCGGTTGGCTACACGAGTTCAAACGCCTTCACTGACCGAGCTTGGACATCAGCATGCCGATGAACACCAACAGGCAGGCCAGGCTCAAGAACACCAGGCCGAGCACCGCTGGCGAGAGGCGGAAGCCGCGTCGACTCGAGGAAGATGCTTCGGACGCTGGCGGTGGCAAATCGCGGACCTCGACGTCGACCTTCTGGGACTTCGCGGGGGAGCCGTAGGTGGGTGATTCCAGCGTGGGCTGGGTGTAGCCGGGGACGCTGCTGCTTTGAGCTGCGCCGTTGTTCATCGGTCCGGCGTGCTGAGGGCTCTCCAGCGTCTTCAAGGTGACCTGCGCTCTCGCCTGGCGCTCCAGCGCGGCTTGAACCTGAGGCGGAAGCGCGGGGGTCAAATCGCGCGGTTTGGGGAGGTCCCGGCGCGTGGGATCGTTGCTGCGTGGTGCCGCAGCCTCGTCCCTCACCCCCAAACCCACGTCCATCAGCGGAACCGTGTGGCCGATGCCGTGAGCTGGTCCCGTTGCTAGCTGATGAATATTTCCTTGGGGATTTGGTGGGGGAGGAGCGTCGAGCAGGGGCTGCGTGAACTTGATCGGCGCGACCTCCGTCGGCTGAACGCTCGGCAGCGGGATGGCCAGTTGAGACGGCGCGTGCCCGACGAGGGCGTTGGTGAGCGGAGTGGGTGCCCCCATGGTGTTCATCCTCGGGGAAGCCGTTTCGCTTTGCCACGGGGCAACGCTTTGCGGGATGGTCGCGCCGTCATCACGCGGCTCAGTGCCTGGCACGGCGAGGCCAGTGTCTGGAAGCTCGATCTTGATGCGCGCTCGGCCGGGGCTCTGCTTGCGCTCTGCAATTCCTTCCAGTCGCTGACGCGCGCTGCGTAGCTCGCTGGCCAGCTCTTGCATGGTCTGCTGGCGCCCAGCGCGAGACTTGCTCAGCGCCTTCTCCACGATGTCCCAGACGTATGGGGGCAGGCCAGGCACCAGCTCGAGTAACGACGGCGGAGGCGAATTCAGCTGCCGGTGCCCGATCGTGACGTGATTTGGCTCCTCTCCAGGCGCGATGAACGGATGCCTCCCGGAAATGATCTCGAAGAGCACCAACCCCAAGCCGTACACATCGGAGCGCGGATCCACCTGCTTGCCCGACAGGTGCTCCGGGGACATGTAGGGCACCGTGCCAGCTAGCTCGTGAACCTCGGTGGTCTTCAGGTTGTAGCCGAGGAGCTTCGCCATGCCGAGGTCGAGCACCTTGAGCTCGCCCTTCTTGGTGACGAACACGTTCTCCGGCTTTAGATCCCTGTGGATCACGTTGAGCTGGTGAGCGGCCTCGATGCCTTCGGCGATCTGCAGCGCGTAGTCGAGGGCGGTCGGTACCTCCAAGTGCCCCACCTGAGTCAGGAGCTCGCGCAAGGTTTGTCCCTCGAGCAAATCCATCGCGAGCCAGACAACGCCGCTCTCGAGTACGCCAGCGTCGTGCACGCGAATCACGTTGGGGTGATCCAGGCGGCTCAGCACCAGCGCCTCCACCTGCATGCGCTGCCGCAGCTCGGCGCGCCCCACGTGGTGCACGTGCATCGCCTTGATCGCGGTGGGCCGCGCCAGGTAGCGGTGCCGTGCTTCGAAGACCTGACCGAAGCCGCCGCTCCCGAGCAACCTCAGGAGCTGGTAGCGGTCTTCAATCCAGTCCCCCGGACGCAGCGTGGTGGGCGACTCCACGGCGCCAGCATACCGAGCAGAATCTACAGATCCAGCCACACGGGCTAAAACGCTCCGCGGAAGCCGAGCGCCGCTCCGTTCTGCTGGACGAACAAGTCGACACCCTGCACCCCAGCTCGCGCGGAGGAGGCGGAGTGGCGCTCAGGTTTCGGCCACAGGAAGAACGCGGCGACGCTCGCCACCGCCAAGCCAACGCCAACCCCAAGCAGGACGTTGCTCGTGCTGGCAGCGGACTCGCGGTCGGACTGCAAGCCGTCCAGCTCCGCGCACACCGGGCTGCTGCCGCCGCCTTGGCAAGCGTTGCTGGGCAGCCCTTTGCGCAGTGCGTCTGCGTCCTCGCCCTTCGCATTGGCTTCCCCACGGAAAATGAAGCTGCCGGTGAGCGCGCCCAGGGCGAGCACACCGCCTGCGATGACCACGATGTTGCGCGTCATCATCGAACCACCGCCGTCACTCGGCTGCTCCGGTGCTGCTTCAGGCGGGGCTGACGGAGGCGCGGACGATGTTGGAGCTGCGACGGGCGTTGCGTCCGCCTTTTCGACTTGCAGCTTGAGCGTGGTCTGGACGCTCTCACCCGCGCCTACGTTGACTTTCTGGCTTGCGCTGACGAACCCAGAGGCGCTCGCCTCGACATTGTGTTCCCCTGGGGAAACGAATAGCTCGCCCTCGAAGAGCTCTTCGTCGAGGGGGGTGCCGTCGACGCTCAACACCGCGTGTTTGGGGGCGAGGTCCACTTCCACGCGCCCGACTTTCTTCAGTACGTCGGTTTGAAGCCCGCGGTACTTCTTTTCTGCCGACTTTTGCTTCGGGTCATCCGAGAGTGTGAAGTGCTTGAGGCAGTAGGCCAGGAACACCGCGGCTTCCGGATAGTGCTCGAGCTGCGCCTCGCCGCGGCCCGCCTTGCACGCCGTGAAGTACGTCGCGTGCAGACCCCATGCCGCGCGGAACTTGGCGGTGCCATCCGCGAACTTGGACTTCTTCATCAGCGCGTCGCCCTCTTCCACGAGCTTGCGCGCTTGTTCCACTGCCTCCTCGCTGCCGCGCTCGGGACTCAAGCCGCTATCGATTTGATCGGGCTTGGACTGAGCAAATGCGGGCAGCTGTGCGGTGAGGAGGGTGAAGGCGGTGATAGCGCTCGTGGCGCGGACGAGTAGGCGAGGCATGGTGTTTCGATGTGGAAGGCCGAGCGGCAGTGTAGCCGCAACCGGGCGATTCGGCGGAGTGAAGTCTGCGGAAACCGGCTGGGCGGTCGGGGCCGGTGTAGCATCACATCATGGAACTTACCGACACTGCTGAGCGCGATTGCCGGTTCCTGTGTATTTGCAATCAAGGTTGCCCTGCGCGTTCACGAAGCTCTCCGTCTTTCCGTAGTACTCGCTCACACCGCAGGCCGGAGCCGAAGAATACGTGTTCCAAACGTCGAAGAATCCACAGCCATTGGCGCGCGTCTGGGTGTAGCGCTGGCTCTCAGACCCGTCGCAGTTGAAGTCAAAGCCACCCTTCGCCCTTGCGGTGCTGAAGTACTGCGTTTGACCAGGGAACGCTCGCGCGTCCGTGTCGTCGCAGTCACCTCCTTTGGTTGCGTACTTCCCTCCCACCTTACAAGTCGCGGCGCTGAAGCCGTCCCCGTCCGCGTCAATCAGGGGGTAGTTGCAGCCGGCAACCACGTCGCAAGCGTCCGAGGAGCACGCGTCGCCGTCATTGGCGCACGTGATGGTTGCATTCGTGCAGGTGTGAGTCGTCGGGTTGCAAGTGTCTGTCGTGCAGGCGTTCTGGTCGTTGCAGTCCGTGTTGGTCTTGCAGGTGAACTTGCAGTCGTCCTTGCAGCCGTCCGCGTTGTCGCCGTCCTTGCCGTCGTCGCACTCCTCACCCTTCGCGCTGTCCACGTAGCGGTCGCCGCAGACGCTCGTCTTGCAAGACTCCGCGAGGCAGATTTTCCCGGAGCCGCAGCTCAGACCATCGTCGCGGCCCTGATGACTGCATGCGCCGCTGGCAGGAATGCACGCGTCGTCGGTGCAAGGGTTGCCGTCGTCGCAGCTGACGCTGGTACCTGCTTCACAGATGCGCGCAGCGCTGCAGGTCTCCTTGCCGTTGCACTGATTGCCGTCGTCGCAGTCCGCGTCTTTGGTGCAAGTGGCTTCGCACTGGTCGGTGCAGCCGTCGGTGTCGTTGCCGTTCTTGCCGTCGTCGCAGAACTCGTTCCGCGCGGTATCGGTGTAGCCGTCGCCGCAGACACTCTCCACGCATTGGTCGCTGAGGCAGATGGTGTTGGTGAGGCCCGTCGCTTCGCACTCCGTGCCGTCGTCGATGCCGGTGCAGTCCAGGATGGGCTGCGAGCCCCCTGCGCCAGCGATGCCACCAACGCCGCCTTCACCGGCGACTCCGCCTTCACCGGCGATGCCGCCTTCTCCAGCGACTCCGCCTTCACCGGCGATTCCGCCTTCACCGGCGATGCCGCCAGCGCCCGCCAGCGTTCCGCCCATGCCGCCTTCACCGCCGGCCGTGCCAGCGATCCCGCCGACGCCGCCGTCGCCTCCAAGCGCGCCGGCGCCCGACGTATTGCCGACTCCGCCGGTGCTGGGGGCATCGCCCTCACTTCGCTCACGGGGGGCACAGGCGATGGCCACGATTCCACTCAACAGGCTGATTCCAAGCACTCGACGCATTTTGAAAAACTCCCAGCTCCGCGGGGTTTGAGCGGAGCTGGGGAGGTATCGGGCGCTGTCTGAGTCAGTTGCGTCGTTTTTTCAGTGGCAGGCCTGGACGCGGGTCGAGTCGCCGAGGCCGCAGATCCGGTAGGTGCCTGATTGGCCGCAAGCGGGCGGCAAGGTGGTGTTGAGCCACCCCTGGTTCACCGGAGTAGTGCAACTCCCGCCTGCGAAGACCTTGGTGTATTGCGCCTCGGACGACCCGCTGCAGTTGTAGTCGTAAGACGTCACGCCCGGAACACCGTGGTCGACGGTGAAGTAGCCGGTCACTCCCGGGTTCACCACGGCGGCGTTGGTGCCGGTGTCCCGGCAATCGCCTCCCTTGTTGGCGTAGGGGCCGCCGGCTTTGCACTGGTTCGGCGAGTAACCGTCTTTGTCTTCGTCGATGAAGGTGTAGACACAGCCCGTTGCAGGAGCGCAGCTGTCCGCGGTGCAGGCGTCGCTATCGTTGCACGTGATCGTGGTGTTCGTACACGTGTGCGTCGTCGTGTTGCAGACGTCGTTGGTGCACGCGTTGTCGTCGTTGCAGTCCGTGTTGGTCTTGCACGTGAACTTGCAGTCGTCCTTGCAACCGTCGGTGTTGTCACCGTCCTTGCCGTCGTCGCACTCTTCGCCCTTGGCGCTGTCGACGTAACGATCGCCGCACACGCTGGTCTTGCACGAGGTGGAGAGGCAGATCTTGCCGGTGCCGCAAGCAGCGCCGTCGTCCAGGGACTCGTGGGCGCAGCTACCATTGGCCATCACGCAGCTGTCGGCGGTGCAGGGGTTGCCGTCATCGCAGTTCACGGCCTGGCCGAGCTCGCACTTGTTGTCCGCGCTGCAGGTCTCTTTGCCGTTGCAGGCGTCGCCGTCGTCGCAGTCGGCGTCCACGGTGCAGGTGGCCTTGCACTCGTCGGTGCAGCCATCGGTGTCATCGCCGTTCTTGCCGTCGTCGCAGGTCTCGTCGTTGTTCTCGTCGGGGTAGCCGTCACCGCACTCGCTCTGAACGCATTGCCCGCTCACGCACAGCGTGTTGTCGCCTTCGCCTTCGCACGGCGTGCCGTCCTCTAGGTCGGTGCAGTCGACGCCGCCGGTTCCGCCGGCTCCCGCGATGCCACCCGCGCCGCCGGCGCTCATTCCGGCTGTGCCAGCGCTGCCGCCCGTGGCCGTTGCGCCGGTGCCGCCCGTTGCCCCGGCCGTGCCGCCGGACGTAGCGCCCGTGCCTCCGTTGCCTTCACCGGCCGCGCCGCCGGTTCCTTTCGGAGTTTCGAATTCGCCGCCACCGCACGCGACGGGCAACAGGAAGAGCAGGGCGGCCAAGCTGCAAAGGGTCTTACGGGTCATGATGATTTCCTTGGGGTTTTGTAGAGGTCTTGCGGGCAGCGCAGACTCTCAAAGAGCCCGTGCGTTGCTGCGCTGGCCGGGATGTCGGTGGGCGGCGCACTCAGTTGCGTGGAAAGTGCGCACGGTCGCACGCGGCGCTCGGACGAACGGCTGATGGATGAGGGAAACGGCCCAGAGTCGGAGACTCGGGGTCGTTCGGCGGCGCTGCCTACGATCCGGCATCCCAACGCGCAAGCAGGAACAGCGCCGTGGAGCATCCACGGGGAACCCAGGTGCACCTCACCCCCAAAAAAAGAAGTGTTCAGGTGAGCTGACGAATGCTCAGGGGACTCAGAAGCGACCGAAGACACCGAGTGACGTTTGGTGGGGCAAGGCCTGCGCCCACACGTGCACGGCAGCTTGGTCGCGTTGGCTGGAGCTGGGCCAGAATATCCAGGTGGCAATAAGTGCCGCCGCGCCCACGCCCGCAGTGATGAAGCCGGCGGTCGCGATGTCTCGCGCGTCGAGCTCTTGCTGCTTGAAGTCTGCCAGCTGAGAGCAGGCGGACTGCACGGCCGCGGAGTCGCTGCTGCACTGACGCTGAGGGTCCTTCTGATTGATGTCGGCCAACGCCTGATCGGCCTCGTCCCCCGCCTTGTTCGCCTGAAGCGTGAAGCCAATGCCGAGCCCTAGGCCCGCGAGCGCGACCACGCCTTCGCCGATGAGCACCGGCACCTTGAGCGATGTCTGCGAGGACGGAGCCGGGGCTGCAGGCGCTGGAGCGACGTCCCTCGGCGGCTCAGGAGCGGCAACAGGTTCGGGCTCGGACTTCTCGGTGGGACCCAGCTCAATCCGCCTCTTTTCGCCCGCTTTGACAGAAACTTCCAGCGCCTGTTCTTGGTCGCCATGCAGCACGCGGATTTGGTGCAGCCCGGGATCCACGGCAACGGGTTTTGCGATATCGACCGCGTTTCCGTCGAGAAACACTTTGGGGCGGCTGTCGCCAACCATCACGAAGGTCAGCTCCGCGACCCAGGCCTCAACACGCTGGATCGCGGGAGCCAACAGCGGGGAGACGTCCGCCGCCTGCTGACCTTCGGCGAGCAGCTGCTTGGCGCGTTTATAGTTGCGGAGCGCCGCGGAGAACCGCCCGACTTGCTCCTGGCAATACGCGAGGTGATAGCGCAACCCAGGTGTCTCCTTGATTGCCAAGGCCGCTCGCAGCTCGCTGGATGCGCCCTCCCAGTTCTTCTGGTCTTCAAGCTGACGTGCGGTCTTGAAGTGGGCGCGAGCGGCTTGGATGTCGGATTGCGACTGCGCCGTGGCACCCGACGCGATGCACAGCAACGCGGCGGTGGTCAGAACCGCAGTGCTCGCAAAGCGACGAAAAGGTTGAGGGGAGCCGCGCACGCTGCTCCCAGTATCACTCACTCTCCGGCGTACTCAAGCGCCTTCGCAAGAGCCGCGGATCCGCGCGGCTTTCCGGCGACTAGCCCTGGGCCAGGCCGCGGATCGCTTTGATGCGCTTGCCGAGCAGGCCAGCGAGCTTGAACAGCGCGCCGAAGCTGCCTTGGTTTCGTAGCACGAGCGCTTGGCTCATCGCTTCCAAGTCGTCGTTCGCAGGGAACCAGAAGGGATCGGGTTTGCTCGAGCTGTCGACCAGCACGGTGCGCGGGCGCACGAACGAGTGATACGCGTGGCGACTGGCGGCGATGCCGGTGCCGGTTTCCTTGACACCGGTCCAGGGTGTTTCCGGGAGGATGCCCGTGAAGGAGTGGTTGTTCACCAAGGCGACGCCGACCTCGAGGCGCCTGGCCAGGGCCTCTCCGCGCGCGATGTCACGCGTCCAGATCGAGCCGTTTAGACCATATTTACTGGCGTTTGCCTGCTTGACGGCGTCGGCGGCATCGTCCACGCGGATCACAGCGACAACGGGACCGAAGGTCTCCTCCGCGACGACGAGCATGTCTGGCGTGCAGTGGTCGAGCACTGTGGGTCGGTAGCCGTAGCCGTTCCCCGTGGCTTCACCGCCCGCGACGACGGTTGCACCCTTGGCGACGGCGTCCGCGACGTGGCGCTCGACGATGGCTAGCTGCGCCGCGTTCTGCAGCGGGCCGAGATCCGTCGGGCCGTCTCCAGGTGCAACGCGCAGCTTGCTGGCGATGTTGCCGAGTCGCTTGACGAACTCGTCGGCGATGCTGCTCTCCACGTAAACGCGCTCGATGCCCGCGCAGTTTTGTCCTGCGTTGTGCATCGACCACTGGGCGATCCCTACGGCGGTGCGCTCGAGATCGCAGTCGCTGAGCACGATGGCCGCGTCCTTTCCGCCCAGCTCGAGACTCGCGGGAATCAGCCGCTCTGCGGCGGCGAGTGCGACCTTGCGCCCGGTGGGCACGGAGCCGGTGAATACGATGCTGTCCACGCCTTCATCGATCAGGCCCTGACCGACGTCGCCTCGCCCTTGGACGAGGCCAACCAAGCCTTCGGGGAGCACCGCGGAGACCTGCTCATGCAGCCACGCGCCGGACCGGGGCGAGTGCTCCGACGGCTTCATCACCACACCGTTGCCGGCGAGCAGCGCTGGCCAGAGTGACTTGTAGAAGTTCGAGATCGGGTAGTTCCACGGGGCGATGATGCCAATGACTCCGCGCGGAAGAGGTTCGACCACGACGCGCTTCCCGGGGAAGTCGAGCGACGAGAGCTTGATGCGTTCGGGCTCCAGCGCAACCTTTGCCGCGCGGATAGCCCCCTTGATGTAGTCGGCCGTGCTGGCGATCTCCGTCATGCGGCACTCCGTCTTGCCGCGTCCGGTCTCGTCGCTCAGCACCTGACAACCGGCCTCCTGGTTGTCGAGAATGCGCTGTCCTACCTGCTTCAAGAGCTCAGCGCGCTGTCCGACGCTCAGCTGACCCCACTCAACCTGAGCTTTACGGGCGGAAATGATCGCCCGATGCACGTCGTCGCGACTGGACGCCTCCACCGGAGGCAACTCACGACCGTCGGCAGGACAAACAGAACCAGGATGGGGGTTAGCCATGGCGCCTTCTATCACGCATCCGCCACGCGCAGAGCAGCCTTCGGGTGGCGGAGCTGTGACACGCGTTCAGTGGTCTTGGGTGTCTACAGTCGGTCGCGTGGAACGCGAGTGAAGCGCTAGCGCGTGAAAAGCGGCCAAACCTCGTTACGCTGGTATGTTTGACGGCATGCCCCCTCTCAGCTTCCGCTTACGTTCTCCCCAAACCGCGCTGCTTGGGTTGGTGACCCTGTTCTGGATCAACGGTTGCGGATCCAGGACACCGCTGGGGTTCGACGACGATGGCAGCTCGGGGTCGTCCGGTAGCGCAGGCACAGGCGCGGTTGGTGGTGTCGCCGGCGTGGGCGCCGAAGGTGGCTTCGGCGGAAACAGCGCTGCTGGCGGTTTTGGCGGCAACGGTGCGGCGGGGGCCGGGGCCGAAGGTGGCTTCGGTGGAAATGGCGCGGCGGGCTCTGGCGCCGAAGGTGGCTTTGGAGGCAACGGTGCTGAAGGCGGCTTTGGTGGCGGCAGCTGTGCACCACCGGACTGCGGCACGTGCCCCGACTGCTGGTCGGTCTGCCTGTGCAGCGGCTCGACTCCCGACTTTTGCGCGAAGGTGTGCGACGGGGTCGGTGGGGCAGCAGGCCAGGGTGGCTTTGGCGGGCAAGGTGGGTTCGGCGGTAACGGCGCTGTGGGTGGCAGCGGAGCGGTTGGCGGCAGCGGAGCGGTTGGCGGCAGCGGCGGTAGCAACGTCGTCTGCGGTGGTCAGGTTTGTTCGCCGGTGAACGTGCTCGGCGCGATCGAGCTCAGCGCGTGCTGCACCGGAATCAGCGGTGCGACGTGTGGCGTGGACACCGGACCCATCGCGGGCGTTCCGGGGATCCCGATCGGCTGCATCCCGAAGAACCAAGCCGGCTTCTTCGATCCCACTTGTCCTCAGCTCGATACGCCTGCTGGTCCGCTTCCCGGTTGTTGCCGCCCGAACGGGTTGTGCGGAAACGACTTGAGCCTCGCTGAGCTTGGCTGCGTGGAGACGTCGAGCTGGGGCGGACCGCCGCCTCAAGCCTGCAGCAGTGGAACCGGAGGCGCTGGCGGCTTCGGTGGCCAAGGTGGCTTTGGGGGACAGGGCGGCTTTGGTGGTGGTCCGCAAAACGACTGCTGTTCAGTCGGCTCGACCCCGGGTTGCACTCCCTCTGGGATTGCCGCGTGCGTGTGTCAGCAGGACGCCTTCTGCTGCAATCAGACCTGGGACTCGATCTGCGTGAGCGAGGTCGAGCAGTTTGGATGCGGAACATGTAACGGCGGCGTGGGCGGCTCCGCCGGCACGGGTGGTACCTCGAGTGTCGGTGGTGCTGGCGGGCAGGGCGGCTTTGGCGCGACCGGCGGCTTTGGCGCGACCGGCGGCGTTGGTGCAACCGGCGGCTTTGGTGCAACCGGCGGCTTTGGTGGCAGCGTGGGCGGCGTTGCCGGTGTGGGCGCTACGGGCGGCAGTGGCGGTTCCGTGGGGAGCTGCTGTACGAACAACCCGACTCCGCTTTGTGATGACATCGGGGTTGCCCAGTGCGTGTGCTCCCAAGATCCTTTCTGCTGTCAGCAGCGCTGGGACTCGATCTGCGTGAGTGAGGTAGACAGCTTGGGCTGTGGTAGCTGCAACGGTGGAACGGGTGGCACCAGCAGCGTCGGCGGTGCAGGTGGCTTCGGTGGTACTGGCGCGGTCGGCGGCACCGGTGGCTTCGGCGGCACTGGCGGCGCAGCCGGTAGCGGAGCCACTGGCGGGAGCGGCGGCACCGGCGGCATCGAAGCCTGCATCGATCTGGCGACCAATGAGTGCGACGTCTGCAGCTGCGTTTCCTGCTTCACGCAGCTCGACGCCTGCATTCAGGATGCAGGCTGCACTGAGATCATCGATTGCGTCAATGCAACGGGTTGCTCTGGCTTCCAGTGTTACCAGGCGAACACCTGTCGTCCCGTGATTGACGCCAACGGGGGACTGTTCGGCCCCTCGCTGAACCGCGTCGTACAGCTCTCGAACTGCGTCAATCAAAGCGGCTGTCCCTGCCCTTGAGTTGGGCTTTCATTGAACAAGAAGAAGAAAGCCTGAATCCGGGAGGAATCGGATTCAGGCTCTCGATTCGCGCTTGTTGACTGGGTCAGCGAAAGAGGGATTCGCCTCACCAGAGGGAACGCGAATAAGCAAGCGGGCTTGATGGGTTTGGGGGTGAGGGTCTCTGCTCCCGGAGTAGACTTGGAGCAAAGACCCCCACCAAACTGACTCAGAACGCCGTCGGGCAGCCGTCGAAGCCGAACGGAATCGGCTGCTCCGTGGTGCTGCTGTCGATGCTCAGCAAGAACTGGATCAGGTCTTCCCGATCCTGTGCTGCGTTGGTGCCCGTGAGGAAGGCCGCGTTGACCGCGCGGTAATGCGCCTCCCAGGTGGTGCCAGTGAACATCTCTTCCAGGTCCTTGGCGCCGCCGTGGTGGAAGAACGGTGCCCCAACGCTCAGGCCGTAGAGCGATGGGATGTTGTAGCCGCCGCGGCCCTGGGCGCGCGTCCCGTTGGCGCGTACTTCGACCTCATCCGTTGCCGTGACGTTGCCCGGAACCCCGAACGTGCCGACCTTACGAATGACGCAAGCGACGTGGTTCGGTCCCTGTGCTCCCGCAACGCTGTCCGATGCTGCGTTCTGGGTGCTGAGCTGGAAGTCACCGCTGTGATCCGTCCAGGTGGCGGGCCATGCAGGCGGCGCAGTGAAGACCGAGGTGCCGAGGGCGGTGTTGGTCGCTGTCGAAGGTGTGTAGAACCTCCGGGAAACGGTCCAACCGGGGCCGCCGTGGCAGCTAACGCAGCCGCCGTTGCTGTTGGTGCCTTCGATGAACTCGCCAAACAGTACGGCGCCTCGTGCCACCGCCGCGGAGTCCAGCAGCTTGCGTCCAGAAGGCGGACGGATCTGCTTGGCCCAGGCTTCGATCGCGTCGAAATCCTTGGTTCCGCAGTTCTCCGCGGCGTCCTGGAACTCCTTGGCCGGCTTGCCGTTGACGCCCTTCACGCCGTCACCCAGCGCGGTTGGCTTGAGCGCACCCGAACAGTCGGTTGCGCCCGCACCGGTGTCCGGCTCCTGAATGGCGCCAGCGCCGCCCTGAACACCGACGGTGTTCGCGTTGAAGTCGTGCATCTCATCGAACACTGCGGTGTGGTTGAAGATGCGTTGCTTCTGGTTTGCGCCGGGGCCATGGGAGTAGGAGCCTGCCAGGGACACCGACTTGCGCGGTCCCGCCGCGAAGCGCCAGACCACATTGTCGCTCAAGCCACCGGGGTGACAAGAAGAGCAGCTCGACCAGGCGCTATCGGACCAGCGAGCGCGACCGGTGAAGAAGAAGCGCTTGCCCTCCTCGACCTTCTGCTCGTTGGGGTTCGTTGGCAGGTCGCACGACTTGACCGTTGCCGCGAGGGTCTGCGTCGTGAAGTCCATCACACCGAGCGAGCGGCTCACCCAGCAGTTGACCCACGCCTTCGGGCTGGCGTGCCCCGCGACGATACCCGTCGGGTTCTTGCAGCCGCCGGGGCCGGTCGGCGGTGCCTGCAGGACATCCATCTGGCGCACGCCGTTCGGGTGACCCACGGTGACCGACGGGCCAAAGCCAACGCGCTGAATCACGTCAGCGCCGCGAGACGCCACGTAAGCGACGTCCGGGGCGATGAAGTCGACATCCACGATATCCGCGAGGAAGAAGATGGGGTCGCTGCCAGCGTCCGTCTTCACCGCACGGGCGAGGTTCACCGTGTGGTTCGTGTCGACGGTGCGGTCGCTGATGTTCGCAGAGTATATGACGGGCTGGACGTTGCCGTTGGACGTCGGCGGCCCATTGGGAGACACCGAGATACTGGTGATGTAGAGCTTGTCGCCTTGGATGTTCACCGAACCAAGTTGGTTCGGTGATGTCATCGCGGTGCCAGCACCGGGGGTGCTCTTTGGTTCGAAACCGCTGTCGACCGGCTGGAAAACGACGTCTTGCCCGGAAGCGGTGAGGTCGCTCACGTTGAAGAAGCGCACGCGGCCTTGACGGCTCTCGTCGGTGCCTTCCACGCCGATTGACTCGCCGAAGAACTCCGGCACCACGAGCAGCTCGTCGCTGTCGTCGTTGTCGAGGTCGTTGGTCACAGCGAGCGCGTAGGGCGTATCAACGCCGGTGATGCGATCGACGACCTGCATGGTCGAGGTATCGATGACTGCGATGCTGCCTTCGGCGTGCTCAGCCACGAACAGGAGCTTGCCCGTCGGTGAGAGGGCCAGGCCCGTGGGCTCCGAACCGACAGCGACTGGCGTGCCGGCGCTGGGGCTTGACCCATCGATGCCATCTACGCGCACCACCGTTGCATCCGCGCGGTTTGCGACGAACACACTCGTGTCATTGGGGTGGATCACCACGCTCGAGGGTTCACCGCCGGTAGGCACGCTCGCGCGCAACGTGTTGTTCGACGTATCGAAGATACTGATGCCGCCGCAGTCTTGGTTCGCCATCACCACCGTGGCATCGTCACTGGTCAGGGCGACGGTGCTCGAGCGCGAAGCGCGGGGCAGTACATTGGCAGCACCGCCAGTGCCGCCGGCGCCCGCGTTACCCGCGGCTCCGCCAACCGCTCCGGTTCCAGCCGAGCCGCCGACAGCGCCTGCGCCGCCGTTGCCAGCCGTCGTGTTGCCTGCGCTGCCACCTTCGCCAGCGTTGCCTGCGGTGCTACCGCCCGCGCCTCCTGCGGCGCCGTTGCCGCCATTCCCGCCGCCACCATCGTCGCTGCCGCACGCCGCGAGCAGCAGGCCGACGGCGCACGCGCCAATCAGGGTCGTTGAAGCCAAACGTCTCATGAGTCCTCCAGGTTCTGTGGGGCCGAAGGAACCGAGCTGCGCACGCAACACGGGCCTCGAACCCGCCTTACAAGTGCATCCGCGACGCGTTTTCGGCGAGTTAACCCGGGTTAAACGTTTGAGCCTCGACCCGGCTGCAGTCCGCCGCACCCTCTCGGGCGGCGATTCAGCCCGACGCAAAATGACCGGAGTCCAACGGACCCTGGGGTCCGACGTGCGTCCGGTGACGCGTTCGCGTTGCTTTACAAAACGTGCCCTTGGGGTGGGGGCCCCGCCTGCGGGGGAGGGGGCTTGGGTAAGCCCCCTCGAGAAAAGTCATAAGCACGGAAGTCTTGAGCAACAGACCTCGCTGCGGCGGAAGGCCGCCGCACCACACCCCGACGGGGTGCGGCGGCCTGCAGCATCGTGAGGGCTCAAGATTTACCGTGCTTAACTCGCGGGTCCGTTCGCGGAGACCCAAGCTGAGCGTCGACTTGGTCGGAGGAACCGACGACTTGGAGGCTCAACATGAATATGACCCGCGGACAGTTCTTGAGGATGGCGTTGATTGCTGGCACGGCAACGCTCGGTACGAGCTTGGTTGGCTGTGGTAGTGATGACGGTGGGGACGGTGAAGGTGGCAGTGGCGGCACTGGCGGCTCGGGCAACGGTGGCTCAGGCAACGGCGGCTCAGGCAACGGTGGCTCAGGCAACGGCGGCTCTGGTGGCCAGGCGACTGGAGGTTCCGCAGGGAATAATACTGCAGGCACCGGAGGCGGCGGCGGGGCGAGCTGTGAGGCGGCCATCGTGGGCAACCATGGTCACGAACTGGTCGTGACCCAGGAAGACATCGATGCCGGCGTGGACAAGACCTACGACATCACCGGCGCGGCACTGCACAGCCACAGCGTGACGGTTACGGCAGCAGACTTCGCCACCCTCGCAGGGGGAAGCAGCGTGACCCTCACATCCACCGACGCCGCGGCTCACAACCACAGCGTCACCGTCACCTGCTAGCGCTAGGCTTCGATCCGTGCGGGAACGCCCGGATCAAGCAGGTAGCCCTGCTCGTCACGCAGCAAGAGCTCGCGCAAGCCGAGCTTGCGCAGCGTGGAAAGCGCCACTTTTAGGCGGTTTTGCGCGGCGAATGGTGTCATTCGCTCCCCGGGCCAGCCAGCTTCGATGAGCTGGTCTTGGCTCAGGGAGACGCCTGGCCCCGTCAGCCGTTGCTCGATCAGCGCGGCCACGATGCGCCGCAAGGGCTGACGCGCCGAGAGGTCCATTTGTTCGCTGCCCGGTAGATCCAGGAGCCCACTCTCCCCCCGAAAGACCACCGCGTCATGGCTCAAGCTCAGCTGCAGCAATCGGAGGGCAAACCGCGCGTCGTCGGATTGGCTGAGCAGTGTGGTGTGCTGCGGCGCAAGGGCCGCGGCCAAGCGGGAGTCGGCGGAGGCGCGCAGTGCGGCTTGCTCCTTCGGCTTCGCGTCACGAGCCAGGGCCAAGTCCAAATGGGCGCGGTGCAGCTCGAGCGCCAGCACGAGGCCCGCATCTCCAAGCGGCTCGAGCACCTCCGTGGCGCTGGAAAACGCTTCACGCGCCGCGGCCAACCGCCCTTGCTCCGCCTCCAGGGCGCCGAGCGCCGCGCTGAACACGCCCTCCTGGCGGCGGTCGCCAATTCCGCGCAGAATCAAGAGGCTGCTCTTGTAGTGCTCGCGCGCACTGTCGATCTCTTCAGTGTCTCCGAGCTGCCGCGCGCGTTCGTGGCGCAAAGCGCCGAAGTAGCCGAGGAGGTGACCCTCGAGCAACAAAGAGCCTGCGCGGCGGACAGCGCGCAGCCCACGACGAAAATGCTTCGCGGCCGCTTCGAACTGGCCCAGCTCCTGCTCGAGAATGCCCAGGTTGCCCTCGATGATGCCGACCAGCGTGCCGTCGCTCAGGCTCTCGGCATCGTGGGTGCGATGCAAATCAAGGGCGCGCTTGAAGTACTCTCGTGCCTCTTCGAAGCGCCGCTGCTGCATGCGCAGGGTGCCCAAGTCGCGACACAGGCTCGCTTCCAGTGCGTGCGCGCCCGCGCCCTTCGCGAGCACCAGCGCGGCGTCGTAACCCGCGAAGGCTTCATCGAGGCGGCCCTGGCTGTGACGCAGCAAACCCAAGCCGGCGAGCGCTCTCGCGCGCGCGCCCCGTTGCGCCGGCTCCAGCAGCTCGAGGGCGCTGCGGAATGCCTGCTCAGCAGCGTCCAGATTGCCGGAGGCTTGCTCGAGTACGCCGAGCTCTGTCTTCAAGTCTGCGAGGAGCTGGGCATCTTGCGTTTCCGCGAGGCGATCCAGCGCGCTCTGCAGGCCGTCCCGTGCCTCCGCCATGCGTCCAAGACGCTGCAGCATGCGCGCGCGCTCCAGCTCAGCGCGCGCGACGAGCGCCGGCGGGGCCGCAATGTAGGACGCGTGGTGGATCGCTGCCTCGATCAGCGACAGGTAGCGCGCTGGTGGTCCGCGCCGGGAGAGCACCGCGCCGGCGCCGAGCGCCAGGTACAAGCGTTGCTGGATGTCCGCGCTCGACGTGCTGGTGATCAACGTCTCGCCGGCGAGCAGGATGTTGTTGAGCTCAGCGGCCAACCACTCGAGCGCAACAAAGTCCTCCGCTTTGGTGCCTGGGCGTTCGCTGTTGCCCTCGAGCTCTTTCAGACGCTCGCCACAAGCAGCGGTGAAGTACTGAGCGTGGCGTCGTGTCGTGGCGCCGCCGTCCTTCAGCTGGTCGGCGGCGTACGCGCGCACACTCTCGAACAGCATGAAGCGAGTGGACAGCTGACGGTCCGCCGCGGTGATCGTGCGGATCAGCGACTTCTCGCAGAGGCTTTGCAGCACATCGAGGGGGTGAGTGCTTGCGCCGAGATCCGCGCCAGCGATGCCTTCGAACGCCTCGAGGCTGAAGCCGCCGCGGAACACCGATGCGGCGCTCAAGGCGCGCTGCTCGGCCTCCGTGAGCGCCTCCCAGGACCAGTCGAGGGCCGCGCGCAGCGTGGCACGTCTCCTCGAGGAATCAGAACTTGGACCGGTGCTCGGGTCGCTCCGGCTCAACAAGTCCAGACGTTGCCCGAGGCGCGCGAGGAGCTGCACGGGGTCCATCACGCCGAGCCTCGCTGCAGCGAGCTCAATCGCCAACGGCAACCCGTCGAGTTCACGCACGAGCTTCACCAGCGTCTGGGAGTTGCTGCTGGTCAGGCGCAAGCGCGGAGCGCGGTCCAACAAGAGCTGGACCGCCTGAGCATCAGCGACCTGCTCCACGTCGGCGTCTTCCTCCGGCAAGGGCAGGGGGGAGAGGTCCAGCAAGGACTCACCAGGGACCTTGAGCCGTTCCCGCGAGGTAACGAGCAGCTGGAGCTCGGGCGCCGCGGCGAGCCAACGCTCCAGCGCACCAGCGGCCTGATTCAGCAGCTGCTCGAAGTTGTCCAGTACACAGAGACTCGGCCCCCGCGCGGAGAATGCACGACCGAGGTGCTCCACCAAGTCGGTGTCATCGCTGAACAAGATCCCGAGGCGCGAACCCAGGCTCCCGCACACGTCTGCAAGCGTTTCCGCACTCGAGAGATCGACGAACAGCGCTTGGTCGATTTGCTCGGCATACCGCAAGGCGAGCCGCGTCTTGCCAATTCCCGGCGCCCCGACCAACGTCACCAGGCGTTCGCCCGCAGCAAAGCGCTGCTGCAGCTCAGCCAGCTCATGATGACGCCCCACGAAGCTCGAGCCGTCCAGCGGCAGCTGGCTTTGTGGGGGCAGTTCCGAATCTGCTGCGACCATCGACGTCGCAGACTGTATCCTTCGAGGCCCCAATGATCGACGACTCCAAACCCCAAATGACGCGGTTTTTTCTCGGCACTCGTCGCGAGCGCGCTGCCCGGCCCACGTCGGCGCGCTGGATGTTTCCCCTGCTTTTCTGCGCTTTCGCAGTCGCTTGCGGGAGCGATGACGACGCACCTCCCCCCAAAATTCAAGTCACCCTGCTCGACCGAGAGACTGGTCAACCAGTTGCGGAGGCGTCGGTCAGCAACGGTGAAGGGACGGCACTCAGCGACGCAGAAGGTGTCGCGCAAGTGTCGAAAGACAGTGAGCTGAGTATCACCGCGACGGGCTATCTGCCGCTCGAGGTGAGTGGAGTGAGCGGTGACTCACTGACTTTGCCGCTCACGCCAAGCAAGGTGCGTCAACGCACGGTGCGCGGGAGCATCGTTGGGTGGGACGCGCTGCCGGCGCTCGGTGCCGGTAAGTATCGCCTGGCGCAGATCCGTGGTGCCGAGCTGAATGATGCCGCGCGGATCCATGAGCGGGTGGCATTGGGCATCAGTGACGCTACCTGCGTCGCGCGTAACACTCCCACCGCCTGCGCCTTCGAGCTCAACGTACATGCAGATGTGACGAGCGTTTTTGCGGTGATTGTCGAGGGCGATGACACTGGCACTCCCGATGACATGAGCGACGATACCCTCACCGGGACCGGCTTTGGGGTCATGACATTCAACGCCGGGGATGACCTGCTGAGCGATCAAGCGCTCACCATGATCCCCACGGATCAGCTAGGGCAAGTTGCGGTGAAACCTGGTGCTGGTACCGGCAGCGTGAGTTCGGAGCCCGTGGGCGTGCCCGGACTGACGGTCAACAAGCAGGTCCTGGTGTTTCCCACGTTCGAGGGCAACCTCGGGAGCTACGCCGTACCCATCGCGTCGTCCTTCACCGGCGGCGACGAAGCGACGCTCTGGGGCGTCTCCTTGGCGCAAGACACTCAAGGCTCTTCGTTCGCCGTAGAGCGTGGTTTGCCGCTGGATTTGGGGGTGAGCCAAACTGTCGACGTCGACGTGGCGAGCCTGCAAGCGGCTCCTAGCTTGCAAGAGTCAGCGAGTGGCTACAGCGTCGAGGTGCCTGCGGGCGGGCTGCTCTTGATTCATCAAGACGGTAAGGACTACCTGAACTTCAGCGGCAGCCGCCAACTGGCGAATCCGACTATCTCCGCGTGGATTCAACTCTGCGAGGGTGGAAGTACGGATGCGTATCAAGCCCTGAGTCAGGCCCCCCGTTGTTCCGCGCGCGTCATCGACTGATCCGAGACCGACGGTACGCGTGTAGTCCATGGAGTTCCCGCTCCTCTGATTGCTACAATACCCGCGGAGCAGCGTGGGCGAGGGGGAACGAGGAGAACGCATCAAGGGGCGCTTGATGATGGCTGGGCGCAAGTCGATGAAGAGCGACTTGGGCGCGGCTGGCATGGCCGCGGTGCTAGAAAAAGCGTCCCCCGAGGTTCGGCACACGCTGACTCGGCGCTTCCTCGCGACCGATTGGTACGCTCAGGACACGACTGACGATGTGATCCGGCTGGTGGCGGCGCAGCTGGGCATGGGCGCCGAGGAGTACGCGCTCCAGCTCGGTCGAAACAGCGCCTACGAGAGCGCGGGGCGGCTCGGGCGCACTCTGGTTGGCTTGTTTGGGAGCCCTCAGCGGCTCGCGCGCTACGTGCCGGAGTATTGGTCCACGTTGTACGACAGCGGGCGTGTTACCGCGGGGTATGACGAGTCGACGAAGCTGCTCACCCTGATGATCCGCGACTGGAAGGGACACAGCGCTCTGCGCTGCTACAACCCCTTCGGTTCGATGGTCGAGCTCTCGAGCCGCTTCAAAGAGCCAGCGCTGGTCGAGTACAAGCGAGTCAGCTGTGTGTCCCGAGGCGACGCCCAGTGCGTGTATCAGTACCGCTACGGTTAGTGCGGGGTTAGTGCATCGTGACGGCGGGGCGCGGTTGGACCTCCGCCACGTTGAGCGGCCAGGTCAGCAAGTCGCGGATCCAGCCTTCGCTGTCGTCGCTACGCCAGTCCACCTTGAGCGCGTAGCTGCCCACCACCGGTGGGTGAGGCAACCCCAGCGACCGCGTGCGAAAGCGCGGTGTCTGTGAGACGTGCTGGGTAATATCCGTAGGGATTTCGAGCCCGCTGTCCAGTGACTGCAGCACGAAGCGCGTCTGGAAGCTGAGCCCGATCTCCTCAGGCTGCAACACCCAGTAAGCGTGGAGCTCCACCGGGATCATTCCGTTTGCCGGTGGCTTGACCGCGCCAGGCCCCGACGCTGGTGGCACGTTCAGCTGCTCGATCAAATTGAACAGCGATACATTATTCGACCCCTGGTCGAGGGATGAACCGCTACAAATGCCGAGGAAGTAGCAACGAGGCACCGGGGGCTCCTAGCGCGATTGCGAGTTCTTGGCCAGGGGCAGAGCCGCAAAGGAGGGAACATGGGGAGAGTAGGGGACACACCCAGTGGGCGATCCAACTGGTTCGCGCTGTCAGCATTGCTGCTCAGCGCATGTGCTCAAAGCACGCCACCGCCCAGCGAGCCCAGCGGGGACCCGGCGGCAACCCAACCCGAAGTGGTTGAGGCGCCTCCAACCAGCAGCCCAACCGAGACGCCGCCACCAAGTTCAGATCCAGAGCCAGAGCCTGAGCCTGAGGGGCAGCTGACCGGCGTCGGTGAAGTCGGTTCCGGCAGCGGCAAGCGCTGCTCGGTTAAAGACGACAACGGACCGTTGCCGGGCGGAAACATTACGGCCAGTGGTTGCGATGCCGGTGAGACCTGCCGCTGCGAGTCCCAGGCGGGCTATTCGTGCTCTGGCGTGTGTGTGAAGTAGGGCGCCGTGGGGGCTGGAGGGGGTTAGTAGATGAACCCGAAGAGGGCGTTATTCCGTGCGTTCGCGATGGTGATCCAGTCGGAGACGGCGAGGAGAATAGCGTCCAGGGTCTCGTCGGCGTGCTCTGGGGGATCCTGCTCGAGGACTGGCGCGGCTGCCCGAACGCTTGCCGCAGACCAGTGCCCAAATTGGGGGAAGTCACTGGCCAAGCTGAACGGGAAGACGCCGTGGCCGTACACAAGCTGATCAAAGGAGAGCCCGCACGGGTGCCCCAGCAGCGCCTGGTCCGCGTCCTGGATGGTGGACTGGCGGATGGGCGAGACGGCGCCATTGTCCAGCTCGACCCCGAAGTACTTGCAGAGCGCTTCGAACGCGAAGATCTGCTGCTCCGCATCCCCGCGGCAAGCTCCTGACTTGATGAGCTGCATCACCTGGGGCCAGGTGTCGTCACCACAGATCTTCTCGAGCGCGTCGAGCAGGTCCGGGTCGTTGCTGCCCAAGGCACGTTTCAGGGCGTCGTGGTCGACGCTGTAAATCATGATTCCGCGGGACATGCTCAGGCCGTGGGTGGAGCTTCGTAGAGCGTCTTGAAGTGATCGAGTAATCCGGCAGGGGGGCCATCGATGAGCCACCGCGGCGTGTAGTCCGACTCGACCTCGTAGGTCATGGCACGCGCCTCACCGTCGATCGCCAGCGCCGTGCCCAACCAGTCGTGATAGCTGTCCGGGTCCGACTTGTTCTTGCCGGTGCCCCAGAAGGCCTTGAACGCCTTCAGCGATTGAAGCGCCGCGTCGTTGAATGTCGAAGCGTCCCCCGCGCGGATGGCACGCATGACGTCGAGCTTGCTGACATCGAGCTTTGCCAAGCGTGGTCCGGAAATGGTGGCCACACCCGGAGCTCCGAGTTCCTCCGTCTTAGCCGCATGGGCCTCGAACTCCTGCGAGTCGAGCCAGAAGTCTCGCAGCGCGGCGGCGAGCTCCAGCTGGTACGCATCCCGCTGGCCCGGGATGCGCAGGAACTGCCCTTGGTCGTACCCAAGCAAAGACTGGACGGCCTCACTTCGCCGCAGGATCTTGGCGCATGCGACTGCATGCCACCAGTCTCGGGGCGTCGCGCCAAGCCCAGGCGTTGCCCCGGGGAGACGCAGCTGCTGGCCGCAAAGCTCGACTTCGACGTCGCCCGGTGCATACCAAAGCTTGAAGCCAGCCACGGCATAGTCGACAGAAGCGTTCAGGAACTCCCAGAAAGAGTTGACGTCGTCGATGAGGAGCATCGTGTTGGCGGTCGTGAGCTGGAGAGGAGCCAGGTCACCGGGTCTTCGGGAGTCTTTTCGCGCCTGAACCGCGGCGCGCCATCTTGAATTCTTGACCCAGCGCTCTCGGTCGCGGGCTACTTCGCCGTCGCCATAAAAGTCGTGAAGTGGGTGACGCTTTAGGTTGAGTTTGCTCATGGCTTTGGGTGCGGATTGCCGTCCGCGTCGTAGGATTGGTCGTCGTACTTGGAGACCTTGGTTTCTTTCAGGTCGCCGTTCTTGTCGAAGGGTTGAGTTACCTTGATGTAGTCGGCGTCGGCCTCGCCGCTTCGAACGTCCTTCGCCATGTCTCGTTGATCTTGGGGCGCATTCGCGTCCTTGGCCTGCTTGCCTAGTAACTGGTCCTTGTACTCAGGCGTGCCCTGTTCGTAGCGTTCACCAGGCTTGTCGCCTTTCCTTGAGGAGCTATTGGTGCCGGCGCCGCCCTTGCTCTCGGCGATGACGTAGTCTGGTGGCGGTGGATTAACCTTGTAGACGTTGTCGAAGGTGTTGGCTCCAGAACCCTTCTTGACCGGCTCTACCGTCTTGTCAGGTTCGAACATCTGTTTGACCGCGTGGTCGGTCGCGGCATCCCCGAGCGCTTCCGAATGGTCGCGTGCGGCTTGTTCGTGTTCCTTCGCCTTCTTCTCATGCTTGGCCGCGTCGGCATCGTGCTTGGCGGCGGCATCGTCGTCACCCTGCTTGCGCGCCTCCTCCGCCTTCTTTTTGGACTTCTCCTCTTTGTCTCGTGACTTCTGCGCCTCGTTCAGGTGATCCTTGCGGTCCTTGGCGGCGTCCTTCGCGGACTTCTTGCTTCCGTCCTTCAGGTTGACCTCGGCGTCATCGGGCAGCTTGATCTGCTTGCCCTCTGCTGGACCATAGGGTCCTTCCTTTGCGTAGTGTGTTGGCTTGTCGCTACCGCCCGCGTTCGGGTCTTTGGCGAACTTGCCCTTCTTTGGGCCATCCGCGTGGCGCAGGCGTCCATCCTTGTCGCGATAGGTGTTCGGCGGATCCTGCCTCCCCGCCTCGCATTCCTTCCGCTTCCCCGGGGACGTGGCACACGGATTGTTGCAGTCCGCATGGTGCCCCTCCGCCTTCAACCCCAACGGATCGCTGACAAGCGTCGGCGACCCATTGAACCCCAGTAGGTTGTACCCTCCAGCGGTTCCGAGCGGTAGGGTTGCCTCCCCCCGGCCGCTAGTGCCGGGAGGAAACGCCTTGAGCGTTCAAAGAGCTAGGACAAAGCGTCCTGAGAAGCTTGCGCGTCCGCCCCCTCCCGGCGCCGGCCGCGTCTCGCTACCGCTCGCGCGCGCGGGCGGAGGGGGGTTAGTAGATGAACGCGAACAGCGCGCTATTCTGCGTGTTCGCTAGTGGGGCTGGATGCAGCCTCGCCTACGGCGTGATGCTGACGTTTGAATCGAACTTAGCCCCAGTGATGTCGGCGCCTGCAAAGGTAGCGCCATCGAGCTTTGCTCCGCGGAAGTCCGCATCGACCAGTGTGGCGCCATCGAACGCACAATGGGAGACGTCCGCGTTGACGAAGATGACACGAGTTAGGTTCGCGCCTTTGAAATTGCTACGCGCCAGGTTCGCCTTCTCGAAAGTGGAATCGGTAATGTCCGCCTGCCAGAAGTACGTCCCTTCACCGGTTGCACCGTCGAAAGTGGCGGCCGTCAGATCGCACTTGAAGAAGTCCACGCTGGACACGTCAGCGTGAGTGAAGTCGCACCCGGCCAACACCGCTTCACGGACGATGCTGGAGCCGAGCATTGAGCCGACGAAGATCGCGCTATCGCAGTCGCAACTCGACAGGTTGCACTGGAAGAGGCGGGCATTGGTTAGATCCGCACAGCGAAAGGATGATTGAAAAAAGTTGACCTCAATCGCGCGGAAATCGTCGAATACTGCTTGGTCGAATTTGCAGCTCTCGAGCTGAAGGTCGCGCAAACGAACGTCGCTCAGATCTTCGGCCGTAAAGTCCTGGCCCGCGCCGCCACCGCTTTCAGTGACCGTATCGGTGCCACGAACAGCGATCCATGCATTAGGTAGTTTTGTCATGCTTGAGATTCCAGCTCGGATCTAGTTGCCAGGCAGGGGGCTTTGGGCGGGGGTACTTGGAGAAGTCGCCTCGAAGACCGACCTCCGCGAGTACCCGGCAAGCTTTGGCGCGCGCCGCGTCGAGGTCTTCGAAGGTTGCTTTCCATGGTGGGCCTTCGACCAAGTCAACGATTGTTACTCCGGTGTCAGTCTTACTGACGTGCCCTAATCTGGAGATTGCCTGCGGCCCAATTAGGTCGACCAAGAACGGTGAGTACCAGGTTCGGGCAAAGATGGTGCCGGGACCGTAGCCACGAAGATCCGAGATGTCCATCCCCAGGCCCTGCGAGAACTCTGGGGTTTCCTTGGTATCTCTCGTTCGCCAGTCGACGTGGATAAAACCGTAGTCCACTTGGAAGAGTGACGCGATGTCGTTCAGTGCCGACCACCAGGCTTCGAAGTGTGGCTCGCGAAGAGGCCCGTCGAGGTCCAAGTAGAGCTTGCTCAGCGTCCAGGCGTCTTGTTTACAATGAATCGTGTATTTCGGGGCTTTGGTTCTGGTGAGCTCAACTGGCTTGTATTGCTGCACTCTTGTTCGCACGTCTACGGGGTCATAGGGGGTCCGACGGATCCCGATCTGCGCGTGGGTCGGAGCGATGGTCGGATCGGCTTCCAGTCGGCCGAGCCAGCCGTCGAGTAGCGTGGGTTCGTACACCCGAGACATGGTGAATAGTCGTGCGAATAGTTTGTCGGCCATCTCTTACCTGCTCAGGCGGCTCCACTTTGCTGCTGCCGCTTCTCTTCTTCTTGCTTCTTCCTGTGGGCTTCGGCTTTCGCCGGGTCTCCACCCACCAGAGGAACTGCGTCTTTTGCTGGCATGGGTTCGCCCCATTGTCCCTTGTCGGCTGGGTTGTTTGGGTCCTGTTGCCATTCTCGATAGTTGCCGTCTTTGTCTCGATGTAAGACTTTCGACTCCCCGGCAAGCGGGCCGCTCGGTCGGCAGTTATTGGGGTCGTCGGACGCCATCACGACCACGGGTGTTTTCCCATCTTGTTCTGCGCCTGCCTGCTGCCCTCGGAGCTGTGCCGAGTTGTTTTGCGTACGTGGTTTCCCGTCTTCTGTAGGTTTATTCGATTGAGACTTGACGTCCACTACCGCGCCGTTCTCGCGTCCGTCCTCGAAAGCGGTTGGCTTGTCTGATGTGGCGTCTGGGCGAGTCTTCTCACCATCATTCTCGGTCGGGTACTCCTTAGGAGGACTCTTGTTGTTGTTGTTCTCTAGTCCGAGTTCGTCGAGCACCTTGTTTTCGAGCTCGCGTCCACGTTCACCGTTCTCCTCGACTTGGTCGTGCTGCTTGCGCCACGCGGCAGGGTCCTCAGGATCCATGCCGCGGTTCTCGCGAGAGCAAGCGTTCGTCTCGTACCGGGCTTGTAGGAGCTCTTCATAAGCCTGACGTCGCTCATCGTCGGTCTTCGCTGCCTCGAGCTTCTTCTTTGCCTCATCTTTGCGCGCGTCGAAGTGCTTTTTCTGCTCTGGGGTAAGATGATCGGAGTTGAGCTTGTTGTCCCCCGTCTTGGGAGCGGAATCGTCCTTCTTCTTCTGCGGGTGCAGGTCCGGGAAGTCTTCACGGGCTCTCTTGGTGTGGCTGCCGCTGCGTGCTTGCAACGGAATGGGAGGTGACCAGCGATGGGTCGGCAGCGAGATCTTATCACGCAGATTCTTGGGTACCGAGGATGGAAGGTGAGGAGCTGGCGCTGGGAAAGCGCGGACGGGAGGGCCATCGTCCCGCTTCGAAACCACGTCCCGGCCGACGCGGTGCTTGTGATCGAGCTTGAGCGCCGCTGGGCCGCTCGGTGCAGCCACTGCCTGGCGATCTGTTCGAAGCTCCACGAGCGTGGGAAGGTGCGCCGCTGGGAGGAGCTGCCGGCCATCGGGCACCGCGTGGTTCTGGAGTATGCGCCGGAGCGAGTCAAGTGCAAGGCATGTGGCAGCTGCCCCACGGAACTACTTGCCTGGGCCGACCCGAAGCAACGGCAAACTCGGCGCTTACAGCACCACCTGGCGTTGGATGCGCTGTCGATGCCGCTGACGCATGTCGCGGTCAAGTACAGACTCTCATGGCGGACCGTGCGCCGGTCCGAGGTCGCTGCCTTCGAGCGGTGGCACTCCACCAGACCCGAAAGCCCGCTCGAGGAGGTGGGGCTCGATGAGAAGTGGCTGGGACGACGCCACAAGAGCGGGCACAAGTTCGTCACCATCGCGAGCAACCTCCGCTCCGGGGAGCCTGTCTGGATTGGTTACGGTCGCAGCGAGGCGGACGTCAAACGTTTCCTCGACACACTGACGGCGGAAAAGAAGTCCAAGATCAAGCTGTTCGCCTGCGACATGCACAAGCCGTTTCATGCGGCGATTCGCAGCGACGAGCAACTGGCTCACGCGGCGATCGTTCACGACCCTTTCCACATCATGAAGCGCGCCGGCGAAGCTGTTACCGAGCTGAGGCGGCAGATTTTCTTCCGTGCGGGACCGGAGCTGCGCGCCATCGGTCGGGGCACACGCTGGCTGGTACTGAGACCGTGGGAGCGACTTGGCGAGGAAGACCAAATCAAGCTCAACAAGCTGTTCGCCCTGAACAACAAACTGATGCGCGCCTACCAGGTGCTCGAGGAACTGCGTGAGGCACTCAAAGCCCCGGATGGCGCAACCATGCGGAAAGCGCTTCAGCACATACTTTACCGCACAGAAAAGAAATCGAACGTTCCGATGCGAAAGCTCCACGACTCCTTACGCGGCCACTACGATGGCATCGTCGCGCTGGCAGAGCATCGGCCGCCCACCGGTCGCCTCGAGGCGCTCAACAACAATTGGGAGACGCTCGTCCGCCGCGGCCGAGGCTACCGCGACCACCAATACCTATTCCGCAAGCTGCAGTTCATCACCGCAAACCCTGTCCGCACCGCTCAAGGAGCGGATCGCTTCCTCGCTTTGGGGCTGGCGGCACCAACCAGCGCTGCGGCATGAACCAACCGGCGCCTGGCATGATCCTCGGCTCTTGAGACGGTCACGCGATCTCAAGCTGCGAGGACCGTGTCAGGCGCCGCGCGGAAACTCGATGAGTCTGCCCGGATTCGGCATAAGAGCCTTTTTTTCTGCTCTGGGGTAAGATGATCGGAGTTGAGCTTGTTGTCCCCCGTCTTGGGAGCGGAATCGTCCTTCTTCTTCTGCGGGTGCAGGTCCGGGAAGTCTTCACGGGCTCTCTTGGTGTGGCTGCCGCTGCGTGCTCCCGGGCTCTCAACACTCGGATCCCCCGAGTGTGCCTTCTTACCCTCCGCCTTCAACCCCAGTGGGTCACTGACAAGCGTCGGTGACCCATTGAACCCTAGTAGGTTGTACCCTCCAGCAGTTCCGAGAGGATCCGGAGAGAGCCATCTTCCTAACGAATTGTCAAAGTAGCGGTACCTCGTACAACTGAGACCAGTCTCATGTAGGGTTGCCTCCCCCCGGCCGCGAGTGCCGGGAGGAAACAGCTTGAGCTTTCAAAGAGCTAGGACGTTACGTCCTGAGATCTTGCGCGTCCGCCCCCTCCCGGCGCCGGCCGCGTCTCGCTACCGCTCGCGCGCGCGGGCGGAGGGGGTTAGTAGATGAAACCGAAGAGGGCGTTGCTTCTCGCGTTTGCGACCGTGACCCAGTCGGAGACCGCTAGGAGGATATCCTCTAGGTCGGGGTTGCTGTGCTTAGGGGGCTGTCGCTCCAGAAGCGGAGCGGCTGCCCTCAATCGTTCGGTCGACCAGTGCCCAAACTGGGGGAAGTCACTCGCTTCATAGAACTCGAACACTCCCTGCCCGTACACGAGGTCTTCAAACGAGAGCTGACAAGGATGCGCGAGCAACGCGCGGTCGACCTCCGAAATGGTATCGAGCAGAATTGGCGACACGGCTGAGTTGTCTAGCTCGACGCCAAAGTGCTGACAGAGCGCTTCGAAGGCGAAGATCTGCTGATCGGCGCGTCCACGACACGTGCCCGACTTGAGGAGTTGCATGACCTGCGGCCAGATGTCGTCATCGCACTTGGCTTCGAGTTGCTCCAAGAGGTCTGGAGTGTTGCTCCCAAGCGCCTTCTCGAGGGCTGCCTGATCGACGCTGTACACCATGATTCCCCGTCCCATGCTTCTAGGCCTTAGGCGGTGAGTGGTAGAGGGTCTTGAAGTGGTCGAGGAGCCCCACGGGAGGGCCATCAATAATCCAGCGTGGCGTGTAGTCGGACTCGACCTCGAACTTCAGACCCTGGAGCTCTGCCTCGATGGCTAGCGCGATGTTGAACCAGTCATGGTAGCTGTCTGGTGCCGACTTGTTCTTGCCAGCTCCCCAGAATGCCTTGAACGCCTTCAAACTCGCGACCGCAGACTCCGTGTACGCCGCTTGCTCACCCGAACGGATGCTTCGCATGACAGCGACGATTGATGTATCCGCCTTGGCTAGGCGTGGGCCCGAGATCGTCGCTTTTTCCGGGCTACTCAGCGCTTCGGTCTTCGTTGCCCGTTTCTCGAAGTCCTTGCCTTCGGTCCAAAAGGCCAGCGCAGCCGCAGCGAGAGCCAGCTGGTAGTCATCCCGCTGCCCGGGGATGCGTTTGAAGTTCTTGTGATCGTATTCGAGCAGCGATGCCACGGCCTCGGGGCGCCGTAGGATCTTGGCGCAGCAAACCGCTAGCCACCAATCGCGTGGGGTTGCGCCTAGGCCGGGCGTTGCCCCGGGGATATGAAGCGTGCGCCCACACAACTCGACCTCGACGTTGCCCTTGGTATACCAAAGTCTGAAGCCAGCAACTGCGTAGTCGACCGCCGCGTTGAGTATCTCCCAGAAGGAGTTCACGTCGGCGATCAGGAGCATGGTGTTGGCACGGGTGCGCGCAATTGACGCGAGGTGTCCTGGCTTGCCCGAATCCTCAACAGCAAGCTGTGCCGCGCGCCAACGTGTTGTATCGGCCGTTTGTTGTCGATTCCGCTCGAGTTCTCCTTTCGCGAAGAAGTTGTCCAGCTTGTGCCTTGTTACCTTGTGTCCGGTCATTTTCGCTTTGGATGCTTGTTGCCGTCAGCGTCGTACGACTGATTCTCGTACTCCGTAACCTTGATTGGTTTGGGGTTGCCATCCGCATCGAATGGCTGAGTTACTTTGACGTAGTCTGCTGGAGCGCCATCCTGAATATCGGTCGCCATAGCGCGTTGCGCATCCGATGCCTTCGGATCCGTCGCTTGCTTGTCCAACAGTTGATTCTTGTACTCTGGTGTGCCCTGCTCGTAGCGCTCACCCGGATTGTCACCCTTGCGAGAAGACTTGTTTTTGCCTTCACCACCCTTGCTCTCCGCAATGACGTATTTCGGCGGTGGCGGACTAGGCTTGATTTCGTAGGTGTTGTCGAAGGTGTTCGGCCCTCGATCTTTCGCGACCGGTTCGGCCTTTCGCGGTTTGAACATTTGGCCGACGGCGTGATCCGTTGCAGCGTCGCCTAGGGCTTCGGAGTGTTCTCGGGCTTTCTGCTCGTGTTCCTTCGCCTTCTGTTTTTGCTTCGCGGCCTCGGCCTCGTGCTTCTTCGCAGCAGCCTTGTCACCCTTCTTCTTGGCCTCGGCGGCCTTCTGCTTCGCCCGTTCCTCGGCCTTCTTGGCCTTCTTTGCGCTTTGTAGTTCCGCGTGGCGCTCGCTTGCGACCTGCTTAGCCGTCTTCTTCCCGTCCTTGGTCTGTATTTTCTTGTTGGCCGGGAGTTCCATCTTCTTCCCTTCCGCCCGCTTGTACGACTTCTCCTTCGCGTAGTGCGTGGGCTTGTCGGGAGTGTTGGGATCGCTCGCGTACTGTCCCTTACTGTTTCGGAGCTTTCCGTCTCCGTCGCGGTGGGTTCCGGGCGGATCGCCCTTGCCCTTCCCCTTTTTCTTCGGAGTCTGCCGCGGCTTCGGCGAGGCCTTGGCTGGGGGCTTCTGGCGTGTCTTCTTGCCCTTGGTCTTCAACCCCAGTGGGTCACTGACCAGTGTTGGTGCCCCGTTAAAGCCTAGCAGGTCGTAGCCACCCGCGGTTCCGAGCGGATCAGGAGAGAGCCATCTCCCTAACGAATTGTCAAAGTACCGGTACCTCGTACAACTGAGACCAGTCTCATGTAGGGTTGCCTCCCCCCGGCCGCTAGTGCCGGGAGGAAACGACTTGAGCTTTCAAAGACCTAGGACAAAGCGTCCTGAGAAGCTTGCGCGTCCGCCCCCTCCCGGCGCCGGCCGCGTCTCGCTACCGCTCGCGCGCGCGGGCGGAGGGGGTTAGTAGATGAACCCGAAGAGGGCGTTATTCCGTGCGTTCGCGATGGTGATCCAGTCGGAGACGGCGAGGAGAATAGCCTCCAAGGTCTCGTCGGCGTGCTCTGGGGGATCCTGCTCGAGGACTGGCGCGGCTGCCCGAACGCTTGCCGCAGACCAGTGCCCAAATTGGGGGAAGTCACTGGCCAAGCTGAACGGGAAGACGCCGTGGCCGTACACAAGCTGATCAAAGGAGAGCCCGCACGGGTGCCCCAGCAGCGCCTGGTCCGCGTCCTGGATGGTGGACTGGCGGATGGGCGACCGGCGCCATTGTCCAGCTCGACCCCGAAGTACTTGCAGAGCGCCTTGAACGCGAAGATCTGCTGCTCCGCATCCCGCGGCAAGCACCTGACTTGATGAGCTGCATCACCTGGGGCCAGGTGTCGTCACCGCAGATCTTCTCGAGCGCGTCGAGCAGGTCCGGGTCGTTGCTGCCCAAGGCACGTTTCAGGGCGTCGTCGTCGACGCTGTAAATCATGATTCCGCGGGACATGCTCAGGCCGTGGGTGGAGCTTCGTAGAGCGTCTTGAAGTGATCGAGTAATCCGGCAGGGGGGCCATCGATGAGCCAGCGCGGCGTGTAGTCCGACTCGACCTCGTAGGTCATGGCACGCGCCTCACCGTCGATCGCCAGCGCCGTGCCCAACCAGTCGTGATAGCTGTCCGGGTCCGACTTGTTCTTGCCGGTGCCCCAGAAGGCCTTGAACGCCTTCAGCGATTGAAGCGCCGCGTCGTTGAATGTCGAAGCGTCCCCCGCGCGGATCGCACGCATGACGTCGAGCTTGCTGACATCGAGCTTTGCCAAGCGTGGTCCGGAAATGGTCGCCACCCCCGGAGCTCCGAGTTCCTCCGTCTTAGTCGCATGGGCCTCGAACTCCTGCGAGTCCAGCCAGAAGTCTCGCAGCGCGGCGGCGAAGGGGACCTGGTAGGCATCTCGTTGGCCGGGGATGCGCGCAAACTTGCTGTGGTCGTATGTCAGGAGCGAGTCCACGGCCTCCTTCCGTCGGAGGATCTTTGCGCAGGCCACGGCGTGATACCAGTCCCTCGGAGTCGCGCCAAGCCCTGGCGTTGCCCCGGGGAGACGTAGCTGCTGGCCGCAGAGCTCCACCTCGACGTCGCCCGGAGCGTACCAAAGCTTGAACCCGGCGACCGCGTAGTCGACGGACGCGTTCAGGAACTCCCAGAAGGAGTTGACGTCGTCGATGAGGAGCATCTTGTTGGCACTTGTCCGCGTAAGGCGCGCGAGGTCACCAGGTCTACGGGAGTCCTTGCGCGCTTGGACGGCTGTGTGACCTCGAGTGTTCGAACACGTTCGCTCCCTGGCTCTTGCGAGTTCGCCTTCCGCGTAGAAGTCGTCGAGAGGGTGTCGTTTTAGGTTCAGTTTGCTCATGGTTTCGGGTGCGGATTCCCGTCCGCGTCGTAGGATTGGTCTTCGTATTGGGAGACCTTGGTTTCCTTGAGGTCGCCGTTCTTGTCGAAGGGTTGAGTGACCTTGATGTAGTCGGCGTCAGCCTTGCCTTCTCGTACGTCGGCGGCCATGTCTCGCTGCTCTGGGAGGGCGCTCGTGTCGTTCCCCTGCTTGTCCAACAGCTGATTCTTGTACTCTGGTGTGCCCTGTTCGTAGCGTTCTCCAGGGTTGTCACCTTTCCGTGAGGAACTGTTGGTGCCAGCGCCGCCCTTGCTCTCGGCGATGACGTAGTCTGGTGGCGGCGGATCGATCTTGTAGACGCTGTCGAAGGTGTTGGCACCCGAGCCTTTCTTGACTTCCGTCACCTCCGTCGGCGGTGGGAACATCTCTTTGACCGCGTGTTCGGTTGCCGCGTCGCCAAGGGCTTCCGAGTGTTCTCGCGCGGCTTGCTCGTCTTCCTTCGCCTTCTTCTCGTGTTTTGCGGCGTCCGCGTCGTGCTTCGCTGCGGCGCTCTCATCTCCCTTCTCGCGCGCCTCTTCTGCCTTCCTCTTGGATTCGGCCTCTTTGTCTCGTGACTTCTGCGCTTCGTCGAGGTGCTTCTTGCGATCTTCAGCAGCCTTCTTGGCCTTCTTGGTGCCGCCGCCCTTCATCTTCACTTCATGGTCATCGGGCAGCTTGATTTGCTTGCCGCCCGCTGGCTCATAGGGTCCTTCCTTTGCGTAGTGTGTCGGCTTGTCGCTACCGCCGGCGTTCGGGTCTTTGGCGAACTTGCCCTTCTTTGGGCCATCCGCGTGGCGCAGGCGTCCATCCTTGTCGCGATAGGTGTTCGGCGGATCCTGCCTCCCCGCCTGCTCTTTCGCGTCCCCCCCCAGGGCTTTCGACACTGGATTGCCACCATCCGCGTGGTGTCCCTCCGCCTTCAACCCCAGTGGGTCACTGACAAGCGTCGGTGACCCATTGAACCCTAGTAGGTTGTACCCTCCAGCAGTTCCGAGCGGCAGGGTTGCCTCCCCCGGCCGCTAGTGCCGAGGGAAACAGCTTGAGGTTTCAAAGAGCTAGGACGTGATGTCCTGAAATCTTGCGCGTCCGCCCCTCCCCGGCGCCGGCCGCGTCTCGCTGCCTTACGCGCGCGGGCGGAGGGGTTAGTAGATGAAGCCGAAGAGGGCGTTGTTGCGGGCGTGCGCGATGGTGATCCAATCGGAGACGCTGGAGCAGGATGGACTCCAGGTCCGCATCGTCGTGCTCGGGTGGCTGGTCCTCAGCAATGGTGCGGCGGTTCTCACTTGGTCCTCCGACCAGTGCCCGAATTAGAAAGTCGCTGGCCAGGGGTGAACGGGAAGACTCCGTGGCCGTACACCAGCTGGTCCAGCGAGAGCGCGCAGGGTGGGCGAGTAGCGCCTGGTCGGCGTCCTGGATCGTCGCCTGACGGATGGGTGAGACGGCGCCGTTGTCGAGCTCCACGCCAAAGTGCTGACAGAGCGCCTCGAAGGCGAAGATCTGCTGTTCTGCATCCCCGCGGCAAGCGCCTGCCTTGACGAGCTGCATGGCTTGCGGCCAGGTGCTGTCCGAGCAAACCTTCTCGAGGCGGTCGAGGAGCTCCGGGTCGTTGCTCCCCAGGGCGGCCTTCAGCGCCGCTTCATCGACGCTGTAGATCATGATCCCGCGTGACATGGTTAGCTCTCTCCCGTCACTTCGTAGAGCGTCTTGAAATGCTCGAGCAGGCCGGCAGGTGGTCCGTCGATCAGCCAACGCGGCGTATAGTCCGACTCGACCGCGTAGGTGAGTCCGCGGGACTCGCCGTCGATCGCAAGCGCGGTTCCGAGCCAGTCGTGATAGCTGTCCGGGTGTGACTTGTTCTTCCCGGTGCCCCAGAGCGCCTTGAACGCCTTGAGGGCGTCGAGCGCAGCCTGGTTGAAGGCGGCCTCATCAGCCGCGCGGATCGCGCGCGCGACATCCAGCTTGCTCAGATCGAGCTTCGCCAGTCGTGGGCCCGAAATGGTGGCGACCCTGGCGCGCTCTGCTCGTCGGTCTCGGTGGCGTGAGCGTCGAAGTCCGGCGAGTCGAGCCAGAAGTCCCGGAGCGCCGCGGCCAGGGAGAGCTGATATCCATCACGCTGGCCGGGAATCCGCTTGAACTTCGCGTGGTCATACGCAAGGAGCGATTGCACGGCTTCTGCGCGCCTGAGGATCTTCGCGCAGGCCACGGCGTGCCACCAGTCGCGGGGTTGCTCCGAGGCCGGGTATTGCCCCAGGGAGACGCAATGTCTGTCCGCAGAGCTCGACCTCCACTTCTCCGGGCGCGTACCAGAGCCTGAAGCCTGCAACGGCGTAGTCGACCGAGGCGCTCAGGAATCCCCAGAACGACTGGACGTCGTCGATCAGGAGCATCTTGTTGGCGCTCCTTCGCTGAAGCGGCGCCATGTCTCCGGGCCTGCGAGGGTCCTTGTGCGCCTGAACAACCGCGCGGCCTCGCCAGTTTGCCATCCAGCGCTCTCGGTCTCTCGCTACTTCGCCTTCAGCATAGAAGTCGTGGAGCGGGTGGCGTTTCAGTTTGAGTTTGGTCATGGTCTTGGATGGGGTTGCCGTCGGCGTCGTACGACTGGTCGTCATACTCGCTGACCTTGGTCTCTTGAGGTCGCCGTTCTTGTCGAACGGCTGGGTCACCTTGATGTAGTCGGCGTCCGCCTCGCCATTTCGAACGTCTAGGGCCATGTCTCGTTGTTCCTGGGGCGCGTTCACGTCCTCGCCTTGTTTCTCCAACAGCTGATTCCTGTACTCCGGCGTTCCCTGCTCGTAGCGCTCGCCTGGGTTGTCGCCTTTCCGCGAGGAGCTGTTGGTGCCGGCGCCGCCCTTGCTCTCGGCGATGACGTAGTCCGGTGGCGGCGGATTGACCTTGTAGACGTTGTCGAAGGTGTTCGCGCCCTGCCCCTTCTTGACTGGAGTCACCTCCTTGGGAGGCGGGAACATCTCCTTGACGGCGTGGTCGGTCGCGGCGTCGCCGAGCGCTTCGAGTGCTCCCGAGCAGCTTGCTCGTTCTTCTTGGCCTTGCTCTCGTGTTTCGCCGCGTCGGCGTCGTGCTTGGCGGCGGCCTCATCGTCGCCCTTCGCGTGCCTCTTCAGCCTTCTTCTTGGATTTGGCCTCCTTGTCCCGGGACTTCTGCGCTTCGTCCAGGTGCTTCTTCCGGTCCTCGGCTGCTTGCTTCGCCTTCTTGGTTGAGCCGTCCTTCAGCTTGACGTCGGCATCGTCGGGCAGCTTGATCTTCTTGCCCTCCGCGGGACCGTAGGGGCCCTCCTTCGCGTGGTGGGTTGGCTTGTCCGCGCCGCCGGCGTGCGGATCCTTTGCGAACTGCCCTTTTCCTTCTCCCGAGGCGATCCTCAGCCTGTCGTTCTTGTCGCGATAGGTGTTCGGCGGATCCTGCCTCCCCGCCTCGCATTCCTTCCGCTTCCCCGGGCTCTCAACACTCGGATCCCCCGAGTGTGCCTTCTTACCCTCCGCCTTCAACCCCAGCTGGGTCACTGACCAGCGTCGGCGCGCCCATTGAACCCTAGCAGGTTGTACCCTCCAGCAGTTCCGAGAGGATCCGGAGAGAGCCATCTTCCTAACGAATTGTCAAAGTAGCGGTACCTCGTACAACTGAGACCAGTCTCATGATCCCAGTATTGTCCTTGGAGCCTGAACGGGGACTCCAGGGGCGTCGTAGCTTCGACGTTCGCTCGCCAAACTTCAAGGGTTTCGCCCCAGGCGCTGTGGGCGGCGCTCCAGACGATGCTGCCGTCGGTTCGCAACAGCTCCTTGGGCGTCCCCAGGTGGTCGACGATGACCTGGTAGACTTGCCCGTCCTGGCTCTGGATGAACGGGACGTAGCTCGGCTCGTGTTCTCGCCCGACGACTGCGTGCCCCGCGACGTGCACGTGGACACGTTGCCAGCCGCTGCCGTGCTTCTCGCCGCACAGCTCGTCTTCGTCCCACAGGTAGGCTACCTCGTATTCCGGGCGCTGCTCCGGCGCTTCGCTGGGGTCGAGCTCTTCTCCGCTGAATAGCTTGGCCAGCACCGGAATGAGCTGCTCGGGCTTCGGCGGCGGCGGCAGCACGCGCTTGCGCACGCGGCGGCCCCAGGCGTCGTAGTCGAAGCGGACGCGGTAGCCGTCGGGGCGGCGTACTTCACGCAGCTGGTCCCAGACGTCCCACTCGAACTCCGTGGTCTCGCCGCTCTGGCGATTCCGTCGGGCAACGAGTCGGCCCAGCGCGTCGTTCTCGTAGTCGTAGTAGCCGTGGCGAATCAGCTTGTTGCCGCGATCCGTGTAGGCAATGGCGGGCGAGCCGAGCGCCTTGAACCAGTCAGGAGGCAGCGCTGGGTCAGCTGCCAGCGGGAGCTGGGCCTGCGTGGCGTCATGAGCTGCAGGCGCCGGCAAGTGGCCCCACAAGGGTTGCCCGTCAAAGGTGCGCAGGCTCGCGTCGACGCTCCCCGCGGCGTCGTAGTCGTAGTGCTCCACCAAGCGCTCGCGCTCGGCGGTATCGAGACGGTCGGCGGCGTCGTAGCGGAAACGCTGACCGCCCCAGATCGCATCGTCGGAGCGGCTCAGGCGGCCGCAGTTGTCGTAGCTGAAACGGCGCTCGCTGGCGTTCTTCCACTGGGGGTTGGGCGAGGGGGGGAGTTGGTAGCGGGCGGCGCGGTTCGGCGCCAGAGCCAAGCCGTCCGGCACGACCACCCGGCGCGCGGCGAGGTGCCCTTGCACGTCGTACTGACTGTCGATGGCGAAGGGCGCCTGGATTATCTGATGGTTGCCTTCAGGGAGCGTCTGAAGTGTTTCCGCGAGGCGACGTGCTTCGAGGCCATCGATGTTGCGCTGCACGTGGGTGCGAACCGCGACACCACCCTTCGGATGGTGCACCACTGCGCACAGGTCGCCCGCCACGTCGTACTCGTATTCTGTGCGCTCGCCGAGGGCGGTGCGGCTCTTTACTCTCCCGCGGGAGTCGTAGGCCCAGCGGAGTTCGAACTCATCAGTAGGGCCGATGCGCTCGCAGATCACGCGTCCCAACGTGTCGCGTTCGAAGTGAGTCTCGATGGTGGCCTGGGCGTCCTCAGCGGTCGCCTTCATCACGCGACCATGGGAGTCCCGCTCGAAGGTCAGCTTGCCGCTGCTGGTCGTCTCCTCCAGGACGTTGCCTAGCGGATCGTACGTGAACTCGCGATACGTACCGTCGCTGCGCTCGATGCGTTGCACCCGCCCGGCGAGGTCGTAGCTGTAGCTCAGCTTGCGACCGTCGAAGGTGTCTTCCCCAGTGAGCTGCCCCGAGAGATTGTATCGATAGCTATGCTCCTCTCCGCGTGGGTTCGTGATGCTCGCCAGGCGGTCTTCGAGGTCGTATCGGTAGTGCCACTCCGCTCCGTCAGGTCGCCGGCGGCTCAGGAGCTTGCCTGTGGTGCTGTAGGTGCTGTGAGTCGTCCGACCGGCGGCGTCGACAGACCGTGTCACCAAGCCGTGAGCGGTGTGCTCGAAGCGCTCGGCGCTACCGTCGGGAAATGTCTGGACGAGCAGGCGGCCGTAGACGTCGTGCTGATAGGTCCACGTGCGGCTCGCTCGTCCGTCGCCGAACGTGTCCGTGCGCTGGGCCACGTAGCCGAGCGCGTCGTACTGGTAGCTCGTGCGTAGCCCACGAGCGTCTTCTCGATACAGGAGTAGCCCTTGCTCGTCGTAGAAGCGCTTCTCCAGTAGTACGCCGCGATCGTTTGGGTCAGCGCTGCCCGCGTAAACGGCTGTGATCCGTCCTTGTTGATCGCGCGCGAAATAGCGCTCCTCCCCCCCACGATCTCGTGTGCGGATCAGGTCGCCGAAGTCGTCGTACCAGGCTTCCGTGAATTGACCAGCGTCCGACTTGATGCTTGCGTAGCCGGGCCAGTAGCTCCACTGCGTGACGTTTCCCGCGGGATCTACCTCACGGGTCTTGTTGCCGAGGCTGTCGTACTCGTACTCCCAAGTCTCACCCGCTGCGTTGGCCTGCTTGGTGACGAACAGGTCCTCGTCGTACTCCCGCTCGGTCCGCAGGCGGTCGTCAAGAGCGCGTTCGATGAGGAGCTGGCCTTGCGGCCCGAAGTGGAACTCCTCAGCGCTGCTATTGCCGGTCGCAACCGTGCAGTCGAGGGAGGTGCGGGTCAGCTCTCGGTGGTAGTAACCGCCAGAACCGCTGGTTTTTTTGCAGAAGCCGCTTGCGTCGTATTGCCAGTTGACCTCGAGCCCGAGCGGGAAGCGCGCCTTGCTCAGCCTGTGAAAGCCGTCGTAGATGTATTCCGTGCGGATTGAGTCGGCGTCGACGACTCGGGCGAGCTCGCCCGCCTCGTGGTACTCGTAACGAGTCTTGGCGACCTCGATGGCTTCGCCTCCCGCTGCAGACTTCAGCAGGCACACCGCGCTGATCCGTCCCGTCTGGTCGTACTCGAGGAGGAAGCTCCAACCTCTGCGATCCATGACGCGGCTCAGCGACGGGACCGACCCTGTGCGGTCGTAGTAGAGATCGATGCCGTTCCCTCGGGCATCGGTGATCGCTGTCAACCACCAGCAGTTCGCAAGCTTTTGGTTGGGGAAACGCGTGAAGGTGTACGTCCGGCTACCCCGCAGCTCTCGCAGGTAGATGTAGTCACCCTGGCGGGTCGCCTCCAGGTTGGCACCCCGCAGTCTCTGCGGTCGATCTGGCGATCGGATGAGCGCGTCTCCCAGGTCCAGGTAGCGCCCATCGGGACGGCGACAGGACAAACGGCCTGCAGTCTCGAAGATGAACTGATCGAAGCCGTGGCTCCAACCGGGGCCGAACGGCAGTGACTCGTTCGCGGCGCCGGAGTCGTAGTGGCGCGTGAACCCGAAAGGCCAGGCGCCGTTGCCGCTCTGCCCAGGGAGGTCAGGGGAGAGCGTTTTCGTGGGGATCTGCTGGGGAGCGGCGATGCACAGGTCTTGGACGGTTTCGAAGACGTGCCCCGTCCAGGCGTCTACCGGGTCGGCCAACCCCTTCTTTGGTGCGTGATTCCCGGCCGCTGTTGGCGAGCTATTCGCTGAGTCCGTCCCCCGGGGGCCATCCACGCTCGCGCCGTGGGGTGCTTGGGCGTTCGTTGAGTCCGTGCTGGCGTTGGCAGTTCCGCCCTTCGTCTTCGAGGAAGACTGCCCCGGCGCCATGTCGGCCGACGTGTGAGGCGCCTTGACCACACCCTCGTTGTTGCCTGACGTCGTCGAGCCCTCGACGTCATCGCCGCTTGCTGTCGTTCCCATGACGCGCTCAGATGTCGAACTTCTTGTTGATCTTGCCGGTCACCAGATCGTGAACGGGGCAAGGGTTCGATGGGTTGTTGCCGGGAGGATCTACATCGAACTTGTTGCCAGGAACGATCTGCTTACCTTTACCAACGATTAGCTTGGTGGAGGGCTTGCTGGCGGAGCTAGGCTTGGCCGTGTGGGGAAAGGGCGCCGGCACTCCGTCAGGCTTTGGAGGCGGCATCGGGGGAATGTTGCTGGGCGTCGGGGGCGCGATGAAGGGGATGGAGACCTTCGTCGTGAGGGCTTTCCGCTTGGAATAGGTGGTGCCCATCAGGGAAGCTCCACCTTGGCGGAGTACACCCGCACGTTGGCGTGGACGCGCATGTAGAGGCGTTCGCCGTTCAGGCGCATGCGCCCTCGTTGTTCGAGCTGGAGCTCGCTCTGACCGCTGCGCAACCGAACTTCCTCGTCCGCCTGGACATTCACCCGGCGCGCGCGCACCTCGAGGTCGCCTTCGGCGTTCACGCCGGGGGTCATGCGCGTCTGCAGCGCGCCCAGGATGAGCAAGCTGTCCTGCGTGGGGCTCACCAGCACCATTGCGCGGCGCTGGAGTACGTCCTGGATCAAGCTCGCCTCGACGCCCGGTGCCAGCTCTGCTTGAACCAGCTCGCCGTCTAGCAAGCGGACGGAGTAGGTCGAGGCCGCAGCCAGCTCGACGAAGCCCCCGTAGAGCGCGCCCGGGGTCAGCTGGGTCGCAGCTCCCCGTTTCCGGGTGGTCTTGAGCGAGGGGACGGCGCGCAGGGCTCGGGGCTTGGCCATGCATCCTCATCGGCCAGCGCTCGAGCTGGTTGCGCGCTTTTCTCAGAAAGCGCGTTTCGCGTGTCCCGGTCCAACCAGGGTGCTGCGGGAGAGCTGTAAGTGTTCGGGATTTAACCGTATTTTTGGCTGGCGGAGTTGCTCGCTTCGCCAGAGGACTCGAAGTTTCCGTCGACCTCCACGCTCCCAGGGGTGATGGAAATGGTGCAGCCCCCGGCCTTGATCGTGATCTTCCCGCTGGCCTGAAACACGACGTTGGCGCCGCTCAGCGTCGCGGCGCCGCTGTTGTTGATGTTGATCGCCCCCTTGCCGATGTGATCCACCCCGGCGCCGCGAATCAAGCGTGCGCCATAGCTCTCCGTCAGCACGCCGGTGACGTTCAGCGCGTAGTTGGTGCAGCTCACGACCTTGGGCCCCGCGACCGCCTCGTTGTTCACACCAGCGACACTGACGCCCGAGGTCGATGCTGCCTGGAGTAGCGCGCCGCCAATCACGGTGACGTTCGAGCCTTTGACCTTGCGCGCTTCACCGCCGACCGGCAGCTCCGTCTTGAGTCCTGCGACACAGCGCACGAGCGTGGCAGCTTCGATGCCCTGCTCACCGCCCACGCAGAAGATGCGCGCGCCGCCGATGACGATCGTCTCTGCGCCTGCGTTGATGGTCTTGTTGGAGGCCACCTTCACGTTGCGTGTCCCCACGGAATAGGTTTCGGCGCCCAAGGTGCTCTTCGTGTACACCTGCGCGGTCGCAA
Source organism: Polyangiaceae bacterium (assembly GCA_020633205.1). Classification (NCBI taxonomy): domain Bacteria; kingdom Pseudomonadati; phylum Myxococcota; order Polyangiales; family Polyangiaceae; species Polyangiaceae bacterium. Next base: position 1,149,173 of record JACKEB010000011.1, read on the forward strand.
CGTTGCGGCTCCCACTCACGTTGTGGCTCTCGCTGGCAGTGACGGTGGTGGTCTTGTCGTTGGCCGTCTTGTCCGTCAGGTCGCTGCCGGCATTGAAGTGCATGCCCTCTTTGCCCTTCGTGTCGTCGAAGGCCACGCGATTGCCTTTTCCGCCGCCCGCGGGTGTGCTGCGAGTTCCAAACGCGGTGAAGGTCTTTTGCGCAGGCAGGGGGTTTGGGGGAGGGAACAACGCGTTCACCATGCGGCCAAGTACCAGCGGCTCGTCGGAGCCTTTACCCCAGTGACCACAGATCACTTCCCAACCAACGCGGGGGATCAGCATGCTGCCGCTCATGTTGGGTTGAACCACGCGGCACCAGGTGGAGTCCGTGTCCTTGGGAGGAGATGCCGCATCCCGGTCCCCGTCCGCGCCGCGACGATCTGCGTGCTGACGCAGCTTCACTCGGAGCTGGTCGTCGGGATGGATCTCGTCTCCATCCGCTCCCGCCACCAGTGAACTGGTGATGAACTCGCTGGGTACGGTCTGCTGCTTGGGGCGGAAGCCCGCTTCGCCAGGGACGGCTTGAAACTCGCACACGAAGCGCTGCTCGCCGCCGGTAGCAGGGGATGCGTCGCTCGTGATTTGACTGACGTAGCTCACGGAAGTGACGAGCCAGCGCCCGCGCAGTCCGCTCTCATCGGCTTCCACCTCGACGCTCCTGCCTGGCACGAGCTCCCTGCAGGGCGTGCTCCCCTGCAGGACCCGGGTGTCTTGCCGCAGGGATTCAAGTGTCAGCTGGGCGAGCTGTTTGCCCTGCTCAGTGTCCTTGTAGTCGGCGTGAAACTGGTAGTACTCAAGCGCTGATTTGTCTCCAGCGGGAGACGCGAGGTCCGCCGACGGCGCTTCGTAGTTCCACTCGTTCAGGAGCACGCTCTCCGTGCGGCGTCGGTAGCGCAACCGGGCGTCGTTGACAGCGCGGCTGCTCGTCGTGAGCCCGGCTTCGCGGCGCACCAGCAGGGGTGCAGGGTCGCCGTCGAAGGCGTCAGGCGAATCGAGCAGCACCACGGCGTTCGAGCCGTCCGCAGCGCAGTGGTAGACGATGCCCTCTTCCGCGAGGATGCGTGAAACGAACGTCAGCCTGGACTCCCAGTGCTGCACGCATTGTCGACGCTTGGCGAGTGCCCTCCCACAGCGATTCTCAACGCGGATCGTCGCTTCCTGAAAGATTTGACTGGCGATCTCGAGCGCGTCGAGTTCGAGGAAGATCCGCTGATCCTGACCGAGCCCGAGCAACGCCAGCGGTGCCACGAACTCCAGTTCGAGGGCCGCTCGGGTCAGGTGTACGGCGCGCACGATGCCCTGCTTGACCGGCGCAGGCAGTTCGCAATCTTGGGCAATTTCAGGGCGCAGCCCGAGCGTGCCTCGGCGGCCTAGCCACTCGCGGACCAGCTGCTCGGGTGGCAGCTCAGCGGCGGTGCTGGCGGCCAGCGGAGCGACTCGCACGAGCGCGACCCACGGGCTGTGGAGGCGTTCCGTGACTTCGACTTCGACGCCGAGGGTTGGGCAGCCGTCCAGACTGAGTTCATAGTCCATCACGCGTCCAACTCACTGACTCCCTTGCGGGTGATCGAGCCTTTGACCTCGGAACCGACCACCTTCAGGGTGCCGCCGGAGATGGAGCCTCCAGGTGCCGTGAGGCTGGCTGCTTCGATACTGATCGTCGCGCCGTCAAACACGACGTCCGCCGCGGCGCTCGCGGTCAGCGCGGTCATGCTCAGGTTGATCACCGGCGCCTGCGTGGCGTTGCCCGCGCCTGCTTGTAGGAGACTAGCGCCGGACGTGATGGCTTTGACGCCGAGGACCTTCTCCTCGTAGTTCACGCAGTTGATCCCGCGTACGGCGCCGACCACGTGTGAGCGAGCTCCAAGCACCGTTTCGTTGGCGCCGGCACCTGCGGCGTGAATCATGGCCCCGCCGACGAGGTTCGCCAGCGCGGCACACTCGAGGTTTGCGTTGATGCACTGAGTCGCCTGGAGCGCCCCAACCACTTCTTGGTACGCCCCGCCTGCCTTGACGATGCGAGAGCCGGTGACCTTGTTGATCTCGACACCACCAATGGTCTCCGAGCGTGCGCCGACCTGGATGGTGTAGTCCGTGCCTACATCGATGTTGTGGGCGCCGCCGACCGAGTGCGAGTGCGTTTTTGACGTGAGGGTCGATGAAGACGCCACCGTGTGATCCTCGTTTCCCGCAACCGTCGTGAGGGCGTCGCCACCGACGACCACGCTCTGGTCCTTCGCGGCGTTGATGCTCATCGACTCTTTCCCCGCGGAGTCGCCCATTTTTAGTTCATTCACGGCGCCACCGCCGGGAGAGCTCGCCGTCTGGAACGAAGTCGAGGCGCTTTGACCCTTTGGCGAGTAGGGCAGCGCAGCCTCCGCGTTGTAAAGCCGACCCAGGACCCGTGGCTGGTCCGGGTTGCCATGGGCGTACGCGACCAGCACTTCCCAATTCATGCGCGGAAGCAGCATGCTGCCGCCAAGGTTCTGTTGCATGGTCCGCGCCCAGGTCGAGGTGGTGTCATCCATGGTGTCGCTACGGTCCCAGGGGAACTTCAACTTGACCGCGCCCAGGTCGTCGACATGGATTTCTTCCCCGGCTGGCCCCGTTACCGTCGCCGGCTCAAGCCCCGGTAGCGTTGGCCACTCCGGAATGGCTGGTCGGAAGAAGCGCCCTGCGGGCACCATCAAGACCCGGTTCGTGTAGCCCGCCGCTTGCTCCTTGCCAGGCGTGGACTCGACGAAGCGATGCTCCACGGAAACGATCAAGTAGCGCTGATTTAGCTCCGTTTGCTCCGAGTACAGCTCGAAGATGCGCCCCGGCTGCAACCTGACGCAGTCCGAGGAGCCCCTGGCAACGAGCTCGAAGCGCCTCAGCTGATCCAGGCGCGCCCGCGCCCGCTGCGCTGCTTGGTCTCCGTTGACGAGCCTGGCGGGGTAGGCGAAGTAGAGACCCTCGCCGTCCTCGAGCTTGCCTTCGATAGGGACCTCGGGCTGGCGCACGTCGTCGTCTCGCAAGTGGACATTTCCGGTGCACCAGTTGGCTTCCAGTTCGAACTCAGTGAACTGCCGAAGCTGGGTGTGCGCCGCTCCATCCTCGAACGGCAACACGGCATCGCCTTCGATGTCCACGCAGGCCTCGAGAGTGTCCGCCAAGACCCAAATGGGTGCCTCTTGCTCCGTATCAAACCATGCGGAAATTCCCTCGTCCGCGAGCAGACGCAGTGCGTGGTCCCACTCCGTCTCGGCATACTGCACGCACTGGGGACGAGGCTCGTAAGCTTGGCTGAGGCGCACATCTAGCTCGCCTCCCCCCAACCCCTGATTCTCGAGCAAGCTCTCGACAATCTGCTGGGTGCTCTTGTCAACCCAGATCGCGTGGCCGGTGCGCTCCGCCAGTAGCTGGATCCGGGGGACCAGACTGAGTTCGATGCGTAGCTCACCGTTGATGGTTTCTTCCACCAACTCGACCGCCAGGATCATCAACGGCAGGGTGCGGGTGTGTGACTCACGACGGTCCACGAGGGCGACCGTCGCCGCCTTACCAAACAACTGATCGAGTCCGCGGGGATCCAGGCCCAGCACGTCCTCCGTGGTCGTGAACTCCACTTCCAGCGTCGAGAGCTCATTCATCGCCTCTCGGCCTCCGAGGCGCAGGACTTGAAAAGTTGCGTCCACTCCCTCGACCACCAGGTCGACTTGAATCGATGCGTGGTCGCTCACTGGTCACTCTCCGGAATTTGTAACAAGATGCTGCCGTGGCACGGCTCACACTGGACCAGTACGCGCGGGTGAATCTCGCTTTGACCCTGGTGCGGTTGCCGCCGGATAGTGTGTTCGCTGCAGAGCAGATCACCGCTGACGAGTGGGAGGCGCTCAAGGCGCCCATCGAACAGCGGTTGATGGAGGCTGACGTCGACGATCCCTTCCAGGACGAGTACAGCGCGGCGAGCGAGTCGGCGCTGGGCCACTTCTCCAGGGCATTGCCGCCGCTGGACAGTGACGCTCATGCTTGGTTCGCTTTCCTGAAGGCTTACGGAGAGTCGAGTGATCCCCCCTTGGTGCTGCGTCAGCTCGGGCTGCTCGAAGTCGATCTGATGAACCTCAACGCCTTGTGGGCGAGGCAGCTCCCGGCGCTGGAGCCCGCCCAGCGCAGTCAGGCGTTGGGCGCGCCAGCCGCGCTGCCGAATATTCATGTGGAAACGATGGGGTATCCACCGGTGGGCGATCCAATCGGCCCGCTGCGTCAGCTGCAAGTCGCGCCGCCCGAAGAACCGGAAGCCGCTGCGGTGGTGCCCGTGTTTGCTCCACTGCCTAGCGGAGAAGACGAAGACTGAGCTCTTCACGCTGCCTCCGGATCAATCTGCAGGTCTCGCAGCGGATTCGTGCGAAGCAAGCGAAAGCGCTCCCTCGCCACGACTTCGATGCGACGCTCGTCGGGTGAAATCACCAAGGTGTCGATCTCGGGCCGCCGTAGCTCCGGCTTGCCCTGGTCGCGGTAGCCGCGGATCGCAAGGGCCAGGTCCGGCAGCTGAAAACGCAACAGGCGCTCCGGCGTGAGCCCGAGCAACGCCACCGAGTCTCGCGCGCTCAGTCTTCGACTCAGCATCAAGCTTGGGTGCGCCTGATTGTTGTAGCGCAGGCTGAAGTCCTTCGGAGTCAGCGGCATGCGCTGCTTGAAGTACACCTCGTCGAGGGTGCCAAAGGAGCTCTTCCGAGGCTCCCAGTACGCCATGACCGGGGCATAGCCCATGGGAGTATGAGCATCCTTCGCGCTTTGAAATGGCTTGCTTGGATGCTCGATTTGAGGCGCGAGCGTGCCGTCGAGGGACTTTGGGTTGGACGTCACCCCAACGCCAGCGGGGTTGCGCTCTTCGACTCGCTGCAGATCTTCCGACATCCCGCCGTAGGCTTTCTCGTAGATCAGCGCGACGCGATCCGTGGTGACGGCGTTACCGATGCGCACGCTGCCGAGCACGCTCTCGTAGTGCCGCGGACCATGGACGAGCAAAGGCGCGGACACTTCACCCACCTGCACATTGGTGGTGACTTGGGTCTCGCCTGGCGCGAAGTAGGCGTGGCCCGCGATGATCACGTCGCTGCCTTGCTTCTCTGGAATCACATCCGCGGGGAGACGCGCACTGGGCGCGTCGTCACGCTCACCCGTGAGCTCCTCTGTGTAGCGCATCGCAATCTGTTCGTCCGCGGGCGTGCAACGGCCATCCTGCTGGATGTCGTAGGTCGCCTTGACCACCAGGGTGAGAGCCTCGGAGCCGCCCTCGGGCTCGCTCCACTGGTGCCACATCTCTGCAACCTGAAAGCGAGTGTTGTTGTAGATCATCTCTAGCTCTCAGATCCTCGCGGAGCTAACGCCAGCGGGTTTGGGGGTGAGGCCAGTTGGCGATGCGCTGCTCGGCGTCCCATGGCGCTGTCGCGTGTGACAGTAGTAGTCACCGGGGCGCAGCTTGGACCCCACGTTGCCGAGGCCGCTGAGCAAGTCGCCGAGGGCCGGCTTGAGCACATCATCCCAATCGCTCAAGCTGGGCACGGCGATGCCACCGAGGCGCACGCAGAGCTCGTCCAGGCGCATGCCGAGGCCGCGCCGAGAGAGCTCCGCCCGCTGCACTTCACTGGTCAAGCAACTGGGCTGCCACGGTCGCCCCCAGCGATAGCGCACACCGCTCTGCAAGTTGAGCTGTCGCAAGTGACGTTTCCATGCGGATGGAATCTTCGCCAGGTCTTCATGGATGGGGCCGAGCAGCACTTGAAGTGCGTTTGCGGCGTCGTCCTCCAGGTCCTCCTGCTCGAGGGCGTGCAGCAAGTAGGCGTACGACTCGGGGATTCCGAACAGCGCCGCGCACTCCAGGGTGTACGCGGTCGGGGGTCGGCTCTGCAGAATGTGCGAGAACAGTCCGGCGTCGTTCAGATCGCCAAACCACAACAGCAGTTCCAGAGCGCGCTCGCCGATGGCGTCGAGCAATCGCCCGTCGCTGCGCAAGACGAGGTAGGGCGCGGCTGAACCGCAGAGCGCCAGGCAACGCGCAGCCTCGAAGCTGACGCGGCCGCTCACGCCGCCCAGCAGCAGCTGCTCCACCGCCGGCGCCAGCTCCGGTGGGATGTGCTGGGCTCTGGCCAAACCCCGCAGCGCGGACACGACGACGCACGGATTGGGGTCCACGAGCCACTGGCAGAGCGCCAACGGCTCGAGCTCTGGTGGCTTTCCAAGGCGTCTCCCGCCAAGCTCGATTGCGACAGCGCGCAGGACCGGTGAAGGCGCGCGTTGCCAATGCTGGATGAGAGCCTGGTGCTCTGGTCGCGAGACGAGCTCGAGCGCATCAGCGACCGCCTCCACTTCCGCGTGGGCGTCTGCCGGTAGGTCTTGAATCAATGCCCCGAGGATACGAAAGATGCCTGCGCCAGAGCACACGGACAAAGCGTAGCCCACGGCGAAGCCTCGGTACGGATCGGAACTCGCTGTGTCGTCCCACCACCAGGCCCGAAGATGGGAAGGGGCGTCCGCGCCAGCGACCGTGAAGGCGTCACCGAGCCGCAGGATGCGCTGCTCCTCATTGCCTGATTCATCCATGCGTCGATCGAGGCGGTGGCGCGAAAGCATGCTGATGTCATCGAGGCAGCTGTGGACAGCGCGCTCCGCGACTTCGTGGTGCTCCAGCGTTCGGGCGACGCTGAAGTCGACCTGCACGAGACGGCTCGTACGGGCTTCAGCTCTGACGAACGCGCCATCGTCATCCGCAGGGGGAGGCAGCAGCTGCTGGATGCGCGGGCGCCGGCGTGAGGCGCGAAAGCCACTCGCCAGCCAGCTCTGGTTGCCAATGACATTGCCCACTTCGCACCAGTCGGTGGCGTACACCGCGCCGACACAGGCGTTGTAGGCCTCCCGAAGCGCGGCGGTGTGCGAGGGGGCGAGCAAGCCGGCCACGACCAGCGTCATGACCAGCTGCTGTGCCCGGGCCGCACTGTGCGCGAGCTCCCGCGTCGGCGCGTTCGCGCGAGCCAGGGTAACCAGGCACTGCTGCAGCTCCTGCACGATACCGGTCGCGTTGTGGGGCGCGGTCGCGACCATGCTCAGCGCGTCATGCAGCGCCTCGAGGTTCGCTGTCGCTCGCTCCCAGGATGCCGCGGTCGGATCAGCGAGCACGCGTCGCTCCGCTGGTGTGTTGCGTTTCCGTTTGGATCTGAGTCATCAGGGCGAGCAGCCCGCGGTTCCCGTCGGGCGAGACGTTCCACACGCACGAGGTGAGCAGGTTTCCGTCCTTTGGCTCCTTGAGTCCGAGGCGGGTGGCGGCCACGCTGTACACGATCGACACCACCACGGCCGCGGCTCCGACGCGGCCGAAGACGGTCTCCACGTCGAGGGAGTCGAACTCGTCCGCGACCTTGGCGCGACAGCGACAGAGCGCCATCTCCCACTCTCGAGAGCGAAACAGCGAGCTGCGGGTTGGCCCAATCAGCCAGTCTGGGCGTATCGCTGCGCTCAGCGTCTCGAGCAAGTACGTCATGACGAGGCCGTCCTGCAGGACGTCGTTGTGCTCGTTCGCCGGGGCCTTGGCTGAGCCAGTCGCCACGAGGCGAGCGATGTGGGAGGAGCTGAGCGCGCCGAGCGCGGTGCCCGACAGGCGTGAGCTACGCATCGAAGTGGGCGGCTCCGAGAGCGTGCCGCCAGAGGCGAGACCCTGCGACGTGAAGTAGCTCTGACGCAGGTTGCTCTCAGGCGCTTTGGTGCCGAGGCGTGAGCTCCCGAGACGACTGCGGCTCAGCGAGTCCGCGGCGGCACTTGGCGATTTCGCAGTGAACAGCACCGCGGCGGCCGCCTCCGCCTTCAGTGGAGGCAGCGGTTCCCACGGGGTCACCGGTTGGGTGACCTCGCGCTCTGCGGACTCCACGCTGAAGAAGCTATCCACGGCGAGCAACAACGCGGCCGCTGCTCCGCCTTTCATTGTCGTGTGGATTTCCTTGAGTGCGTCCATCGTGGCGGCCTCGCCGAACAGGGTCCGCACGTTGGAAGGCGAGAGGCGCTTCCACAGTTCTTGGCTGATGCTGGCTGCAGTCAGCTCGCTGAAGTCGTCACGAGGGCAAGGCAGAATCAGCCAGAGTTCGGGGCACACCGGCTCGTCTCCGGTTTGATTCGCGAGCAACGGCTCCAGCGCCTCGCGGGCTGCGCGTTCGGCCATGCGCAGGCAGCGCTCGCTGAGCGGCAGTTCTGCCTCGAGCCAAGGGCAGCGGTTGATCTGAATCGGTTCTGGATCATCGCCCTCGATCTCGGCGGGTTTGAAGAACGGGGTTGGCACGCCCGGTTCGACGCTGGCATCGGAGAAGAACAGCGACTCGAGTAGGTTCGAGCCCGACGCCGTCACCAGCCCGAGACCGCTGATGTTGAGTGAGACGATGCTTGTGGCTGCGTTGGACATCAGTGATCCGTTGACCCGCTCTGTTTGGTCTTCTTCGCGAAGGTGACTGCGCCGCCTTCGACGAGCACCGCACCGCCATCGAAACTCACCGTCGTTCCGCCGACGACGAAGCTCACCTTGCCCCCTGAGCACGACAGCGCGCCTGCGCTCTTGAACACGATGGCGGGCGCTTTGAAGCCGACGCCCGCGCTGGATTGCATGGTGAGTGCGGCGCTCGTGCTGTTCAGCGCGGCTTTGACTTCGCGCGCGACGGTTGCACCTGCTTTGACCACATGGCTCGCGGAAGCTTCGATCGATGCGCCCCCCACCTCGAGGGACACGTTCGAGCGCGCCTTGGTGAGGTGCGCACCGCCCACCAGAAGCTGAGCCACGCCGTAGGTCTCCCACTCGACGGACGCCGGCGTCGTGACGATATTCGCGGCTCCAACGCATTCCACGGCGGCGCCGGCGATCTTGATCTCCTTGTTACCCGAGCCACCGCCCTCGGCGCCGCTCGCGTCGCTCTGGGCTGCGCCGGCGCCACCACCTTCCGCGCTCGGGCCCTCCGCCTTCTTGTTGCTGCCACCGGAGCCTTCGCCTTTGATCTGCTTCTCGCTCCAGTCCATGCCCTTCTCGAGCAGCTTGTTGCCAGCGAACTCCATACCGGCCGAGAGTGCCGCGTCTCCTCCGGGAACCATGCCGGCGATCATCCCGGCGCCGGTGTTGACTCCCGCAGTCGCCGCTCCCTTCAGGGCACCCGAGACGCCTCCGGACTTGTAGCCTTCGTAGGCAGCCGTCGCCATGGGGGCGACGAACTGGGCAGCCATGGCTCCGACCTTGCCGAGACGGGCGCTAAGGAAGTTGCTCCCCGCCATCGCGCCGAGCGCCGTGCTGCCGAGGGAAGTCGCGATGGCTGCCGGGCTGCCGATCTGTTCGAGGAGTGCGCCTCCGATCAAGACCGTCTCCGAGGCGACCTCGTGGCTCAGCTTACCGGTCACGCCGATGTTCTGCGCGCCACCGACCGTGCCCGTTTGGCTCCCCGAGGAAACGCGATACTTCTGGCCAACACTCAGGTTCTCTGTCCCCCCGACGGATGTCGCCTGATGAGCGCCGATCGTTCGGTCCTCCACCGCCCCCGTGTTCGTCTTGAGGTTTCCGCCGACGGTAGTGAACTTCCCGTCGCCGGCGTTGATGATGAAGGTCTGCGCACCAGCTTTGTCGTTGGTGTGGATGGAGTTCATCTTGGCACTGCCGGGAGAGGCAAAGCTGCGGATGGCGCTCGATGTCTTGTTCTCCGGCAGGCTCAAGGTGGGTGGCTGCGCCGTGTTGAACAACTTGCCCAGGATCAGTGGCCGCTCCGGGTTGCCCTGGTCGAAGGCTACCAGCGCCTCCCACCCGCCGCGGGGGAGCGCCATGGAATCCACCATGTTCTGCTGCATGACGCGGATGGGCAGACTGCTCTCGTGGTCGGTTGCTCCTTCGAGATCCCACCGGAAACGCGCATTGGCTCGCCCGAGCGCGTCGACGTGGATCTCCTCGCCCTCTGGTACCGTGACCCATGCCGAGTGCACGCCCGCCAGTCGTGGCTCGGGTGTCTCCCGAGGTAGACGTAGCGGCTGGCTCAGTGGCTGGCAGTGGAGCCGCACGTCGTAGGCGTGGCCACTCTCCCAGTCGTGCTCCACGCGAAGGATCACGTAGCGCCCCTCTGCAGAGACCACGCCGTCTTCCTCACAGGGCAGCACCTCGCAGCAAGCACCGGCGTACAGCCCGACGGCGTTCGTCTCGAGGCTCAGCATTTCGGCGCCTGCTTGCAGTGACTCAAGTAGCCGACGCGCCTCAGCTTCGCCCACCACGAGATCGCTGAACGGGATGCGCGTCTGGTAATGCTCTAGCTCGCGCTCCTCGGCACCTCGTGGCAGCTCGGAGGTCGTCAGGTTCGTCGCGCGCAAATCCAGGCCTGGGCGCTCCGGGTCATAGTCCCTGAGGGTCACGCGTCCCGGAAGTAGCGTGCTCTCGAAGCGCAGCTTGCGAGCGTAGTTTCCGGCGTGGGCCTCGCCCGAATCTTCGATGACCTGTAGCGGGGCGTCGACGGGCTCCAGGGTGGTGGATGTATCCGTGAGGATACATACTTCGCGAAGCTCTTCCCCCTCCGTTGGTAGGAAGTAGAAGTAGACACCGGCGCGCTCGCAAATGCGGCGGAAGAAGGCCTCGTCGGTTTCGTCGTATTGCACGACGTAGCGCTGAATCGGATGTGCCTCGTTCAGGTCGAGCTGCACCAGAGCGCCATCCCAGCCCGCGCTCAACAGCACCTGCCGCGCGATGTCCGGCAGGCTCAGGTTCTGGAAGGTGCGGCTACGGCGAGTGAGTCTGAGCCGAGCGGTGCCGGACTCGAGCAATGCACGATAGCGATAGCGCCGGCTTTCGTCCCCCTCGCGCGCGGTGCTCGCGACGTGGCTCACCCGCGTGAGCAGACCAACCACGCTCCGCGTCGCGTGGTCCGTGGCGAAGTTCAGTGAGCCCCAGGTGCCAAGCAGCGCGCGAATGTCCAGGAACCGGTCGCCGCTGAACTCCAACTCGAGGCGCGCGGCATGTCCCACCGCTTCGGTTCCGCGAACCGCGGTGCAGCGCAGTTCGAAGTCGCCAGCGTTCAGCGTGAGGGTGACAGCAGTATCCATAGCCAAGCCGAAGAGCGCCCGCGGGGTCCCAAGCGCTGGAGAGGTGTCGGCCGCTCACCGTCCCAGTTGCGTGAAAAGTGAACGGCTGCAAGTGTTCAGAATCAATCAGCTATTCACTGATTCTGAGCATTGGTGACTGATCGGGAGTCGGCAAATCGACCGCCGGTGGGTCGATGGACACCGGCTAGATGCAGTGCGCGATGTCGGCCCCGCGGTCGTGGTCGAGCCGAACCGAGGAGGGCTACCTTTCCGTATGCCGGTTCCTCCGAAGTTCCCCGCGACCGCGCGGACTGTTGCACTTCGCGACGCAATGCTAGCTAGACCGCGCGGCAACGGGCAGGTGTGGCGGGAAAACGTCGCCCCTCACCCCCAAAAAGCGAGCACGGGCTCTAGTCAGGTGACGTGACGGTCGTACTATCCGCCCGTGACGTTGTCGTTGGATCAATACGCCCGGGTCGTGACTGCGCTGGAGTTGCTGGGGCTGCCCCAGGCGGATGTACTGGCGGCCGAGTGCATCTCGGCAGGCCAGTGGCAAGAGCTCAAGGCGCCCCTCGAAGCTCGACTCGAGGGTGCCGCTCTCGACGATGATTTCCTTGAGGAATATGTCGCGGCGAGCCAGCGGGCGCTGACACACTTCAAGCGCCGCCTCGCCCCGCTGGACCGAGATCCCCTGGCATGGTTTGCGTTTCTCAAGTGTTTTGGTGAGAGTTCGAACCCGAGCCGTCTCGCTCGGGAGCTGGGGCTCACGGAGATCGATCTCGCCAACCTAGGGGCGTACTGGGTTGGAGCCCTGCCATGCCTCGCGCCCGAGCTGCGGATACGCGCGGCAGAGGTTTCGCCAGGTGTGCCCAAGTTGCGACTGGGACTGCAGGTTTATCAGACTCCCGCAGATCCGATTGGCATCGCCCGCTGACTGTGCGACGCCCTGCTGGCGCGCATGCCGACCCTGAAAAAGCTGTTCGACACCGCAGGTGGACGCTACGAGGAGGTGCGGGACACCACAGAGGCCTCCATTGTGCGGCGCGAGTGGGCCGACTCACCGCGGTACTGGCTCGAGCCATACTACGGCGAATCGAATTGCTTCGGACGGGGCAAACTGGTGGAGATGCCGGTCGTGGATGCCCGCGGCCTGGTCGAACACGGCTTCGACGCCGAGGGACGGCTCGTGGTGGTGCGTACCTACAACGAGCTACCGAAGCGTCAGTGGCTGCCGGGTAGAGGTGAGGAGCGGCCGGCGAGCGAAGTGTACTTCGTTTACCATGCGGATGAAGTGGACGCGCTTTGCTTCGACAGTGACGCTGGCAAGTCGGTAGTGAACGTGGCGCGCTATCGCTACCAGGGACACCAGCTGGTGGAAGTCCAGACACGCTACCGCATTGGCGCGGAGCGTGTGGAATACTTCGAGTGGGCGGGTGAGCTGCCAGTGCGCGCGCGAGCCTCGCAACCAGGCTATGAACGCCTCTTGGAGTTTACCCATGACGCATCGGGGGAACTCGAACTCGTCGAGTGGGTATACCCAAACGGAAGCCGCGCGGAAATGTTTCGCAGGATTCACGAGGCGCCCGAAGTCGTGCTCGAGCGTGTCAAGGGCGCCTTGCAAGTCGCCGCGCGAGATCTACTTGGCGCATGCGACGTTGGTACCCCCATCGCTGCGATTGCCATGTGGCTCGACATGGAGGCCTTCGAGCACCTCTTGCCCCCGCGGGTGGGGTTGCTCACACTCGAAGAGCAGACTGCGTTCGCGTCCGAGCCGGCGAAGCGTGAGTACGTTTGGAGTCCCGTGGAGTGGGAGCACTACGACACCCAGGAGCTCGAGTTCGAAGACGAGGCGCTCCACCGTGCCGCAAGTGACGCGAATCAACTGATCTGGCAGCAGGGGCTCTATCAACAAGCAAGGGACCTCGTCGACGTCGTCTGTCGCGAACTCAACGCAGAAGGACTAGGGAGTCTGCTGCAGTCGACGCCCGAGTGTATTATATTCCCCGTGGATATTACGTCGGGGGATGGCGAGCAGGGGGTGAGGCGCGTTGTTACGGAGGCTCAGCTGACCGCGCTCAAGCGTAAAGGGTTGCTCCAGGACTAGCCCTCAGCCATCGTCCTCGTCGCCGGGGCGCGAAATACGGCCGATGGCGATGCGTGTTTCGAACGTGCGCCACTTCAAGCCGACCCAGCCGTACTCCACCGGGCGGCCCTGCTCGTCGGTGAGGAGCAAGATCGTGCCCATTCCGAAACCATCGCGACCAACGCGAGTGTCGTCGTCGTGGTGCAAGCTGCTCGCATCGGCGACCCGCAACAAGTAGGCACCTGGGGAGTCCGGCACCGTGACAGGGGGCAGCACAACGAACGCGACGTGCCCGGTGTTGGTCGACTTCGTGAGCACCTTCGGCTTGATCCAAGCGATCAAGTCACCAGGCTCAACGTCGGCGACCCGTTCGATCTTTTGCCAACCTGCGCGAGGAGCATCGACTGGGCTCCTGGAGATCGTGCGGTAGTAGTCGCGTGCCAGGGGCCTTCCGCGAACCCCTTGAAAGCTCGCGCTGCGGGCCACGGGGCTGACTTTCCCTAGGATGTAATGCACCAGGCCCGAACAGTCGAAGTGATACACGCCTTGCTTTGAATCCACACGGAAACCATGGGTGTATTCGCTGTCTTGCAGAGTCTCGGCGATGTGGCCCAGCGCTCGCATGACTTGATTGGCTTGCCAGGCGATTTGTGCGTCCGGCGGGAGCGTGGCCTGCCGAGGCGCGCTGTTGACTGGTGGGGAGGCACTTGGGGTGGCTGGGACCTCCACCGTCGGGACCTGGGCGACGGCGGAGGCTGACTCATGGCGTGGGGCGGGTTGCTCCAGGCTGCTGGTCGAGCAACCCACGCACCACATGAGCGCGAGGGCGCCGATGGAAAACGCGCATCCACGAGGATACATGTGGCGCATGCGTCCTCGCCACTGGATGCGACGGAAGCCGGACTCCCCACGAAACGACACTCCGAAAGTGTAGTACCCCATCGTGGGAAGACACGCCGCTCTTGCAGATCCTTGGGCTCCTCAGGTGGGAGTGCTGCCGTCGTAGTTGACCGCGTTGGAGCCGTCGATCATCCCGTTGTACTCCTTGACCACGTTGTCCGAGGAGCCCGGGACATCATCGCCGATGCCATGGTTGAGGCGCATCTGCTCGTCGCGGGTGAACTTGATGTTGTTCTTGTGGCGCTTCACGAAGAACGCCACCGCGTCGTAGTAGGCGCGCGGGTGGTTCTTGTAACCCGCCCACATGAGGGGGACTTCCTTGGCGGTTTTTTGCGCCTTTTCCAGCTCGTCGACGCTGGCGCCGTAGCTCTTGAGAGCGGCTTCGAGCTTGTCGTAGTCGACCTTCTCAGCGTTCACGAGGCGCTGCACGGACTTGGCCTCGAGCATCGACTTGCGGTGCCAGTAGTGCAGTGAATGGCCCTCGTCCTTTTCGATTGCTGCGAGGTTCTTCACGGAGCGCTCGGTGACGTACTTCTCGATCTCAGGTGATAGTGCGTCCGATGCTTTCACGAACACCTGAAAGGCCTTCTCGAGATCGGGGTGCATCTTCTTGCCCTTCTCGAACTTGTCGGCCTTGTACATTTCCTTGTTGTAGTACTTGGCGGCTTCATCGACCTTGGGTATCAGGTCGTTGATCGCCACCCGGTAGTCCTCGCTGAGCTTCGCCAAGTCTCCGAACTGCTGGAGGTTCTTGTTGGCGTCGAACTGCTGGTTGCACATCTTCAGCACGCTGTCGTCCCACGTGGCCATGCCGACGATGGTGTGCTCACGACCCGTAGGCCCCTTCTTCTTGTCTTTGACCCACGAGTGGTAGCGCTGCTCCGAGGTGTTGAGCGCGTTGTCGACGAAGTTGCTGCACTTGAGCAGGTGGTCCAAGGCGTCGTTCTTCTGCTTGTCGGGGTCGGCGGCTTGCTCCGCGACCTCGGGGGCGGGACCGCTCGCCTTGTGCAGCAGGCTGTCGCGCAGCTGGGGGATCGCCACGGCGGCGGCAATGCCCAGGCCGAGCACCGTCGGGGCGACGAAGGTGAGAATTGTGAAACCTTTCATGGAGTACTCTCCTTGGAGCAACGGCCCTATGGCCAGCGTTTGCGGCTGCGCAAACAACGACATGTAAGGGACGACCACAGGGCGACCCAGCCGCGCGGAACTCCGCGTATGGCGGCCGTATCGGTAGCTGAGCTGACCAGTTGCTAGAAAAGCGATCAGCGGAGTTCTTGGTCTCGCTTGGCCTGCTTGATGCGCTCTCTCAGGGGCGCAATGCGTGAGTCCCCAGGCAACACCGCGGCCGCGCGGTTCAAAGATGTTTCCGCGGTTCCTGGTTCCCCCTGTTCCAGCTCGATGGCCGCCAGGCCTAGGTTGACTCGAAAGGAACCGGGGCTGATTGTGCGCGCGGAGAGGAGCGCAACGTGCGCCTGCTTCAACCTCCCCAGGCGGCTCAGCGCTTTGGCGCGAATCAACTCCGCGCCCAAGGAGCGACTCAGCTGCAGGCTCCGTTCCGCGTGTTCGAGGGAACGCTCGGGTTGGTCTGAGGCGAGCAACGCAACGGCGAAATCGAAATGCGTGTCGGCGGAGTAGGGGTCGAGCTTCACGGCACGGGCAAGCGCGGAGAGGCGCTCCTCGGGTACTGCCTTCGCCGCCGTTGCCGCGCGCTCGCCCAGCCAGTGGCCTGCCGTGAGGCGTGTCCCCACCGCCAAGAGCCCCAGCGCGAGCCACCAAATCGGCAGGCGCCGGAGCCGCGGGATGCGACCGAAGGCGTCCGTCCCAATCGCCGCCGTGACGAGCAGTGCAAGCACCAGGATCCCCGGCTGCAAGAGCGGAGCGTCCGCGATGGCACACACCGCCAGCGCTGCGAGGAACATTTCCCCATGGATCCAAATCTTGCCCGTGCCGACTGCGCGTAGCGACAGCCACAACCAAGCGACCATCAGCGCCCAGCCAATGAGCCCGTGTTCGAGGAACGTCTGCAGCCAGTCGGAGTGAGCGCTCTGCAGCGCTTGGAAGGCACGCGCCGCGGAACGCTCGCTCAGTTCACCCAGCAATGCGCCCTGGCCTTCAAGGAACGCTTCGGAGAAGCGACCGCTGCCGAAGCCGGTGAGCGCTTTCAGCGGGTTCTGCGCCATCGCCTCGAGCGCCGAGCGCCAGATGAAGCGGCGGCCAGCGAGGGCCGCTTGCCAGCTACCCGAGGCGCTGGGCGCGGCGCCCCAGGCTCCAAGGGGCGCGGTCATGGCGCAGAGCCAGGCCAGATGAGGCGCAAGGCGCCCGAGCTTCGCCGCGCGGATACGGGTTGGGTCGAGACGCTGCAGCGACACACGCAGCAGTCCAACAACCAGCGCGACTACCAGGGCGACCCAGGCAACGCGGCTCTGGGCGAGGTACAACGCGGCCAGCTGCGGAGTGAGGCTCAGCGCTACCGCCAAGCGACCGCGCAGGCTGTGAAGCGCGCTGCGTTGTGGAATACTGAGCAGCAGTGTCAGGGCCAAGCTCAGCCCGAGCCAGTTGGGGTTACCGAGGCCACCGTGGATGTAGCTACCCCGAGCGCCGCCCGCGTATTGGTAGAGAGCCCATGCGGCGGTGCTCACCCCCAAGAAAACTGCCAGCTTCCGCAGCTGCTGACGCAGCTCCTTGTTGGACCAGGTCGCGCGCGCGACCAGCGCGAGCACAAGCGCTGCGATGTTGAAGCTCAGCCCGACGAGCGCGCCGGGGCTGCCCCAGAGCAGCGAGAAACAACTCCAGGCTACCCAAAGGCCTGCAGCGCCGAGTGGCGAGGGGAGCACGAGGGGCGCCCCGCGGAAGGCGCACCAAGCCGCGCCACAGAGCGCGAGCACGCAGACCGCTAGGGCCTTGGGCGCGAGCGCCGTGGCGGCAGGGTCCCACACCAGCAGGCAAACGCCGAGCGGGAGCCAGAGCCAGTTCCGTATGGAACGACCAGAGCTACCTGCGCCTGAATCAGGTTCAGCCGCGGTTGTCGAGGATGACCCGGAGCTGGTCACGGGTGAAAGGCCGCTGTTCGCGGCTCAGCGCGCGCCGCATGACGAAGGTGAGCTTCTTCGAGTCGTCGGTGGCGAGGTAGAAGTAGGCGAGCTCCCGCTCCTCGGTGCTCTTGGAAGACAGGCCGTCCAGCATGCGGAAGAAGCCCTGCTCCGGGTCCCAGCTCAGCAAGATGGCAGCGGCGGCCATCGCAGGCTCGAGATCCGGCGCCTTGGAGCGCTTCTCGAGTTCGGGCTGGAGCGCTTTCCGGGCGGAATCTTCCTTGATGGTGGCAAACAGGTTGAGCGCGCTGTCCAGCCAGTCCACCGGTAGGTTGTCGTAGTCCCGCATCAGCTCGGACACCGCTACGCTCTCCCCCAGGCGCAGCCGCGCGACACCGGTGTACAAGCGGATCCACGTCTGCTTGTGGCCCTTCACCGTGTCCAGGCGTTGTTTGCTGCTCTTGTCGCCCAAGTCGGCGATCAAGAGTGTGCTCCGCTGAGCGTTGCCATAGGCGCGATGCGCCATGGCCTCGTCGAAGGCGGAGTTGGCGACGGCGACACCGCCAGCGGGCTTCAAGTCGCCGAGCAAGCCAGTCAGCACGCTCCTGCCGCGCGCCCAGCTAAGGAGCAGGCGCCCAGCGGTGCGCGGGTCCTTGTCCTGACTCGCGAACTCGCGAATGTCTCGCAGATCGCACTGGTAGCGTTCGAAGCAACCGAGCAGGTAGTTCCGCACTCGGGTGTCGCCGAGCTTGCCCAAGGTCACCGCGGCGCGTTCACGCATCTGGGGGCGGCGCTCGGCGTCCTTCGAGGCGTAGAGCTGCTTGTAGATCAGGTCCTGCTTCTTATCCCCGGACAGCTTGTTGACGGCGTAGATCGCTTCCTCGCGGATAGTCGGGTTGGCGTCGTCGGTGAACTTCTCGAGACTTGGGATCGCCTTCGGCTCTGCCAGCTTGCCCAGCGCCACGATGGCGCTCGTGCGCACGAAGTCGCTGGGGTCGCCGAGGGACTTCTGGAGCATCGGCAGGCCTTCGGGGCGCTTCACATCGCCGAGCACGAACGCGGCGTTCAGGCGAATCACCGCTTGCTTGTGAGCCGCGAGCTTCTCAATGGCAGGGAAAAACGCCTTCGGGTCGAGGCGCTCGAGGGCGAAGGCGATGTTGTTCAACATGCGCGCTTCGCGCACCTTGGGGAGGTGCCCAATCAACGCGCGGGTCGCCGTGGGGTCGCCGATCTTACCTAGGGCATAGACGGCCTTGTTGCGCACCTCTTCGTTGCGGTGGCCCATCAGCGGCGTCAGCTTGTTCACCAGCTGCTTGGCCTGGAGCTCCGCCGCGGACTCCGTGCCCTGAAGCACGAGCCAGTCGTTGTCCTTCAAGCCGAGCACGTACGCGACGTCGCCGATCAGGGTCTGCCGCGCCATCAGGTGACGACTACGCCACAGCGCGGAGTAGACGCGCCCGCGGTTATCCGTCTCGTCCTTCTTGGGCGCTTTGCGCAGTTCCGAGCGCAACACGCGAACCGCACGCTGACTTCCTAGGGCGCCGAGGGCGTCGACGATCGCCATGCGATTGCTGGGAGACTCATCGTCGCGCTGATAGAGCTTGTAGAGCGGCTCGAACGACTCCTCATCAGGCATCGACTCGAGGGCTTGAATCACCTCGTAGCGGACGCTCGGTTCCCAGTCGGCCAGTGCCGCGCGGAGATTGGGCAGTGCGGAGCGATCGCCCAGCGCTCGCAGCAAGCGTGCACACTCGCTGCGGACGTCGGTGTTGGCGTTGTCCTGCAGGCAGCGCGCCAGAGCTGCCGTGCCCCGCCTCCCTAGGTTCAACACGTCTGGGCTCGAGGGCATCTCCCCGTAGCTCACGTTGATCAGCGCTGCGGGGTCCTTCGCCATCTGCGCTAGCACGCGCTCTCGAGGGGAGAGCCGCTGCGTGCCCTCCTGGGCGCCCGCGTCGACGCCCAGCAGCAGGCTCGGCAGCAAGGCTAGAGACAGCGCGCCCGCGGCGAACACGGCGCGGCGCTGGGTGGTCCACTTGCGATTGGAGTCGTTTGCCATACGGAATTTCTTCTGGTGAGCGCCCGACTAGCGCTGCTTCACTTCCTGCGCGAGCTCTTTGATACGACCGAGCAGGGCGTCCCTACTGGTGCGCTTCGGCAGATAACGAATCGTTACCTGGCGCGCTTTGCACACGCCAAACGGTTCCTTCCACTCGATCAGCTCGACGCCAGGGTCCTGGTAGAGCGCGAGGTCGAAGTCCTCTTCACATCCCGCGCGTTGCTCGAGCTCGAGCTCGAGCTTCAGCTCGGCGCGCTGTTCGCTCGCGGGTACGGGCTCATCATGGCTTGGTGGTGCGCTGTGCAGCGCCGCGCCGCCGCACGCCTGAATCGCAGCACACGCTCCCAGGAGCGCGGCGGTTGTCGCGAGCCTTTGGAGCAACGCCGTAATTCGCGCGGATTGCTGAACCGTCACGCGCGGGGTCTTCGCACGGGAATTGATCGACTTCAAGCCGGACGCTTTCGCAGAGTTTTGCAATGCCAACCGGCGCGACAAAAGCCGCGCTCGGCGTACTACGCCGCTTTCACGCGAGGCATTCCCGGTATGCTCCGAATTCCTCAGTGTCGATTCGCACGCTGCGCGATTTCTCAGAGCCTAGGTCAAGGCATTTCCACGGCGCCCAATGTGCACGGCTCGCTCCGCGGCTCACCCCGCTGGTCTACCGTTGGGCAGCCGGTTCCTGACTTGGTGAGCAGCGGGCTCCCAGCTTGAGGCAGTGCCGTTTCCGTGGGGCCTCCGTTGTCACCGAGCATGCCAATCATCGGGTCAGCTCGAGTTATCCCACTGACGCAGTCCATGTCGTCCTTCGGTCCGTTTGGCCACTGAATATTGTGGCTGCCCGAGCCCGGGGGTGAGGCGTAGCTCGACCCCGTACAGTTGAGGGGCGTGTACTGGTTGCGGGCTTCGTTGTGGATCACCGTGTTGAGGATGGTGAGCGGCGAAGCGCGCCCAATGCCCGACGCAAACTGTGCGATGTTGCCCACGATGGTGCAGTTGGTCAGCGTTCCATCGGCGCCGCTGCCAATATTGATCCCTGCGGCAAGGCCCATCATGGTGAAGTCGCTGCGCTCGTAGACTCGGTTGCCGAAGACGGTGCTGTTGGTCATTGTCAGGCGGCCGGGTGCCTGCGCGCCGTGCTCGTTTACCCAGACGCCGACGGCGTAGTTCGCGACGTTGCGGCTGATGGTCGACGAGTCGATGGTGACGAACGTCCCCTGGAGGTAGAGCCCGCCCGCGCCGTTCGGCTCATTGGGGATATCGCGGATGGAGTTGCCATCAACAGTGACGAACTCGAAGTCGCTCCGCTCCGATTGGTAGCTGGTGCGGAACACCGCACCTCCGAACGCCCCACCTTCGTTGCCTTTGATGACGGTGCCGCACACATGCAGCGTGCGACCTCGACCGTCCATGCAGATCCCACCGCCGTTGCCGCCGCGCCCCACTTGCTGGCCATTCTCGACGGAGTTGGCGCCTTGCCCGGTGGCGACGTTGTCCTGAATCCTGCTGTTCAAGACTTCGATTGAAGTGCCGAGGCCGCCGATGGCGCCGCCGTTGCTGCAGCGATTGCCTTGAAATACCGAGCCGACGACCAGCGTCTCCCCAGCGCCGATGCCGTAGATGGCGCCGCCCGCCACATCCGGGCCGTCCACCGGGCACTGGTTGTCGTAGAACTGGCAGTTGAACACGTGGACGTTGCCGCCCAGGTGATAGATAGCGCCGCCGCCGCCGTCCGTATCGGTTCCGAGAGGAATCGCGGTGCCGCTCGAACGCCCGTCGCGGAAGGTCAGGTTCTGCACCTCCAGCGTGGGTGATGTAGCCTCGAAGTTTCCGGTGTCGAGGCTCATGATGCGCACGTTGCCGCCGCCGCTCAGCGTGATGGTGTTACCCCCGTTCAGCACCACGTTGCTCGTTACCTGCAGCGTCTGCGTGAGCGTGATGGTGTGAGGAGCGCTGCCGCAGTCAAACTCGATGATGCCGCCAGCAGCAATCTCGGTGCGCAGGGCTGCCTCGGTGCAGCTCGCAGGGGTGCCGGTCCCCACGACGCGGTTGGCGTTCGCCGTATCAGTCGGCCGGGGCTCATCACAAGTTGGATCGGGGGGTGAGGCGCCCCCGGACCCCCCGCTCCCGCTCGAGCCGGCATTGCCGCCAGCTCCGCCGCTGCCGCTGGAACCACCTTGCCCCGCGGAACCGCCGTTCGCCCCTGAGCCACCACTGGCCCCAGACCCTCCTGCAGCAGAACCACCGCTGGCCCCAGACCCTCCGCTAGCAGAGCCGCCGCTCGCAGCAGAACCGCCCGAGCCACCGCTCGCAGCCGAACCACCGGTGCCCCCAGTCGCTCCTCCGCCTCCCGAGTCATCGCTGCCGCAGCCAGTCACCGCCACCACGGAACACAGCACTCCAAACCCCAGCGAAAGGCCACGCAGCCGAGTCTTCATGCCTCCAGTCTAACGGGAAGGCGCCCTCGGGTTAACCTCGGAGAAGTGTGACGAAAGCTCGCGTTCATGCCGCGCGGAATCAAACGCCAGCGCCGAGGAATTTCAAGCTGCCGTACCGCCCTCAGGTGGCCTTGCGGCGCTTCTCCAGCAACGGCGGGATGCTGAGGAACAGAATGGCGCTAATCACGAGCAGCGCACCGAACAGCTCTTGAGGTGACGGAAACCGCTCCCCGAGCCACAAGTAGAGTCCGACCGAAGCCAGGAGCCCGGCGAGCACAGAAGAAGCGCGGTTCACCGGCACACAGAAGCTATTTTCCCGCCCATCCAGCAAGATCAACCCACCAAAGATCCCTGTGCCCTGACTCAAGAAGCCGATCACCAGCGCGTAGCCAAGCAACCCACGCTCGAAGAAGCTGGTGAATCCGGCACGAATTTGCTGGAGCTGGATTGCATGAGGAAAAAAGCTGGCAAGTAGCGCCAGCGTTGCGAGAATCACCACGATGGCCGGCGCCGCGGTCATCTGCTCTTCGACAAAGTAACGCTTGGTAGCGCTTGCGTCGGAGCTCTTTGCGAGACGGCTCATGAAGCGAAGCCGCACGAAGTAGGACGCCAAGTAGATCAGCACGTCGACGGCAGCGACCAACGTGAGGCCGAGCTGCCCCTCGCCAAGCAACGCTGTGAGCAGCGCCGCCAGGCTGAGGCCGAGGGCAATCCATGAGAACCAACGCACGTGGCGCTTACTCAAGGTGTCGACAATCGGCGCGATGACCAGCACCCCACCGCGCATCAAGAGCATCATGAAGACGATGCTCGCGCCCTCGAACGTATACGCCAACGTCGTGGTCCCGATGATGGCTGCAGTGCACAGACCGCTAAGGAAGGTCCAGGTGCCCGGGAGCGGCAGCGATAGTCCGAATAATTTCCGCCGGGAAGCGCTGCGCCACCAGCCGCTCAACCAGAGGAACGTGAGCATGCCGAACATCGAAGCCAGCGTCGTGATCGGCAACAGCTCGAAGCCGGGTACGCCCTGTGTCATCCCGGGCAGTAGTCCGGAGCTAATGGCCTTGGTCAGCGCGCTGTACGGCACATAACAAGCGAAGTAGCCGAATGCGAACCACCAGATGCTCGGTTGACCTTTGGTCGCCTCTTCACTCATCACGAGCCGCCTTGTTGATTGGCAGGGTGTTTTTCAAGACCCTGCTACGCTCCCTTCTGGATCCCGTGCTTCTTGAGTTTGCTCTGGAGCGTGGTCGGCTTCAGACCGAGCAGCTTGGCGGCTCCGTCCGGTCCGTAGATCTTGCCCTGGGTCACGCTGAGCGCACGCTCCAAATGGGCGCGTTCGTTCTCTTCGAAAGTCATGACTCGCGCAGGCTTCGCGGCAGCTCCCTGGGTGACTGCAGAATTCGCGGGCAGGAGTGCTTTCGCGCTCGCGCCGAGCGCAGGGCCAAGGTGGACTGGTTCGAGCACACCCATCGGTTGAACGATTGTGGCGCGCTCGAGGGCATTGGCGAGCTCCCGCACATTACCTGGCCAGGGTCGAGACTCGAGCTCTTGCTTCGCGGCTCGGCTGAGCTGCCAGGGACCTCGACCTTGTCGGCCCTTCAGCTGCTCGAGGATGTCCTCCGCCAGAATCACCACATCCTCCCGGCGCTCGCGCAGGGGAGGGATGTCCAGGGGAAAGGCCGCGAGGCGGTAGTATAAATCCTCGCGGAAGCGTCCGTCACGTATCGCGCGCTCCAGGTCAACGTGGCTCGCAGCGATCACTCGCACGTCGACCCGAACCGTCCGGTCGGAGCCGAGAGGTTCGAAGCTGCCCTCCTGGAGCACGCGCAGCAGCTTGGCTTGCGCCGCCAGGGGCATATCCCCGATTTCGTCCAGCAGCAGTGTGCCGCCGTTCGCGGTCACGAAGCGCCCAGGGCGCTCCTTGACCGCCCCGGAGAACGCGCCCTTTACGTGGCCGAACAGCTCACTCTCCACCAGGTTTTCGGGGATCGCTGCGCAGTTCACTTTTACGAACGGGCTGTCGACGCGGGGGCTCCAACCGTGGACTGCGTTTGCGAGCACCTCCTTGCCGCTCCCCGTTTCTCCGCGGATTAAGACGGGGAGGTCCGACGCTGCAACCTGTTGGGCCAGAGTGGACAGGTGCCGCATCGCGCCGGAGCGCGAGGTCTCGATGCGTCGACACGCCACGCTGGCTCCGCCCGCTTCCTCGACCAACAAGCGATTTTGCTGCTCGAGCTGAGCGCGGTAGCGGGCAAGCAGACTGGCCTGCTCCGCGAACATCATGGCCAGGCTCACCAGTTGCCCGTAGACGTCCGCAAGCGCTGCGCTCTCTTTCGAGTAGGGCACGCACTCGCGGCGGTCCAAGGTGATCAAGCCAAGGCTCTTCTCCCGGGAGTAGAGCGGGATCACCATGCAGCTGTGACCATGGGGCAAGTCCAACACCCCGTCGTAGGGGTCGCCTTCGTCGCCAGCGTGGTGGTCTTCCGTGAGGGCGATCGCCCTGCGCGTATTTAGCGCTCGACGTATCGTGGGGAAACGCTTCAGGGTGAGCGAGTGATGTCGCACCTCAGCGGTGGCAAGCGGCCCGTCGGCGGCCCGTACGACGAGCTCGTCGCCTTGCAGAGCGTACATGACGGCGAGGTCGTACGGGATGACACTCGCTAGCGATCCGAGCACCCCCTCGAGCAGGTCCTGAAAGGCCTCGGGGCGAACCGCGAGTGCGGCAAGCTGACGGAGATCTTCGACTGGAGCGACCATGTGAACAGCTTTCGTAGCACCGACAATTCGTTGTGACAACGATATATAGTTGTTGGCGTGCAACGAAATATCGGTTGTTTCGTGTGTATCTCGCTGAAATTAGGGGATAACGCGGTGCATGGGTTGGCACGCCGTTCGCTATAGATGCGACTCGTGAGCCAAACGAACCTGAGCGTTGATGTCGCGGTGATTGGAGCAGGGACCGCTGGACTCGCTGCCTACCGCGCGGCGAAGGCCGAAGGCGCCAAGGTGGTGCTGATCGAGGGAGGTCCGTACGGGACGACCTGCGCGCGTGTCGGGTGCATGCCGAGCAAGCTACTGATTGCCGCAGCAGAGGCCGCGCACCATGCCGGCCGCGCAGAGGCCTTCGGTGTTTCCGTGGGGCGAGTCGAGGTGGATGGCCGAAGGGTGATGGAGCGCGTGCGCCGGGAGCGCGATCGCTTCGTGAGCTTCGTGGTGCGTGACTCCCTGGCGATTCCGGAAGCGGACCGCTTGCGTGGCTTTGCACGCTTCGAGAACCAGCGCACCCTGCAGGTGAGCGACTCGGAGTCGCGGCTGCATGCTCGAGTGGAGGCGCGAGCGGTGGTCATCGCAACTGGTTCGACGCCGGTGGTGCTGCCCATGTTCGAGGGCCTGGGCGATCGACTGGTCGTGAACGATGATGTGTTCGAGTGGGAAGATCTGCCCAAGTCGGTCGCCGTGTTCGGACCGGGCGTGATCGGCTTGGAACTCGGGCAAGCTTTGAGTCGCCTCGGGGTCAGGGTGCGCATGTTCGGCGTAGGCGGGCTGATAGGGCCCGTGACCGATCCAAAAATCCGCGAGGAAGCGACGCGGATCTTTTCTCAGGAGTTCCCCCTCGACACGGACTCGAAGGTGCACTCGCTGAGGCGAGTCCTCGATCAGGTCGAAATCGACTTCGATTGGGCGGGCGAGCGTCGCACCGAGCGTTTTGACTACGTCTTGACAGCCACCGGACGGCGACCGAACTTGGACCGCCTCGGCTTGGAGCGCACTGGTGTCAGCCGCGACGCGCGCGGTGTGCCGTTGTTCGACCCGCGCACGCTGCAGGTACTGGAGAGCCGCATCTTCCTGGCGGGGGATGTGAACAACGTGCGCCCCTTGCTGCACGAGGCCTCGGACGAAGGCCGCATAGCCGGCGCCAACGCCGCCCGCTTTCCCAACTGTACCTACGGAGCGCTCTCCGATGTGCGCCCGGAGCTCGCTCCGCAACGGCGCAGCGCTCTCAGCGTGGTGTTCAGCGACCCCCAGATCGCGATCATCGGATCCTCATGGAAAGACCTCGAGGCGGCTCGCGAAGAGAACCGCGTGATCGTCGGCGAGGTGAGCTTCGAGGACCAAGGTCGAAGCCGAGTGATGCTGGTGAACCAGGGGCGCTTGAGGCTCTACGCCGACGCGCGAGACGGCCGCCTCCTGGGGGCCGAGATGATCGGCCCACGCGCGGAACACATCGCCCACCTGCTCAGTTGGGCTCATCAACAGCAGCAAACGGTCATCGATCTACTTTGCATGCCCTTCTATCACCCCGTCATCGAAGAGGGGCTCCGCACCGCACTGAGAGACGCAGCCAAGCAACTCGAAGACCGTGCTGGTCTTCGTCGCCGCTGCGCCTGACGTCCCCCAAACATTCCCGAAACGCACCACTTGGTGCCCAACCCCAATCCGGCGCGCCGACCGAAGGGTACGGCGGCCGGCCAACTCAAGAGGCGCCCTCATCGGCGCTAGAAAGACAATCCGAAATGAAGAACAGCGAAGGACAGAAAGTACCCGAAGTCACCTTTCGTACCCGTGAAGGTTCCGCGTGGAAAGATGTGACCACACAGGAGATCTTCGCAGGAAAGACCGTGGTCGTCTTTTCCCTGCCGGGTGCCTTCACCCCCACGTGTTCCAGCAACCACGTGCCGCGCTACAACGAGCTGGCGCCGGTGTTCAAGGCCAAGGGCGTCGATGAAATCGTCTGCATGTCAGTGAACGATGGCTTCGTCATGCAAGCGTGGCAGGTAGACCAGCAGGCGCACAATGTCCGTTTCATTCCCGACGGCAACGGCGAGTTTACTCAGGGCCTTGGGCTGCTGGTGGACAAGCGCAACCTAGGCTTTGGGCAGCGCTCTTGGCGCTACTCGATGCTCGTCAAGGATGGCGTGATCGTGAAGCAGTTCGTGGAGCCGGAGAGGGATGGCGACCCCTTCGAGGTGTCCGACGCCGAGACGATGCTGCGCTACCTCGACGAGAAGGTGGAGCTCCCCCACGACGTGCTGATGATCTCACGGCCGGGCTGCAGCTTCTGTGATCAGGCAAAGTCGATGCTGGAGAGCCGCGGCATCGAGTTCGATGAGGTCTCGGCGAACCCGCGGCGTCTGAAGGCGGTGAGCGGAAAGACCACCACTCCTCAGATCTTCATCGACGGCGAGTACGTCGGTGGAGCCGCCGAGCTGGAGACCTGGCTCGCGCAGCATAAGTAGGTTCTGCGTGCGGTGCTGCCTCTGAGGTGCTGCCTCTGAGGTGCTACCGCGCGGAGAAAGGTCCTGTGGGTGGCGTCGCTTGGTCTATGCGATGCGACCGGTGGCAAAGCCCACAAGTCCTGATTGATCGTGCCCAGCAACTGCCCCCGGATCTCGCAGCAATTCGGCTTCGAGGTCCGGGGGTGGACTTATTTGAGGCTACGCTTTGAGCAACGCGGACGACTCGACCACTCGAGCGCCGCGCTCTGCCATTTCCGTGATGGCGCGCTCGCTGTCCCCGGCCTCCAGGTTGACGCCACGGCAGCCATCGCTGACCAGGGTCACGCCGAACTCGAGCTCCAGCGCGTCGAGGACGCTGAACTTCACACAGAAGTCTGTGGCCAAGCCTAGGGTGACGATTTCGCGTACGCCCCGTTGACGCAGCCATTCGCCGAGGCCCGTCGCGCGTTGGTGTCCGTTGTCGAAGAACGCGCTGTAGGAGTCGATGCCGACGTCGGTGCCCTTGTAGAAGAGCTTCTGAATGCTGCGTTTATCGAGCTGAGTGTGGAGTTGCGCGCCGTGACTCAGCTGCACGCAGTGGTCAGGCCAGAGCACTTGATCGACGCCGCCTAGTTTCACCAGCTCCCCCGGAGACTTGCCAGCGTGCTGTGAAGCAAAGCTTCCGTGATTCGCTGGGTGCCAGTCCTGGGTAGCGACGATGATGGCGCTGCCGCGAAGCGCGTCGATGATGCGATTAGCGACGGGCACCACGCTGTCCCCAGCAGCTACTGGCAGCGAACCGGTGGGCATGAAGTCGTTCTGGAGGTCGATGAGTAGAAGCGCTTGCATGGTGGCTCCTTCTTGGTTGGCGACACATAATGCCGCAGGGAAAGTAGTGCGAGGGTCTAGAGCTCGAAGTTGAAGCCGCGCTTCACCAGTTGCTTGTAGCGTCGCTGGTCGAAGCGGTAGAGCCGCGCGGCCCGGTGGGCGACGCCTTTTTCGACTTCATCGAGGGAGCGCAAGAGGTCCATTGCCAGGATCTTCTTGCGGAAGTTGCGCTTGTCGAGCTCCGTGTCGAGTACGATTTCGTAGAGGCGCTGCAGCTGAGTCAGTGTGAACTTCTCCGGCAAGAGCTCGAAGCCGATGGGCTGGTAGCGCACCTTGCCACGGAGGCGCTCTCGCGCCGTTGCTACGATCTCGTCGTGGTCGAACGCTAGCTTCGTCGCCTCCTCGACGCTGAACCAGGCGGCGTCGCTGGCGTCCGTCGCCGCGCGGACCGCGTGCTCGCTCAACTTGACGAGGGCGTAGTATGCCACGCTAACGACGCGCTCCCGTGGGTCCCGGTCCACGCCGCTGAAGGTATAGAGCTGCTCGAGGTACACATCGCGAACGCCGGTCTCTTCTTCCAGCTCGCGGAGCGCGGCTTGATCCGTCGTCTCTTCCATGTCGACGAATCCTCCCGGCAACGCCCAACTGCCTCTGAAGGGCTCGCCTGCGCGTTGCACCAAGAGCACCTTCAGGTCGTCCTCGTCGAGGCCGAAGACGACGCAGTCGACGGTCAGCGCTGGGCGAGGGTATTCGTAGGTGTAGCTCATGTCGCCTCTGCTTCCGCTGCAGCACGTAGCTCACGCAGCTCACGAGCGTAGCTCCCGCTCAGGATCGGGAAACGGCACCATGTCTTCGGGTCGAGGTTCTCGTCGTCGAGATGAAAGCTCGGCGCGTAGCGTTCGCGCTTCCACTGGTTCTGACTCCACAGCCTGAAGAAGCGCTCGAGCCAGATCAGGTGCTCTGGTCGGGAATACTGTGGGAAGTGCACCGCCAAGAGCCCGTAGATATCCGCGGGGCTGCGGGCGTCGCGGATCGCAGCGCGCTCGATGTAGTCCAGCACGGGGTAGGGCATCAGGTCGGTTTCGTCCGTCTGTGCGGCTGCCTCGGGGCGCAGTTCCGCCGTGGGCTTCAGCCGGTTCACCACGGAAACGCAGGGCTGAGGTCCGTAGCCCGCTGGTCCGCGCGTCTCCAGCCAGCGCAGCCAAGCGAGCAGGTACGCCTTGTCGATGCCCGCGATGGGTGACAGCCCGCCGGCGGTGTCGCCGTCCATGGTGGCATAGCCGACAGCTGCCTCGGAGCGGTTGCTCGTGGAGAGCAGTAGCGCGCGGCGTAGATTCGCGATCAGCCACACGCCAGGTGCCCGCGCGCGGGCTTGGATATTCTGAAGAGGAATGTCGTGGTGCTGCCAGTCGAGCAGCTGATCCATGGCTCCCTCGATCAGCTCCACATAGCCCCTGGCCAGGCTCTCGATGTCGAGGAAGTGGTGAGTCGCCTGGAGTGCTGCGGCAACGCTGGCTGCTGCGTCGCGCGTGGTATCGGAGCTGTTCTTCGTGGCTTGGTAGACCGTGGTGAGCCACGCCTCTGGCCGCGGTACGCCGTGATCGAAGAGCTCCGGCCAGTAGTCTAGCCGCTGCTCGAGTTCGGGCGCACCCAGCTCTTGTGTAGCTCGGTCCAGGCTCATCCTGCAGAGCGCCGCTACGGCCGTCGAATCGGCGCCGCCGCTCAGGGACACCACGAAGCCCTTCGAGCGGCTCTTGCGCATGTAGTCAAAGAGCCCAAGCGTTACCGCACGGCTAAACTCTTCGGACTTCAGGTTCTCTGCGTCATGCTCCCAGTCTGGCTGTGGTGTAGGTTGGGGGCGAGGAGCGCTGAGAGGAGGACGGAACTCGCAGTGAACGCGTCCTTCGGCTGCGACGCCGGGAGCGTAGCTCGCGACCTTCGCGCGGTGCACGCGACTCAGGTCGATGTCTACCAGCGCATGAGTCAGCGCAACCTCTTGCAAGCTGAAGCGCGGTCCACGCGCCACGAGGCGCCCCGAGGACGCGATCAACACGCCGCCATCGTAGATCACGCGGCCCGATTCGTTGCCCATCAGGTTGGAGTAGACGTAGTTCACGCCCAGCGCGCGCGAGCCTTCGAGCACCAGGCGCTCACGGGTCTGGTGTTTCCCGAATGCAAAGTGGCTCGCGCTGGTGTTGAGCACGATGTCCACCCCGGCGAGGGACAGTTCACGGCCAGGGCGCTGCGTCACCCAAGCGTCCTCACAGATCTCGAAGCCGATCTGCACCGACTCGATTTGACTGTAGTTGGCACCTGGTGGGTCATTGCCGGGAGGATTCAGTGGAGTGAAGTCGAAATGAACGTCACCGATCGGTAGCTCTCTCCCCAGTACTTTGCAGCGGCTACGTGCGCCGGCGGGCCACGGCTTGAACCAGCGCGGCTCGTAGTGGATGCCGTCGCCCGCGAGGGCGCGCTTGCAGACGAGACCGAGTGGTTCACCATCGGCTACCAGGCAGGCGGTGTTGTACACCGCGTCCTGGTGCCAGAACGGTAGCCCAACGGCGACGATCAGGCCGCGGGTAGCCGGTAGGATTGCCTCCAGCACTTCGAGCGCCAGGCGCTGCACCGAGGGCGCGTGAAAAGCGTCCTCACACCCGTAGCCCGTGATGCACATCTCTGGCAGCGCGAGCACAGCGACTTGGCGTTCTCGAGCTTGCCCGAGTGCGCTCTCGATGCGGCGTAGATTGCCGTCCCAGTCGAGAGGAGTCTGATTGAGTGCGGCTGCACCAACTTCCAAGAACCTCATGGCGTCATCCCTTTCTGGCGGTCAGCGGGTACGCTGGTTGTTCAATGCCTCGGCCTTCAGGCGTTGGTTCATCCTCTGGAGTTCTGCTTCCATACCAACCGCGACGGGCGTTGCGTTGTTTGAATGTTGCCTCGCGGATAGTGGAAGGCGCTTGACCTCCGCCGACGCGCGGGCGCGGATCTGGGCGAGGGGTTCGGGCGCCTTGACCCGCTGACCGCCTCGTAGCGCCGGTTCGAGCAGAGAACGCCAGGTAGCAGTGGCGGGCGGGTCGAGTCTCTGTTCGCTGTGGAGCCGGGTACCACTCCACGGGGAAACGCGCTCGCGGGAGCTCTTGGGCGCCTCGCTTAGCCCTGCGTCGTACAGCAAGTCGAGGCAGACCTGGCCGTCCAGCTCGAAGCGGGCGACGTCGAGCACGCCGGCGATGGACGTCTTGATGGGGACTTCCGACAGCTTGAGCTTGAACTGCCAATCAGAGCGCGGGTCAGGCCTGAGCGCTGCGAGTTTGTAGACCCCACCCAGAGCTGGTTGGTCGAACGCAGTCACCAGGCGGGTGCCGACTCCCCAGACCCCGATCTGCGCGCCCTTCGCCTTGAGCTCTGCGAGGCGATACTCGTCCAAGTCGTCACTCGCCACGATGGCGGCGTCGGTGAGCCCAGCGGCGTCCAGGCGCTTGCGCGCTTCGATGGAGAGCGCAGTCAAGTCGCCCGAGTCGAGACGGATGCCGAGCATCTTGTGGCCGTTCTCCCTGAGCCGCAGCCCGACCTGAATGGCATGCTCGACGCCCTGTAGGGTGTCGTAAGTATCCACGAGGAAAATGCAGTTGTCGGGCAAGGCAGCGGCGTAGTGCTCGAAAGCTGCGAGTTCTGTGTCGAAGCACATCACCCAGCTGTGAGCGTGGGTCCCCCGCACGGGGATGCCAAAGCGCTTACCAGCGAGCACGTTCGATGTCGCAGCGCAGCCACCAATGTACGCGGCGCGGCTCGCGCTGAGCCCTCCATCGGGGCCTTGTGCCCGCCGTAGGCCAAACTCCAGCACCTGGGAGTCTCCGGCTGCGCTTGCGATGCGCGAGGCCTTGGTCGCAACCAGCGTTTGGAAGTTGATCGCGTTGAGCAACATCGTTTCGACTAGCTGTGCCTGAGCCAATGGTCCCCTCACGCGCACCAGCGGCTCGTGAGGAAAGCACGCGGTCCCTTCGGGCATCGCGTCCACGTCGCAGGTGAATCGCAGCTCCCGCAGGTACGCGAGGAAGGACTCCGTAAACAGCGGACTGCCACTGGCTGCCTGCAGCGAGCGTAGGTAGGCGATGTCTTCTGTATCGAAGCGGAAGGCGGTGAGCTCTTCGAGGGCCGACTCGAGGCCAGCCGAGATGGCGTATCCACCTTGAAAGGGCAGCGAGCGAAAGAAGAGGTGGAACACGGCCTCTTGCTCAGCCAGCCCGTGATGGTGGTAGCCCTGCGCCATTGTGAGCTGATAGAGATCGGTCAGCAGGCCAGTTGAAGGGGAGGGGATGACGTGAGCGGGTTGAGTCGCGCCCCCTGCTGTTGCGCTCGATTCACCAACCTGGTCCGACATGGTTGCTCCCTTCACCGCGAGTTCCATCGCGGAGCGCTCCGGCCTAGAACGTCCTAGGTCTTAGTGTATCCTAGACACTAAGTGGCGCTTGACAAGAGGGAAGCCGCGACTCGCGTGCTTAAACCTTGGGAGAAGGCTCCAGCGGCGGAGATGGTTGTTCGCCCGCCTCCAACCGCGAAAGCTCCAACGGCGGGGGCGAGAAGCGCCCTGTTTCCTCGCTTAGGAACGCCTGCGGAAAAGCGATCGGTGTTCCCTCAAGGGTGATTCAGGCCTAGGTCAGGTGTATCAGTACAGTGATACACCTGTCCCAGAACTCCTTGGAATCATTGGTTTCTGATCGCGGACACCTCCGGCATCAGCCTTGCTTAATGGGATGCACGCTCGCGGAAATACGGAGGTACGCAGTGTCAGACCAACTTAGCAAACGCCAGTCTCAACTGAAGGCCATCGACGAACTCGTGCAGGAGATTGGGGGCCTAGAAGATCTCGCTTCTCTCGAAGACAGCGTACGTCTCGGCAAGCTCGTGGTGGATCGCCTTTACGGTGGTGAGATCGCAGAGTGGCGGCGTCGCGACGGAGCGAACGTCAGTTTCCGTACGCTTACGGGACGCAAGGATTTGAAACTCAGCGCGGTGACGCTCTATCGCGCGGTTGGGCTCTACGAGCTGACGGTGCGCCTCGGTGAGCTCACCCAGTGGCCAGACCTTGGCGCCGCGCATTTCCGTGCGGTGATGGGGATGTCCCAAGACGAGCAGCGTCGCCTGCTCGAGGCGGCTCAGGCACAGCACTGGTCCGTGCGTCGCATGGAGGCGGAGTGCAGCCGCATGCGTCCGGGCCGTCGCCGTGGTCGCCGTCGCCTGCCTGGCTTCGTGAAGGTCGTGCGGCAGATGGATCGCGTTGCTTCGGGGCAACTTGCGGAGACGAAGGGCGTTGAGGAGCTCGAATCAGTCGAAGTTCAGGCCCTGTACGACGTGGTCGTTCGCTTGAAGCAGCAGCTCGAGAACGTCGAGGCAAAGCTCCGACCGCGCGCGGCAGTGGTCAACATGGTGCGCCGTCCGAGTGGGATCTTCGAGAGCGTCGGCGGTGAGGTTGCGCCCGACTCCTCATCGGAAGCGGTCGGCTGAGCTAGCGAAAGCTCTCAGGGTCCAGACCGTAGCTCTTGAGCCAGCGGTAGATCTGGGCCCTGGGCTTTCCCAGCGCCTTGGCCACGTGAGAGACATTTCCTGAGTGTTCCGACAGCGCGGCCCGCAGTTGTTCGCGGGTCGCGCCCAGGCGGATGGCGCTGGCGCCAGAGCCTGAGGTCGATGTGTTGGAGTCGGTGGTCTTGCGATCGGCGAGATGATTCACCAACGCCGGTCGGGTCCGGTGCAGGTAGGCGGCGTCTAGAGTCTTGTCCGCTTCTTCGGTGGCCACGAAGGACCGCACCAGCGACTCGAGTTCTCGCACGTTGTACGGCCAATCCCAGAGCAGCAGCCCCTCTGCGGCATCTGGTGATAGCTCCAGTTCACGGCCGGCGTTGCGTGCGAAGGTGAGCGCCAGACCCAAGATTTCGCGTCGCCGCTGCCTGAGCGGCGGTAGCTTGAGAGGCAGCTCCGCCAGCCGCGCGAACAAATCTGCGCGGAAACGTCCCTGGTTGACTGCTTGCTCAAGGGTGACGTTCGTCGCGGCGATGATGCGGGCATCTACTGCGACCTCGGAGTCGGAGCCCACCGGGCGCACGGCGCGCTCCTGCAGAGCTCGAAGGAGCGCAGGCTGCAGATCCAAGGGGAGCTCGCCGATCTCATCGAGGAACAGCGAGCCCTTAGCTGCGCTGACGAACAAGCCCGGTCGTCCCTCTCCCGCACCGGAGAAGGCGCCGCGCGTGTGCCCAAACAGCTCGGCGGCGATCAGATCTCGAGGCAACGTCGCGCAGTTCACCGCGATGAAGCGGCCACGCCGCGCGCTCGTCTCGTGAATGAAGCGGGCTAATACCTCTTTGCCTGTGCCCGTCTCTCCTTCGAGCAACACCGTCAGATCCGAGGCGGCCCCGCGCGCCGCGCGACGCCGCACGTTCATCATTGGGTCGTCGAGGCCGAACACGAACATGCTGTTTCCAGCGCGCACGACGTCGCCTGGTTGGAGCCAATACGAGCCGACTCGCTGGCCGTTCACGTAGGTCCCGTTGGAGGAGTTCATATCCACCAAGCGATACCCGCGCGCTTCACTGAGGATGCGCAGGTGGAGACGGGAGATGCGTGGATCCGCGAGGTTGAGTCCTTGTCGACCCGCCTCGCGTCCGATCAGGAGTTGCTCGCTGCTGAGGGACAGCTCACGCCGCGCCGCCTTGTTGTCGGGACAGAAGACGATGGACAGCGTTGGCTCAGGTGCGGCCTCCACCTCGCGCTCGAGGTCGCGACAGGTGTCGAGCTGCGTGGTGTGCGCCTCGACTTCGCGTTTGGAGTTTCCTTGCACCCTCCCCGGACTCTACGTTGGCGCTTGGGGTGTGGGCAATGCGGCCAACACGTTCCCACAGCGTGGCTGCCCCTTTGTGCGCCGGCCGCGGCGGTCACTAGACGGACGATCAGCGCACCTCCCCCCCGAAATTCGATGAAATGTGCGCCACGCGTCGACCATCGAGCGGTGAGGGCTCTCAGTGACCGTGGCGCCGCGTGTAATCCCGAGCACGCTTCGGAAGTAGCTGGCGCAGGCGCCAAGCGCGCGCGAAGCCCCGCCGTTCTGCTTTGACCAAGGCGTCGACAGCGCGTCCGACCAGCACGTTGGCGAACACCACCACGACCAACGACAGCGCCGTTACGAGCATCAAGCTCGCCCGTTGCGGTAGCGGACCGAGGCTCGGCAACACCGTCGAGCTCTGGCCGAAGACGTTGGAGATCCCGTGAACGCCGAAGTGATCCAACAAAGTGGGGACCAGGATGGACGCGACGGCGAGCACGGTGATGAGCCAGCGCAGCTTGCTCTCCGCGCGTAGGCTGACGATCAAAGCCGCTGAGGTAGCGACCGCCAGCGTCGGGACCAACACGAAGGGGCCGAACAATCCGGACACCATGCCCACGGCGCAAAACGCCAGCACCATCATGGCGATGGCGTGACCCCGATGGCTCACTCGGCTCGAGGCCATCCAGAAGTTGTAGATGGCTAGAACGCCCAACACCGCGCTCAGTGCGAGCCACGCGTTGACGTTGCTGACCCCCAGATACAGGCCTGCTTGCACCGCGAGCAGCCAGGTCAAGTAGGCCATCCCTCGCACCTTCGCTGCGCGTGCGTGGTCCCGGCGGCTCGCCTGAGCCAGTTCGGCTTCGGCCTCGGGTGGCAACTGGCCGGGCGCCGCGGTCAGGGCGCGCATCAAGGTATCGAATGCGGCTTGATTGTCCGGATTGAGCGCCAGCGCACGTCCCAGCTCACGCATGGCCTCTACCCGCAATTTTTCCGTGCGGACATCCTCCAGGGTCGCGTGCGCGAGGTGCAGCTGGGCATTGATGGTGTGGCGCTGAGACATCTGCGTGCGCTGTTCGTCGTCGCGTGCGCCGTGGAGATAGCGCTCGATGGCTTCTGACATCTCGCGAGCGGAGGTGAAGCGTTCAGCGGGGTTCAGCGCGCACGCGCGTTGACAGATCTCGTCGAGATCTTGGCTGATGTCATCGGTCTTGGCGCGCACGCTCGGGCGCAGATCCGTACCCAAGAACGTGGATTGGAGTAGGTCCTCAGCCTCCCGCCCGCGGTGCAGCGGCTCGAGCGCCAACACCTCGAACAAGATTGCTCCCATGGAGTATATGTCCACGCGGAAATCGATGGAGGCCATCCCGCGGGCTTGCTCCGGAGCGATGTAACCCGGCGTTCCGAGTAGCGAACCAATCCCGGTGTCCCCTGCGGCGAGCTCTTCGTCCTCGTGGTCATCATCGAGCAGCATCGCATCGGCGAGCAGGGAGTCGACGTTGGCTCCGGTGACCTTGGCGACGCCCCAGTCGAGCAGGTACACCTCGCCATAGTCACCGAGCATGATGTTGGCCGGCTTCAGGTCTCGGTGAATGACGCCGCGAGTGTGCGCGTAGGCGAGCGCGAGGCAGGCACGGCTAATGGCGCCGAGCACCCGTCGCACGTTGTAGTACTAACGAATCGCGTGATCGCCGTTCTTCAAGCCGCTGATGATGGTCGCCAGGGTGAGACCCTGGATGCGCTTCATGGTGAAGTAGGCTTCACCTTCGGGCGTGATGCCGACGTCGTAGACGGGGACGACGCTTGGATGCTCCAGCTGGCCCTGCACCCGCGCTTCCCGGAGGAAGCGAGACTCCAGGTCGGTGCGCCCGGTGTGCTGGCGTCGAATCCGCTTGAAAGCGACGTCGCGGCCGACGCGACCGTCTCTCAAGAGGTAGACTTCGCCCATGCCACCGCGTCCGAGTAGGCGCGGCTTCGCGTAGCGGTCCTCGAAGGGCGCCTGGAGCAGTGTCTGCTTGCTCGCGTGCAGCTCCGGGGTCACCGGCAGGAGTGCGGGATCCGTATCAGCGACAGGCGTCAGTGGCGCACGGCTGCCCGAATAGGGGCCACGGGCGCGGCGGGACGCACGGCGAGCGAGCA
The DNA here is from genome assembly GCA_020633205.1 of Polyangiaceae bacterium. Taxonomy (NCBI): domain Bacteria; kingdom Pseudomonadati; phylum Myxococcota; order Polyangiales; family Polyangiaceae; species Polyangiaceae bacterium. The sequence continues at coordinate 1,185,774 of JACKEB010000011.1, forward strand.
GGCGGTTCTGCGACGAGCTCATGAGGATGAAGTGCGCGCTCGACGGGGGCGGAAGAGCGACGACCTGAGGGAGACTACCAGATTGACACTCCGAGCGGACGTGTCGAGTAGATTGCTCCGCCCACCTGACTTTAATCTTGCGGGGGCTGATGATTCAGGGCCGTGATCACTGAGCGGTTCGAGTTTGTCAGGCTTGCAACATTCCCGACATCATTTGGATGGCCCCTCGCTTTGAGATCCGAGCGCGGATGACTGCGGGGCCAGCGGCGCGACTAGTGCCAGAACTGCGCGCCGGTGGCGAAGTAGAGCAGGCCACGCAGGCTTGACCCGGCGATGAGTATCCCCACGCAAATGCTGAGAAAGCGTCGGGTTCGCTTGGCGCGCCAGGAGTCGCTGGATGTGTGTCGCAGCGCAGCCAGCCAGAACTCGACGCCAGACAATATCCCGGCGGCAATGCTGCCGATCAGGTAGGCCAGCGCGAACCAAGGCACCCCCCACCGCGTTGATGACAACGAAGCCGCCAACCGGTCGTTGAGCTCCGGCAAGCGTTGGCCCACCACCGGGTCCGCGACGTGGAACACGGAGACCAGGTGCCCGACGTGGAATACCAGAAACGCCAGGGTGAGAGCCGCGCCTACCCGCCAGAGCCGACCCACGTCCCCAGTCAAGGCGCGCCGAGTGCGCACCCAGTGCCAGCTCAATGAACCGATGCAGGCCATGAAGGCCAGCCGGAGGACCACGGCGAGTCGCGGTCCGAACAGCGCTTCAGGGTTCGACCACCTGGGCAGTCCGCCATCCACCGGGACCCAGCCAAGGCTCAACGCGTGGCCGAGCAGCCAGAGCAGGCACAAGGCCCATGCCGCGCGTCGAATTCCCCCACCAGGAGAGACTCGCTCCGAAATGCTCGCCTGCGAAGTGCCCACCAAACTCGCGACATACTAGAGTAGGTCGGGTTTTTCGAGGGTCTGAAGTCTCAAGCGGGCGCCGGCTTTTTTCCTGGCCGGCCGTGACTTCGATGTTGGCGGCACGCGGTCTTGGCCGCGGCGCGTGGTAAGCAAGCAGCGTACATGCTGGTCGACGCCGAAAGCTGTTCCCGTCGCCGCCCTCGGATCTGGCGGCGCTGGCTCTGCCTGGGCGCCTGCATGGCTCTGCTGAGTTCGTGTGGCGGTGGTGAGCAGAACACGGATCGCCCCGAGGCGGTGCTCGCGGAGTCTCAAGGCTCCCAAGCCGCCTTTCGCAGAATCGCGGAGGCATGGTACGACCGCCCTGACACCCGACTGGTGCTGCAACAGCCGCTCGAGCGCTTCATTCAGCGTTTCCCCGAGGATGAACAGGTGCGGCGCGCCATGGTCTACCTGGCCTGGATCCATGTGGAAAAGGGTGAGCTGGACAGGGCTCGACAGCTGGCGCGCGCGACGCGAGCCGGTGCCCTCGGCTCCGTGCATGACCTGGGGGATATCGTCGAGGCCGCGATCCGGATCCGCTTGGGTCAGCCGAAGGCGGCGCTGGCTCTTCTCGAGCCACTGGAAGGCAAGCTCATCGAGCCAAGCGAGCGCGCGCTCTACCGTGAGCAGCTGGTGATCGCGCTCCTGAAGGACAAGCGCTGGCAGGATGCTACGGCCGCGATGCTGCGCTGGGCAGCGGACACGCCCCTGGAGGAACGTGAGCTGGTGCATGCGCTGATCGAGCGTCGCATGGACGAGATCCCCGCCCAGGAACTCGAGAAGACGCTCCGCTCGCTCAGTGAAGGTGATGTTCAACCCGAACTGGAGAGTGAGCGGGACTGGATGCGCTCGCTACTCATCACCCGGCTTTCCAACTGGGCGATCGAACAGCGAGACGGTGAGCTCGCCCGCCGCTTGTTGGGGGAGCGACCGATGAGCGAACAACAGGCGGCTCAGCGTGTGGAGCTCGCGCGCTTGGCGGCGCAGGGTGGGCGCGCGCCTAGCGTGCGAGGGCGCGCCGTGGGTTTGGTGCTGAGCACTGGGAGCGTCGAGCGTCAGCGGCGCTCGGCGGCGCTGGCCGCTGGGGTGACCCGTGCGCTGGGTTTGCCCCAGGCCGGGCGTGACCCGGAGCGGGTGCAGCTGGTCTCTGCGGAGGAAAACGGCGATCCCGGGGCCATGCAGCAAGCGCTCGCGGAGCTCGCGGGAGCCGGCGCTTCCATCTTGATCGCGGGTATCGACGCTCAAGGCAGCAAGCCTGCGCTCGAGTTCGCGCGCGCCTCCAGCGTCCCGGTGATCTTGGTTACGCCTGCACCGGGAGCGGAGAGCGGCGTATTCACCATCGGCCTCGAGCCTGGCAAAGCGAAGCAGCTCTTGCTCTCGGAGTTTCAGCGCCGCGGCCTCAAGGCGGACGCGGTGAGCTCCGAGGCTTGCCTCGCGCTGCCCGCCAAAGCAGGCGCTTCAAGATTTCCTTTCGGAAAATGGCAGCGGGATGGTGTCGGTGCGTTGCTGGTAGAGGGGTCTGCAAGCTGCGCCAGCGACCTGGCCCGCGAGATCAAGGGCAAGGGTCAGAAGACGATGCTCGGGCTCGGGCTCACTGCGGCGGATGCATTCCCCGAGTCCCTCGCAGGCGTGCCGCGGGTCGCCGTAGGGGTCGGCTCGTTTCCACTGCGCGAGAACGCGGCGGGTGAGTGGTCCGGCCCCAAATCGATGCGCGAGTTTCGCGCTCAAAGCGGAGGTGGACCCGACTGGCTCTCCGCGTTGGGCGCTGATGCGGCCCACCTGGCTCAGGCGGCGCTCAAGCAGCTCCCGGTGTCGAGCACGCGAGAGCGCGAAGAGGTGACTCAACGTCACCAGCTGGCGAGGACCGCGCTCAGCCAGGCGCGGGTGCGCCTCTGGACCAGCGACGCCAGAGGATTCGACGGTTCGGGTCGCGTCCCCCGAGACCTGACGTTGATCGCCCATTGATCTGCACCGGTCTCAACAAAAAACTGCGTGCTTCCAGCTCTGGCGACGGCATGCTTGGCCGCCTGATGAACGAGTTGGACCTCGACCTACCCACACGGCGCTCGACCGTGCACTTGGGGCAGCGCCTGGCGCGAAGCCTCGAGCGCGGCAGCCTGGTGATCCTGGATGGGCCGCTCGGTGCAGGAAAGACCTTCCTCGTGAGGTCCTTGTGTCGCGAACTCGGGCTGCCCGCGAGCGACCCAGTGACGAGTCCGACGTTCACGCTGGTGCAGGAGTACAACCTCGGTTTGCGCCTATTGCACGCTGATTTGTATCGTCTCGGCCACCCAGACGAGGTCTTTGAGCTGGGCCTAGAGGATGCGCGGCGCGATGGCGCGGCGCTGATCGTCGAGTGGGGCCGTCCGTATGTCGAGGAGCTGGGCGGGGATGCTTTGATCGTGCAGCTGACGCCTCCGGGCCTCTCGGAGCCGCGGCGGGCGGCGATTGAGGCGACGGGAGCGCAGAGCGCCAGGCAGCTCGAGCGTCTCGAGGAGGCTTTGATGAGCGCCGGATCTCGAGCGCATCGTGGACTCGCTCAGCGAGTGATATGAACGGGTCGTGTCCGACGCCGAGACTGAATCCCGAGGCTTGCTGAGCAGCCTGATCGACGGCGTCGTCGGGGTGTTCGACTCGATCGGCACTCAGGTGTTGCTGACCTTTCAGTCGCTGGTCTGGTTGATTCGCCCACCGTATCGCTTCAGCCAGCTGTTTGCGGCGATGGAGTTCATCGGTGTGCAGTCGATCTTCATCGTCTCGCTGACGGGTGTGTTCAGCGGCATGGTGCTCGCGCTGCAGACGACTCACAGCCTGCGTCAGTTCGGTGCTGAAGGCACGGTCGGGTACATCGTCGCGGTTAGCTTGACGCGCGAGATCTCTCCGGTGTTCGCCGCGTTGATGGTCACGGCGCGCGCCGGCAGCGGCATGGCGGCGACCCTCGGCAACATGCGCGTCACGGAGCAAATCGACGCCATCACCACGATGGCGATCAGTCCCGTGCAGTACTTACTCTCACCGCGTTTACTCGCGGCAACGGTGATGGTGCCGCTCCTGGTGGTGCTCTACACCTGCGTCGGCATGGCGGGTGCGTACTTAGTGAGTGTGAAGGGACTGAGCGTCGACCCCGGGATTTGGATCTCGAACATCGAGAACCGCTTGGTGCCTTCCGACTTCTGGATGGGCATCGTCAAAGGTTCGGTGTTCGGCTTCTTGATCTCCACGATCGCCTGCCGCCAGGGCTACTTCGCGAGCGGCGGTGCACGCGGCGTGGGTGAGGCGACGACGCGCGCCGTGGTGCAAAGCGCCGTTGCAATCTTGATCGCGAACTACCTCATCACGAGCTGGATGACGGACATCTGAGCCAGTTGGGAGGCGCGCAGGTGACGCTGGGGAGGCGCGCGCAGTGCTCACCGTTCAGCGCCTTCGCGGTCAGCTCGGGCGCTGAACAATGCGCCTCACCCCCAGAAAATCATGGGAAATCACAGGATTATTTTGGGGGGGAGGGGACAACTGCTAGGCCCCGAGCGGCGTTGTCAGGTAGGCCCCGCTTGACGGGGCGGTGAACTAACGGAAAGTCCTCACCTGCTTTCGCGCGTACTTAGGTGAACTGAAGTGGCTGAGATGGTGACCGATGAGGCTGTGCCGACGCAGGCACGAGCCAAGCGCCTGGCGCGTTGGCGAAAGCCGCTGGCGTGGCTTCTCTTGGCGCTGCCCATGTTGCTCTCGGTGATGATCGACTGGGGGCGGCGCTCGGAGCGACTGGCCGAGCTGGATTCGACGTATCGCTGGATGTACGTCGGCGCCGCGTTCGAGAGCCTGATCGTGTGGGGGCTGCTGCTGTACGCGGCTTCGCGCAGGCGCGGCAAGGGTCGCAACGTGGCTGCGGTGTTGTTCGTGGTGATGACGACCTTCGCCTTCGGCGGGCAGTCGTACTTCTATTCGCAATACAACGCCTACATGAACGAGGACGTGTCGATGTTCGCGTCCAACTTCATGGATAGCGTCGTCAACCAGCTGTTCGCGGACATCGGCAACTACCTCAAGGCGAAGCTCCCGGTGATGGTGCTCGCCATCTTGCTGGTGTGGGTCGCACGGCGTGTGGTGAGACCCAAGCGGCGCCCGGCGCGCATCGCCGGAGTGGTCGCGCCGCTCTTGTTGATTGGCGCATTTTTCATTCCGGTTCAGCACCGGCACCTGCAAGCTGCGACGCCAGATACGCTGTATCTGAACGCGGTTGGTGGTCTGCTGCGCACCCAGCTGGGGATGACGGATCAGTCTCACCAGATGCGACCCCGGGTACGCAACTCGCTGCCGGTCGCGCCGCTGAAAAGCCAGGCGGAAACTCCGCGCAACGTGGTGTTCATCCTGCTGGAGAGCGTGCGCTGGGACGCGACCTGCAACGCTTTCGAACCGGGTTGCGAAAAGACGGGGCACACCAACACTCTGGTGCCGGAGCGCTACCACTTCGACAAGATGCGCTCGATGGCCTCCTGCACGGCTATCAGCCTGGCGGTGACCTGGAGTGGCCTGCAGCCGGTAGAGGACCGGGAGACGCTCCACACCTGGCCGCTGATCTTCGACTACGCCAAGGCAGCCGGCTGGAACACCGCGTTCTACACCAGCCAGAACATGATGTTCGGCAACGCGCGGCTGTGGGTGAAGAACCTTGGCGTCGATCAGTTCGTGAGCGCGACGGAGCTCGAGCCCACGGCAGATCTCGACATGGGAGCCCACGAGGGGCTGCTCGCGGACTACGTGAACGCCAACATCGGCAAGCTGAAAGAGCCGTACTTGGCTGTGATTCAGCTCTCCAACGTCCACTACCCGTACCTAGTGGATCCCAACCTGCCGCAGCCCTTTCAGCCGGCGACGACCAGCAAGGCGCCTGACGACAACCCGTACTTTTACAATCAGTACCTGAACTCCGTGCACCAGCAGGACATGCACCTGTCGCGCATCGTCAAGCAGATCAAAGACAGCGACGCGGGCAAGCGCACGGTGATCGTCTACACCAGCGACCACGCAGAGGCCTTCCGCGAGCACAACCAGATGGGCCACACCTTCAGCATCTTCGATGAAGAGACCCACGTGCCCATGTGGATCGACGCGCCCCAGGGCACGCTGAACGACGATCAGCGCAAGGCCCTCAAGTCGAAGCAAGACGAATACCTTTTCCACGTAGATATTGCGCCGACCATCCTCGACATCATGGGCTTGTGGGACGAGCCCGGCGTGGAGAAGTACAAGAGCAAGCTGGTCGGACACAGCCTGCTGCGCCCGGAGCTCACCACCCAGGCGCTGCCGATGACGAACTGCGCTGGCGTCTGGAGCTGCGCCTTCGAGAACTGGGGTTACATGAGACGAAACATGAAGCTCGAGGCCCGCGCCTGGGACTCCGGCTGGCACTGTTACGATCTCGACCAGGACCCGAAGGAGAAGACGAACCTCGGCGTGGAAGCCTGCGGAGATCTAAAGGATCGCGCGATGCAGACCTTCGGCCGCCTCCCGGGCAAAACGCCCGACAGCGACTGAACCGTGCAAAAGCCTTCGGCTCGCGGACCGAGGCGGTTACTATCAGCGGCGCTATGGACTCCAAGATCGCGCGCTGCCTGTTGATCTCCAAGGTGCTGGTTGCCGACGGCATCATGACCGAGAACGAGCGTGCGTTCCTGAACCACTACATGGACAAGCTCGGGCTCGACGACGCCCAGCGCGAGCAAGTGGTGTCCCTGGAAGGCTGGGACGAGGCGGAGCCCATCGTCAAAGCCATGAGCGACGAAGAGAAGCACGCAGTGCTCGACGCCGCGAGCAACGCCGCCCTGGCTGATGGCAACCTATCGCCGCTGGAGCTAGGCGCCGTGCGGCGCATCGCCGCCGCTTTGGGCCTGGAGTAGCATCTCCCGCAATTGAGGTTTGAACCGCCAAGGGCGCCAACGGGTCAAGGCGGGGAAGGCCGGCGGAGCGCGTTGCTGCACGAATCGCTGCAATAATAGAATTGCCGCGTGGAATTCAAGTGCCTCAAGGAAGGCGCCGCAGCCACGAGTTGGCGCGGCCCGGCTGAGCGTCAGCTAAGTTCCAACATGCGGTCGATGGGCTTCTTCGCGGCGAGCCGTAGCTCTTCGGGCATCTCCAGGCGCGGCTCGAGGTCGCGCAGCGCGAGGTACACCTTCTCTGGGGTGTTGAGGCGCATGAAGGGGCACTCGTTGCAGGCGCAGTTGCCGTCGGGTGGTGCGGCGATCAGCTCCTTGGTCGGAGCGCGCTTCTTCATCTGGTGCAGGATGCCGCTCTCGGTGACGACGATGAACTGCATCGCGTTGTCGTTCTCCACGTAGCGCAAGAGCGCGGCGGTGGAGCCAACGAAGTCGGCCATGTCGAGCAGCTGCTCCTGGCACTCCGGGTGGGCGATGATCTTCGCTTCCGGGTGCTGCGTCTTCAGCTCGATCAAGCGGCGCTGGCTGAAGGTCTCGTGAACGATGCAGCTGCCCTGCCAGAGCACCATGTCGCGACCCGTCTCCTTGATCAGGTAGCGGCCGAGGTTCTTGTCAGGCGCGAACAGGATCTGTTGATCCTTGGGGATCGACTCCACGATCTTCTTTGCGTTGCTGCTGGTGCAGATGATGTCGCTCTCGGCCTTCACTGCGGCTGAGCAGTTGATGTAGCTGATCACGATGGAGCCGGGGTACTTCGCCTTCCAGGCGCGGAAGCGGTCCGCCGGGCAGCCGTCAGCCAAGGAGCAGCCGGCGGCCATGTCGGGCACCAGCACAATGCGCTCGGGGTTGAGGATCTTGGCTGTTTCCGCCATGAAATGCACACCGGCGAACAGGATCACGTCGGCCTCGGTGTCGCGGGCGGCTTGAGCCAGCTGGAGCGAGTCCCCGATGAAATCTGCAAAGTCTTGGATCTCGCTGTCCTGGTAGTAGTGCGCGAGCAAGACGGCGTTCCGCTCCTTCTTCAAGCGAGCGATCTCCGCGTCGAGATCCAGGTGGGCGAGGGACTCCGGAGTGGCTGCGCTGGGCATGTTCGGACTCTAATGCTGGGGGGGCTTGGTGTCGATTGTACACTTGCGTTTTCAGTCGCTCGCAGGGCCGCAAATATCGGGGGAACCAGTGCCAAGTGGGCGGAATGCGGGAGCTTGACCAGGGCGCTCTCCCCCGAACCAGCCTCGGGAGGCGCCGTGCAAGTTCGCGGCATTGAATGCTTTTCTCGCGTTCGCCTGGTGAGCCCCGTTGTTAGGCAGTCCTAACGTGTTCCCTCGCGCGCGTGGTAGTCATCGAGGGCTGGTAGTGGAGCAGAGCGTCCCATGGTTGAGGGAGCCCGGCGGTGAATAGCCCTGCGGGTAGCTGGTCGGCGCGCATCGCCGCCGCGGCAGCCATTGCTCACCAGATCGCCGCGAAGACGCTGCGTGACGCGCTGTTCCTATCGCATTTCCCTGTAGAAAAATTGCCACAGGTGGTGATGCTCAGCGCGGCGCTCTCGATTGCGGTGGTGCTCGTGGCTTCGCGGCTGCTCACCCGCTTCGGACCCGCCAGAGTCGTGCCCTGGGTGTTCGCGCTCGACGCCGCAGTCTTCGGCGCTGCCTGGTTCACCTTGCCGAGCCTGAGCCACCAGACCGCCGTCGCGGTCTACTTCGCCGTGTCGGCGCTCGGGGCACTGCTCGTCAGCGGCTTTTGGTCAGCCTTCAACGAGAGCTTCGACCCGCACGCGGCCAAGGTGGAGGTAGCGCGGGTTGGCGCTAGCGCCACGCTGGGTGGAGTGATCGGGGGTCTGCTCGCTGAGCGCGTCTCCGCCGTGACTGGGCCACGAGGAGTGCTCCTGGTGCTGGTGGCGCTCGGCCTGCTTGGCGGTTTTTACGTGAGGCGCTTCACCCGTAGGCGCAGGAACGCGGTGTTGAGTCCGCTGCTCAAGACTCAGGCCGGCTCCGCTGTGGTGCTCGAGAAGACGAACATCCTGCGCTCGCCGCTCTTGATTCGCGTCGCGCTGATGGTCGCGCTCTTGGCAATCGCCTCTACGTTGCTCGACTTCGTGCTCAAGGCAGAGGCGCAAGGCCAGTTCCCTGCGGAACAAGACTTGGTGAGGTTCTTCGCCGCGTTCTACACGGTGGTCAGTATCGGGACGTTCGTCGTACAGACGTCAGTCAGCTCGCGCATGCTGCAGAAAGCGGGCCTCGGCAGCACCTTGGCGTTGCTACCTTTGGGCATCGCCGCTGGCGCAGGAATGGCGTCGGTGACCTTGAAGGTGTGGAGTGCCGCGCTGAGCAAGGGGATCGAAGCGGCCCTCACCAACTCCACTCATCGCTCCGCGTACGAGCTGCTCTTCACTCCGCTGTCCAAGGAGCGCAAACGCCGCACCAAGCTGATCATCGACGTGCTGTTGCAGCGCCTCGGCGATGCCCTCGGTGGCTTGACGGTGGTTGGCGTCGGCTTGTTGCTGACAGCGCCTTCTCGCGCCTTGCTCTGGATCGCGTTCGGCATCGGGGTGTTGCTCGTGTGGTTGGTGCGCTCCGTCAACCAGGCGTACGTCGCCGAGCTGGTTGGGAACCTGGAGCGCAACCTGCTCAAGGTGGAAGAGCATCGACACCTCGACGCCACGACGCGGCGAGTGATCGAGACGACCGTCTCGCTGAATCGGAAGGGGCTGCTCGCGGAGATCGAGCGCCAGCAAGCGCTCAAGAGTGAGCCCCCTGCGTCAGCGGATGACCCGCCGACTGAGCTTTGCGAGCTGCTCACGTTGTGTACGCGGCGTGACCCGGCGCTCACGCTACGCTTGAAGCATGCACCGCTGGACCGGCGGCTCGCACCGTGTGTGGTTGATCTGTTGTCCGAGCCTGCGCTGGAGTTTGCCGCGCGCGACTACTTGGATCGCCTCGGCATCCACGGCGTGGGCGCGTTGGGGGATGCCTTGCTTGAACACAGCGCGGGCTTGCGACGCCAACTCGTGCTGGTGGAGCTCCTCGCAAAGACTCATTGCCCCGCGGCACTGGCGCACCTGTGGGCGGCGCTGGACGACGGTTCTCCGTCCCTACGGCTCGCGGTCGGCGCGACGTTGGTGCGCTGGAAGCAGGAGGTCGGGCTGCCGTTTCAGCCTTCGAGCGCCCTCGTTCTGAGCCGGGTGGAGCGGGACCTGGAGCGCGACGACTGGCTCCCGGACTCCTTGCATCCGGTCTTGCAGCGGGGCCCTCACCCCCTACTGCAAGAGCACCGGGTGCGATCCCCTCGGCTCTTACAGGCGTTTACGTTACTGGCGCTTTTGTACGAGCCGGAGCCGCTCTCCCTCGCGCTGCGCGGGCTGGATTCCGGCGATCCGGTGCTGCGGGGGACAGCAATTGAGTACCTGGAAAATACGGTGCCGAAACGGGTGAAACAGCGCATCCTCGACGTGCTCTAAGGTCGCCGAACTGACTGGGAACGCCAGCGGATTGCGTGCTCGTCCCGGCGACGCTAGACGCGGAGCGAGATGCCGACGACGCCGCTGACGGATCCCTCCTGGGACCAGACCGAGGAAGGCCGCGCCTTCCTGCAGCAGCGCGTCTTGGTCTTTGCGCGGTTCGGTTTCGCCCTCGGCTTTGGCTATTGGCTCCTGCGAGCCGTTCTGGTGCTCAGCCAGAAGATGGGGCTCATCCTCCACCCGTCGATGATCGCGCACCTCGCCGGCGCGCTGTCTTACCTATTCCTTGGTCTCTTCATGCTGCGGGGCAAGCCCAGCGTGTCGACGATCCGCACCGCGGAGGCGTCGGCGTTGCTCGCCAATGCGCTGGCTTACGAGGTGATGGGTTACTACATCCCTGTTGCCGCGGGGAATGGACAGATCATGGCGCTGGCCTTGACCCTGGGTTTTGCGGCGCGCTCGATCTTCGTGCCTAGCCCCGCGCGCGTGACGGCGCTCTTGTGCGGCGTGGCAGGCTTGCCGCTCTTGCTTGTCGTCTACTACGGCTCGATCAAGGACCCGACGGTGCTCAAGGCGCTGCAGGCCGCCGCTGGCGCTTATGGTCCTGCTCCAAGCCTCGAGAAGTTCGCCATCGGACAAGTATTAGCGATTGGCGCCTGGTGGATTGGCACGCTCGCGCTGTGTACGATGTCCTCCAAGATCGTGTACGGGCTCCGCCACGAGGTGCAAGCCGCGCGGAAACTTGGACAGTACACCTTGGAGCGCAAGCTGGGTGAGGGCGGCATGGGCGCTGTCTATCGCGCGCGCCACGCGATGCTGCGGCGACCCACCGCCATCAAGCTCTTGCTGCCAGATCGCGCCGGGGCCGCGAACCTCAAGCGCTTCGAGCGTGAGGTGCAGCTGACCGCGGAGCTCACTCACCCCAACACGATCACGATCTTCGACTACGGGCGGACGCCAGACGGGTTGCTCTACTACGCGATGGAGCTCCTGGAGGGCGCGAACCTGGAGACGATCGTCAAGCGCACCGGGCCGATGCCGCCCTCGCGCGTCGTGCATGTGCTCAATCAGGTCGCCGGTTCGCTTGCAGAGGCCCACGACCGCAATTTGATTCACCGTGACGTCAAGCCGGCGAACATCCTGCTCTGTGTGCGCGGTGGGCGACCCGACGTGGCAAAGGTGGTCGACTTTGGCTTGGTGAAGGTGCTCGACAAGGACGACCCCAGCGCGACACGTAGCGACATCGTCGCCGGCACGCCGCTCTTCCTGGCGCCGGAGTCGATCAGCAATCCGGAGAAGGTCGACGCGCGCAGCGACCTGTATTCCCTAGGCTGTGTAGCGTTCTTCTTGCTGACGGGGCGCCAAGTCTTCGAGGGCAACACGACGGTGGAGATCTGCGCGCATCACCTGCACACGCAGCCGGAGCCGCCGAGCCAGTTCATCAAAGGTATCCCCGAGGAACTGGATGAGGTCGTGATGCAGCTCCTGGAGAAGGAACAGTCAAAGCGTCCGAGCTCCGCGCATGTACTACTGCGCCGCTTGGATCAGGCAGGGCTCGGCCGCGACTGGACCTTCGGGATGGCCCAGACCTGGTGGGACGAGCACGCCGATGAGGTGCTACCCGGAGAGGCCGAAGCGCCCTCGAGCAGCACTCACACCATCGACATCGACATGCTCGCGCGGCGCAATCGGACGCGGTGAGCGGCGAGAGGCTCAGTTGACCTTGGTCTGAGCTGACTGTGGTTCGCCATCCAAACCCATCCAGAGCCGCACCGCGAGGAACGGAGCGGGCGCCAAATCAATTTGTCGCGCGGCGGGTTCCGCGTTCACGTAGAGATTTATGCCCGGCTGGCCGTCGTCAATCGTCGCGCTGATCCGCCGCAAGAAGGCGTAACCCGCGTGCAGATCGATATGGAGGAACTTCACCGGAGAGACGTTGAGCGTCGGTCCGGCCTTGATCGCGAAGTACTCGAGGTACAGGTCTTCTACCCCGTAGCTCGCTTGGTCCAGGTGAAAGCGACTGAAGTCGAGCTCTGATTTCATTCCCGCGCGGAACCACTTGTTGGCGCGGTGCGACACCTCCGCCGCCTTGGGGAGCAGCGCCTCGACGCGCCACTTGGTATCAACGGTCCAAGCCGCCCGCATCAAGGGCACCAGACTGAAGTCCCCGGTGCTGCGGTCGAAGCCCAACGTCGCGCCTACGTTGACGCCATCTCCCAGCTCGTACATCGCGAGCACGCGGCCCCACGATCGACCAATCGTCTCGCGACACCGAGCCCGCGAAGTCGCTGGCTAGGCCCGCGGTGAGAAATCCACCGGTCAACCAGCGCTCGCCGACCCTATGCACCAAGCCGACCTCAGTGACCGGAGCTTGAAGGGCTAGGGAGTGCTCACCATCGGGGCCGCCAGCGGAAGAGAGCTTGAGGCGTTGATAGGCGAAGCCCGGAAGCAAGATCGTGTTCTTGCCGTCGAGCAACAGCGGAAAGCGCAGGCGCGTGCTCAGCGAGCGCGAGCCGTACCTCACGTCCGGCGACGCCCCGAGCTCAGTTGCCTCCGCGTAGGCCTCTCCCCGTACGAAGCTCAACGGCTCGAGGGACTGGGCTACAGCCGAGCTGGCAGCCAGCCACAGCAACGCAACGATGGGCCAAACGCGTCGGGTCATCAAAAACCGGAGTCGGGAGCGCGAGGGAGCGGCGCGCCTTAGCGGATCTTCTTGGGCGCCTAGCCTCGCGTTGCCAAGCCCGAATCTTGAGCGTGTGTGTGTCGCATCGGTTGCCATCGACTCCGCCTCGGCGACCGCGATACCGTCTCGGCGTGATCCGACGCCGCTGGATACGCACCGAGCAGCCTCATCCTCGAGGCTCGGGCTTTTGGGTCGGACTGCTCTTCGCGGTCATCGGCATCGGGGTGTGTGTGGCATTCGTCGTTCAGCGGAACGAGCCCGAACACGCCGGCATCTTCGAGTGGGTGAGTATGATCGCGTTCGTCGTGGTGGGTCTGCTCCTGGTGCGCCGCGGGTTGCGCAAGGGGAACCACGCCAAGTGGCTGCGCGCAAACGGCGAGGTCTGCAGCGCAGCGGTCATCGACGCCCAGCGCACCGGAGCGGAGGTCGGAGATATTCCGTTGTTCTCCCTCACCCTCGAAGTGGAGGGCGCGACGGGTAAGTACAAGGCGAGTGTGATCGAGCTGTTGCCTCCGGAGAACGTGGCGCTCGCCGTCGGTTCTCGCGTGCGCGTGCTCGTGAGCCCGCGAGATCCCAAAGACGTCTGGCTCGACGCGGTGGAGTCTTGGCCGACGGGGACCTAGCTGCGGTTGATGCTCACTCCACCGTCGAGCAACAGCGCGGTGCCGGTCGTGAACGACGCGGCATCCAAAGCCAGATAGAGAGCCGACTGAGCACTTCGCGCCCGGGAGGCGCGAACAGGGAGGGAGCCTTGGGGGGAGGCGATGCGTTTCAGCGCATGCAGTGACTGCACCATCGCGAGCGCTTCCGGTGTATTGGCGACCGTTGCTCCCATGGGTGTATCGGTTCCTCCAGGAAGCAACGCGTTCACTCGTATGCCACTGGGGCCGAACTCCGCCGCCAGCGCCTGAGTCAAGCCGATGAGGCCGGCCTTGCTCGCGGCGTAACTCGCCATGCCCGGCATGCCTACGGTGTAGCCGACGAACGTCGACGTGAAGATCAGCGAGCAGCTACTCCCTGAGCCGCGCGCGAGCATCGCTGGCAGCTGATACTTGGCCGCGTAGAAGGCCTTGCCGATACCGGAGCTCGCCCCGGTGACGATCGCGACTTTGTCTTTTAGCGTGTACATCTTGCCTCCAGTGCTTGCCGCGCGGATGTGTTGCGGCTTCAGGAGGTGTTTGAACCACGGCGAGCCAGTCCGTGCTGGCCGGATCCGGACGTGGCAGCGAAGTTTCGTCGAATGAGCTGACGTTCAGCGCGGCAGTGGTTCACCGCTGCAGGGCTGACCCATCGCGGTGCCTTCGGCGTATTGCACCAGGCGCTTGGCGTCCACGCGAGTGCCTTCCAAGGTGGCGTCCCATACCGCGAGGAAGCGGCAATGGATGCCGCGCTCGGTCTCGTGGCTGACGCCGTAGGCGCGGAGCCGCCAGCCAGCGTCTGCTTGGTGGAGGCCTACTGCGTGGCGTTTGAGCGCGGGCCCCGCTGCGGGCCAGCTGCCTTCAATCACAGGCGCGTCCATGGTCGGTTGCACCACGAGGCGCCGCATCAGCTCGGCGTGGAGCCAGGCTGAGGCTTCATCCGCGTTGCTCGCTGGTGCTGGCATCACGATCGGATCCGTGGTTGGCCACGACTCGCCGTCGACGTACACATGAGCGCCGAGCATCATTCCCGGCGTTGGTACGTCGGTGCAGCAAGGGTCAGCTTCGTGGGCCAGCGCAAGCAGCTGATGGCCAGCGATGTCCGCCTTGAGGTACGTATAGGCTCTATCTCCACATGGAGGCAGCTCGGGGTGCTCCATGCGAAGTTGGGCTTCATCTGTCGAGCCGCAAAAGGCTTGAACGGGGCTCTGCCGCGGCACCAACGAGGCTGCGTCCACGTCGTCGGCGCTGAGCGCGCCCGAGCCGCCGCCACAGCCTGTCAGCGCAGCGGAAAGCACGGCAGCAGAAGCCGCAGCATTCAGGGCGCTGAGCATGCTCTGAGCGCGCGCCATCGCGTCAGTGTTTAGGCTTGTCCACGCTGGGCACCGCCTGGGCGAACCGCTCAGCGAAGGTCTCGGCGCTGCGGGCGCTGGCGAGGTCCAGCTCGAAGTCGGGGACGGCCTTCGGTGAAAGCTTGGTGAATAGCTCCGCAACTTCCCGTGTGGAAAATCCGAGCTCAGCAAGCGCCTTGCCGTCGAGCTTTCCGCCTGAGGAACTGAGCTCCTCACCCCCAACCCCAACCAGGCGACGTAGAGCGTCTAGCTCCATACGGCTCACGCGGTCGCCGCACACGTCGTAGTCGATCCAGGCTTCGTAGGAGAGCGGAGCGACGCGCTTCAGCATGCCCGCCATCACCCGGCCGTACTCCTGGATCTCCCACTGGGCGTGGGAATCGACGCGCAGGGTGAGGAAGTGCAAGAGGTTGTGCAGGTCGATCTTCCAGTACCACTGGGTGTAGGTCGACAGCGGCAAGTCGATGCGCGCCAGCTCCCGCGCTAGATCTTCCGCGGTCATCCACTCGTACGCCTCGGCGGAGAGCTTGCGGATCTCGTTCCAGCGACGGAGCGCCTCGTCGTAGGTCTGCTGCTCGACGGCGTTGCCGCTGCGGCCCTGGTTGTTGGCGCGGCTCTGAGTTTGCAGCTGCTCTTGATCGGGGGTGTAGAAGAGCATCGGCATCAGCGAGTAGCGACCGGAGTACTCATTCACGTTTGCCGTGCGGTGACGGATCCACTGCCGCGCGATGAACATGGGCATGCAGCAGTGGAACTTCAGCTCCACCATTTCGCTTGGCGTGGTGTGCTTGTGACGACGCAGGTAGCGCAGGAGCCCGCGAGTCTGGCTCTGCTTGCGGGTGCCGTAGCCGTAGCTCACCCGCGCGGCGCGCTCGATGCACTCGTCGGTGCCCATGTAGTCCACCAACGCCACGAAGCCGTGATCGAGCACCGGGAAATACTTGCCGAGGATCTCTTCGGCAGCAGGCGCGGTGGGACGGGCGGTGGTGTGAGTGGGCGCTTCGCTCATGGTTCCTCCGAAGCTCACCGGGGCGCTCAACAGGCGTTCGCGCGGCGAGTCGCGGGACCGTACTGAGCGCATGCGCTCCGTGCAATCACTGGCGCGCCTGACGTCACGTCAGCCGGGTCGACGTAGCGAAACGCGCGCAAAGTCCCGAGGGGCGCAACAAAGCGCAGCGAAACCCAGTGTTTGCCTGGCGCCGGGCGATGGGCGAAGTAGCATGCCAGGCGATGGTGGGACGCGAGCGCATGCTTCGCAGCGGTGTGTTTCTGAGCGGCGTCGTCGGGCTCGCGCTGCTCGGCGGCGTCGCATGCAACAGCAAGAGCGCGGGTTGGAGCACCGCGGCGCCGAACACGGAACAGGGCAAAGCCAAGAAGGCGCCGCGCTGGGTCACGCCGGCGCGCATGGTGGTGCTGCCAGAAGGCCGTGAGTCGAGTTACCAAGAACGCGACGTCGACGGCAGCCTGCGCATCATCGCCTACGGGCTCCGCATGCTGGAGCACCAGGACGGCAGCCTCGAGGTCGCCGAGCAGACGATTCCTGATCGCTTGAACGTGAAGCCGCTGGAGTTGCCGCCGCGCCTGGGTGGCGGCTTTGTCTTCTACTCGAGCGGCTCCCGCAGCCTGTTCTGGACCTCGAAGACCTGGCTCGGCAAGTTGAAGCCCGCTGCAAGTTTCTCTGCGGATATTAACTGGGTGACGCCAGGCTTCGACCGCATCTACCTCAGCACTTCGAGCAGCAACGAGATCCTGGCGGTGGATCCCGTGACCTGGCAGCCGACGGATCTGGGGCCGCTGCCTCCGGCGCCCGGCTATGGCACGATGGCGTTCGCCGGAGAGTGGGTTGCTGCGGTGGAGTCCGACGTGCGCGGCGTGCTGATCACGCTGGACGCCGGCGCGAGCTGGCGTCCGCTCGAGGTGAACACGCCTCCGTCGCCGATCAGCGTTCAGGACGACAAGATCTCCATCAACTCCTACGCTGGGCGCATGTTGCTTGATTCCGCGGGGCAATTGGAGATGTTGGGGCGCTCTGGGGACGACACGGCGTTCAAGGGCGCGGTCAAGTCTGCGCTCCCCGACTGGGCGGAGATGCAGCAAGGGGGCGACGTCGAAGTCCAGGAACGACAGGAGCGCCCGCTGGGAGACAATGCGCTACGTGTCGCTGCCCTCGGCGGCTGGCCCGACACCAAAGATAGCGCCGTGGTCATGGCCCAGGGCAATGTCGCGCGAGTGCGCCTCAGCGACGGCAAGCTGCTCGACGTCAAACGTGATGCGTACGCCGGGGCGGCCACCTGTCAGGGCGCGCAGGTCGGGGTTGGCATCGGCTTCATCTGCGGCGACCCCGCGGGTCAGAGCGTGGTCTACTCGGTGAGTCCGAGCCTCGAGCTCACGCCCATCGTGTCCTTCTCCGAGCCACGCTACATCGCCGCGTCGGGCACCGGCGGCCTGGTGATCCGCGGCGGTTGCAAAGAAGGCTCTTCTTCAGCGCAGGCAGGGGCGACCTCGTATTGTATCCGCTCGGCAAAGGGCAAGCTGCGCGAGGTGCGCGTGCGTGGGGATCGCGGCGTGGAGCGCGTGGTCTCCCTGCAAGATGGGCGCGTCGCCGTCGTGGTACCGCCGCGCCTCGGTGCGCCCGGCACGCTGCTCTTGATCGCGGAAGACGGCAGCAACAAGGCTCTCAAGCTGCGCTACAAGGAGATGGAGGCCTCCACCAAGACGCTGCTCAAGAAGGGCCTTTGGCTCGACGGCCTGACTGAACGCGTGGTGAAGCGCGACAAGAAGAAGGTGCACGTGCTCGCTGGCTGGGTCGCCGGTGGTGGGCCGTTCGTCGGCGTGCAGATCGATCTGGATGGCAAGGTCGCCGCGGGTGAGATCATCAGCGAAGACATCGATCGCAGCTTGCTCTCCGGGCGCTTCGGTTTGGCGATCGGGCGCGGTGGTCTGCTGCGGGAGACGATCGACGGTGGCTTCAGCTGGTCGGAGGTCGCGGTCCCGCCGTCTTTCGGCGATCGCTCGTCACCCGTACCGCGCCTCGGCGACCCCGGCGGGCGCAGCGCCCGAGGTTGCTCGCCAGTGGGCTGCGCGTTCGGCACCTGGCTGCGCGTCGGCTGGCAAGGCCGCCCAGTGGACGAAGCAGACCAGAAGCTCGCGGAGCTCCCCGAGCGGGTGAGCTTGCCATCGAAGAGCGGTAGCCGTTGGACGTTGGAGTGTACGCCGGCGGGGCCCGTCTCCGTGGCAGGGGCGGACGCTGTGAAGTCCGCGCCGCAGCGTCCAGCACCGCCAGGGGTTGCGGGCGCGATGGCCTTCAGTCCGTTGCCCTATGGATACGGTTCCGCGATGCCCACGGCGGAGACGTTGACGTCGAGCGCTTGGACGCCGTTCCTCGGGGTCAAGGCGCCGAACAAGGGCGCCGCCGAGCTCGGCTTCGACTTCGGGAACGACAGCTACGAAACGCGCATGCGCGCCTACGCCTGGGGCCCGCGAGGGAAAGAGTGGAGCCGGCTCTCTCGCTGGGTGATTCGTGTGGAGGACCCGTTCTCCCTCAGCGCGCCGGTTTGGAACACGGCAGTCGCGCGCCCCGATTGGCCCGATCCGGTCTCTGCCGCGATGAGCTTCGGTCAGCTCACACGCTGGGGCGGCTACTCGACCTGGCGCTTCGAGCCAGAGCCGCGCGACGACGCCGGGCTCCTGGTGCTCAACGTGCGCGGAACGCAGACGGCGTATGTCCTCGAGCGCGACCGCGCGCCGCTCCCGCTTCAAGGCAGCGCGATGTGGGCGCTGAATCAGGTATCGGGCGTGGTGAAGGTGCAAGGCACCTGGTACTTCGGCTCAACCATCAACAGCCAGGCGTTCCGCATCTATCGTCTGAACGGCGACGAGCTCGACTACTTTGCGGACTACCCGATGCGCCCCGGCAGCGTCTCCCAAGGGGTGCAGCTGGTGAAGAGCACCCAGGGCGATGCCCTCGGCATCTTGACCAAGGTCAGCCCGCTGCGTGGCAGCGAGAGCCGTTGGTATGTGTTCCCTGTGGATACGCAATCCAAGGACGCAGGGGAGCCCCTGGAGATCAGCTCTGAGTTGCTCGGCGCCACGCCACGGCGCTGCGGCCCCGAGGACGAAGGCTGGTCGATCGTCTCTGAGCCGCCGGTGCAGCCGTACCTTCAGCTCGACGGCACCCGCGCCGCAGGCTCCCGTGTGCAAGCGAAGTTCATCGCCGATGCGGGGGGCCTGTGCGTGGAAGCTTTGGCGGCCACCACCAGCAACGGGCGAGCGATGGACGGCGTCAAGGCGGTCCCCGCGGCACCTTCCAGCGTGGGCCTTGCCCTCAGCGAGCGGGGTGGCGGCGAGGGTCGCTGGGCCTTCCGCTGCAAGCTATAGCGTTGCTGCTACGCCACCTGATTCAGCGTGAGCATTCCTCTCAGGAGGAGGCTACTCGCCTACTCCAGCGTACTCGCAACCCAGGCTCGCATTACCGCGCGGACGCCACTTTTGTGGGAGCAGGTGGGCGGGCGCTCGCGTGATGCGACGCCGGAGGCGGATTGCACAAATGCAATCCTGACCCAGCGGTTGGGCTGGGCAAGTCGTTGAATCCTTCTCGGCGCGTCCGGTTTCGGTGACGCGCGTTCGTCAAGTTGTCTCCAATTTGAAATGGTGCAGCCTGCTACGCAGCATTCGCGATCGCTGTCCCCACGTGAGACTTGATTGCTTTTGTGATTCGAGCTTGCTACTTCCACCGCGTCCGCGTGGAGCGAGGCTGTCCCCCCCCCGGCCCCTCTGCGCGGACACTTTTTTGTCTCTCGAATTTCGGGGGAGAGAGATACCCGCCCGCACCCGCGCTCAACCCGTCGCTGCGGTTTCCAGGGCTTTTCCAGCTGTTTTCGTGCAGTTTCCGCGCGTGACTGCGGAACTTGCGCTTGGCGCCAGACAGCGATCGGCGTTGACGTTGCTGTATTGAAACACCATGCGGCTCAGAACAGGTGGCTCCACGTCAGGCCCGCCCACGGCAACACGCCAGCGATCCATCCCGCGTCTATATCCGGGAGGATTAAAGCATCTAGCTCCGGCGTAAGCTGGAACACATCCCCTTCGGGACGCAGGTCGACGCCCACGCGAAGCGCTGCGTGAGGATCGAACCTGGACGAGTCATCCAGGCAGCTACTTCCGAGCGCCACACCCACCCAAGGGCGAAACCAACTCGGGGTACCCGGGCGGTGACGCACTCCCACGAAGCCGCACGGCGCGGGCACGATGCCCGACAGCTCGAGTGCCCAGCGATCAGCCGGGTACCACTGGGTGTTCGGCGCAAGCGGAAACCCCGGGCCGCCCACAGTTAGACCAACGCTGAAGTTGGGGTAGCGGGGTTCTGGGGGAAGGTCGGTCTCGATGGTCGCGTGCTCGACGTCGGTGACACGAACGCCTCGACCGAGATCTTCTGGGTTTGCGGTCAACTCAGATAGTGGCAGCTCGACGGTCTCATGGCAGGCGTATTCGCCGCGCGCGTCGCGGCAGACACGCAGTGTGAGGCGGACCTCCGTGTCGTCTGGATCGGCAATCGCAACGGTACGCACGAAGCTCGTGCGCACGAAACCTCGCGCCCGCTCGCGCGCCACCTCCGGGAGCTCGCTCGGATCCACCATGGTGCTCGTGTGCTTCACGCAGCCGACGGTGAGTAAGGTGAACAGGCACGACAGGGTTGAGGTGATGCGTCCCGTCGTCATCTCTAGAACAGATAGCTGGCCGTAAAGCCTGCCCAGGGCTGAGGTTTTGGATCGGACAATGAATCCGTGGGGAGCCGTGCGTCGATCTCAGGGGTGAACTGCCAGACTCGCCAGCGCACGACGTCAGCGCCAACACGAAGCGCGGCTGCGCCTTCACATAGCCACGGACCACTTTCGTCGGTCTCCGTGTCTCGTTCGCGCTCTCGGCAACCCGCGGCGATGCTGGCACCGAACCACATCCGTTCGGCACTGCGCGAGCCAGGTCGGAACTTTACCGCCGTGAACCCTTCAAAGCCGACGTCAGGCCTCAACCCGACCTCGGCAACGAGCCAATCCTGTGCGAACCAGCTCCCGGTGTAGGTCCCGAAGATCGCGGGGCCGAGCAGGGTAAGACCTGCGCCGAATGTTGGTTCTGGCGTTGAATGCGCCCTTCCCCGCTTCCCGACTTGGGCTACCTCAGCATTCGGACTATCGCTGGCGCGAGGCTCACACGGGGTGTGAGCCGGGGCGTG
The DNA here is from genome assembly GCA_020633205.1 of Polyangiaceae bacterium. NCBI lineage: Bacteria > Pseudomonadati > Myxococcota > Polyangiales > Polyangiaceae > Polyangiaceae bacterium. The sequence continues at coordinate 1,207,004 of JACKEB010000011.1, forward strand.
ACTCCCACTGCACGCCATCAGCCAGAGCGCGCTCAAGGCAAGAGCGCCTGACAGCGCGCGCAGCTCTCCCCATCGCACGCCGAGACGGCGCGCGCCTTTCAGCGGCCCAACACCCACGTCGGGCGGTGAGCAAGCGGTGTGCCGATTGAGCTGCCGTGCGGATCCATCAAGCGATCAGCGAAAAACTGTGCGTTTCACAGCCGGGAGGTGACGCGTGCCCTCACCCCCGATAACCCTTGGGTATGACTCTGGCGTCCCGCCTTCGAGGCCGTGGAGGTCAGCCGACCCGAGTTGTCCGCGAGAAGTGCCCACCTTCGGCCACTCGCTGGACCCCGCGCCGGCTCCGGGATAAACGCATGCCAATGCCTGCGAGTGGTTCTACCGAGTCCTGCGCGCGGCGGCGCACCATCGTGAAGGACATGAGCTGGGCGTGACGCTCCATCAGGCAAAGTTGCCGTGCGGATCTAAAGTGGCTCGCGCTGAGTTTTGAACCGCGCGGAAATGTGCAGTGGTCTTGCCCGTCTGACTCTGCGGCGCCGGTAAGCTGCACGAGTCGCGGCGGCGTACCATGTGCGTGGATGTGGTTGCCTGGCCCGGGCTCGGACGACGAGCCAGCCCATCGGAAGATTTCTGTCTGGTTTCGAGGGGTTCGGCGGATTCGGTTACACAGCCGACGCGAATGTCCTAACCTAACGTTCGTCTGCTTGGAGGAGATCCAGTGAAGCTTAATTCTCAACGCCGTCTCGGCGCCGTCGCCGTCGTGTCTCTTGTTACCGCCCTCGCGGGGGTCAGCTGTTCATCCGATGATGGGCCCAGCGGTGGAGGGAAGAGCGGGAGCGGCGGAACCGGCGCAACCGGTGGCACTGCTGGTACGGGCGGCGTAGGCGGCGTGCCGCAGCCCGAACCCGGGGAGCAATGTTTCGACCCGGAGCCGACTCAGGTGAAGCTGCGGGTGAGCCCGGCGGAGTTGGTGTTGGCCCCAGGCCAGACGCGGCCGGTTGAAGTTACCGTCGACCCCGACGTCTGCGACGTGCGCATGATGCGCTTCGAGTCGGCGGATGCCACGGTAGCGGCGGCCCCAGCGGACGCTCGCATCGACTTGCTGACTCCGACCGCGAAGGTCACGGTGACGGGCAGCGCGGCGGGTAAGACAACGATCAAGGCGTTGTTCCCCACGGGTGATGGCGACGTGACCATCGATATCCCCGTCAACGTGATCAGTGCGGATATCCCGGACTGCAGCGGCTCGGGCGCCGGCAAGGTGGATGACGGCGTGGCGGTGAGCGGCACCGGCGGCCTGGCGATGGCTTCGGTTGGCTACCCGAAGAACGCCACCATGCCCAACAAGAACAGCTTCATTTGGTCGGTGGCGGCCTTCGACACCACCATCGCCTGCGCGGCCGATCAGGTGCCGAGCGGCTTCACCAAGCTCGGCCCCGCCGTGACCTTTGGTCCCGCTGACAAGAAATTCCCCCGGGAAATCCCGTTTACGATCCCGATCAACCCTGCGGCGATCCCAGACATGGCGCGGCTGCGCCACGTTACGGTGTCGTACACGGGGCCCAATGTGAAGACACCGCGCCCAGTCCCGATCGCAGACCCGCGCATCGTGGAAGAGGGCGGCGCCTACAAGCTCTACTTCCAGGCGCCCTGGCTTGGCACCTACCAGGCCATCGCCAAGACCGATGGCGGCACGGTGACCAAGACCCGACGCATCACCCATCGCGCGATCGTCGGCGTGAGCATGGGCGGCGGTGGCACGGCGATGACGGGCTTCCGGAACCACGAGAAGTTCGATGTGTTGGCGCCGCTCGGCGGCCCGGTGGAGTGGACGTGGCTGCTCGGCCACATCCGCAACAATCACATCGGCGGCTTCTTGACGAACGATGGCACCACGGTGCCCACGGGCTTCCCTGAGTTCCCGGAGACGAAGCTGCCTTACGAGCATCCGTCGTCGTTCAACCGCTGGTGGTACGAGTACCCGAAGAACGGCAACGGCGGCTCCTTCCCGCGTTCAGAGTACGTGCAGATCTTCCGCGACCTGGCGTTGATGTTCGGCAACCCAGGCGGCTACAACTCGGCTCCCAACGGGGAGAACTTGCCTGCGGGCGTACCGCCCGATGACCCGAGCGTGGTCGGTGATCGCAACGACCGTGAGTGCGCCGTGTGGGTGGACCCCATTGGTGGCGATCCGAACGAGGCGCATCAAAAAGAGCTCGAGCAGCAGTGCCCGGCGCAGCGCTGCGCCAACACGCTCCGGCTGACCAACTACTTCGATCACGACTTCAACCCGAACGGCACCTTCCCGGTGATCACCTTCTGCGACGGTTCACCTCAGCAGTCGGATCTCACGCCGTACGCCAACACCTGGTCGGATCAGGGCAACAACAAGCCGATGGAGCTAGCCCTTGCCGTCGACTACAACGACAACGGCGTTCGTGACGAAAACGAACCGGTGATCTTTCAAGGCCACGAGCGCTACGAAGATCTCGGTACCGACGGTCTGGCTGACGTCGACGAGCCCGGCTATCAGGCGGGAGTCAACGAAGACCCGAACGGGGACAACTGGAACCCCCAGTACAACCCCACCGGCACCGAGGGCAACCTGCGCTACGACGAGGGTGAGCCCTACGAGGACTACGGCCTGGACGGCGTACAAGGCACGGCGACTAGCCCCTACGACTTCGGTGAGGGCAACGGGAAGTTCGATATGTCGCCTGGTTACAAGGCGTTCCTCGAGCGCGATTCGCGTACGGTAATTACCCAGGACCCGCTGGGCACGCAGAAGGAAGCCTTCGACGACGCCGCGCTCGCCCGCATGGACCTGTGGACCGATGGCGGAACCCGCGACCTCTTCAACTTCTCCGTCTCGGCCCAGGCCATGATGGGCAGCTGGGCAGGACGTGGTCGCATCGTTCACTACTACACCGGCTTCGACAAGTTGCCGGGGCAGACCCTGGGAGACGAGAACCTCTTTTCCGCAGGGCATACGGAGTGGGCGGAGCTGCCAGGTGGCGTGATGATGCGCTACGGCTCTACCGAGCCGACGGACGCAGACTTCAACAGCGGCAGCGGGCAGCACGTAGGCACTGCAGACCAAATCGTGCGTCGCTTGCAGTCGGCCCTCTACTACATCGGATCTCACTGGCCGGACGCGCCTCGTGGGCTATCCGAGGCTGCGGAGATCGATCCGGTCGAAGGCGCGGACATCTGCGAGGTTCGCGGCGGTTGCGACTTCACCTTCACGGACTCCCGCGGTCGCTCGGGCCCGGTCAGCGTGAACTTCCCGCCCGGTTACTCGAACGCCAAAGCGCAGCAGAAGCGCTACCCCGTCATCTACATGCTCCACGGCTACGGGCAGACGCCTGAAGACTTGAAGGCGGCGATCGTTTTCTTGCGGAACTGGATGAACAGCCCGGTCGATTCCTCTGCCTCGCGTTTGCCGGAGGCGATCTTGGTGTACGTAGACGGCCGCTGCCGCTCGAACGCGGCCGGTGAGGAGTCCGAGTGCATCCGCGGCACTTTCTTCACGGACAGCGTGCGTGAGAAGGGGCCGAAGATCGAGAGCTGGTGGATGGAGCTCGTCGACGAAATCGACAAGCGCTACCGCACCATGCCCGAGACCACCATCGAGTGGACGGAGTGAGCTAGACCACCGGGAGCCTCTGACCGAGGGGGCTCTTGCCGGGGCGCGGCCAGGACACCGCGCCCGCTTCTTCCCAGCTTGAGGGGCTGAAGAGGCGCGATCAGAATCGCCAGCCGAGACTGAGTCCCGGGCTGACCAATACGAAGCGTCCCACGCTGCGTTCGTCCCTCGTAGCGCTCGAGCTTCGTGCGCAGGCGACGGGCGCTGGTGTCTGGCTGCAGCTCGTATTGCCGTCGGGAACTGGAGCCACCTCTCCACGACCATTCTTCGGGCCCCCGATGGGAGAAATCAGGAGGCCCACGCCGAGCCCCACACGGAAGTCGCCGAACTGGTACGCGACCTCCAACTCGGGATACACGAATGCCAGTGCGGCTCGTTGCGGGTCTGCGCCCTCAACCGCGACGCGCGCCTGGTCGTCGCCGCGACTGACGCTACCGGTGGTTTGGAGATCGACGTTGGCGAAAAGTACTCCGGCGTGAAGTGCTCCGCTGAACTCCCAAGGTGAGACCTCGAACGTGTATCCAAGGCCCAAGGCCAACCAAGGCCCACTGACAGTCGTCTCGTCGTGAAGGTCGAACGTCGCCTCGTCCGCGGTCTGAGCGTCCTGCACGAAGCTTCGGCTGCTTTCAGTCGTCAAGCGTCCGTAGCCCAGGATCGCCGAGGCTTGGATGTGACTTGGCAGTCGGTAGTCGATTCGTCCACCGAGCCAGACGCCGGTCGCGCCGTTCGGGCCCGAGCACCCCGTGCACGTTTCGGGTCCAGAACCGAGTCCGCTGCCAAGTAGAGCATGGGCGTGCACACCGACGGTCAACCGGCTCGTTTCAGCAGCCCTCCAGCGTGGATGTGTTGGGTCGACCTTTAGCTCCAGAGTGACCACCCGGGCTTGGCCACGCTCGATGAAGAACTCCAGCCGCTGAGTGGCATACCCCTGAGCGCTGACCTGTAGCAAGTGTTGCCCTGCGGTAATGCGGCCGGCAAACGATGAGCCTTGGAGCGGGATGCCATCGAGCGCGAGGCGCGCGTCTGGCGGCGCCGCATGGATCCGAACCGCGCCGCTCAATGGCCGCAGCGCCGGTTCGAGAAGACTGACTTGGCCTTCCACGACGACAATACGTTGAGGGCCAGTTCCGCGGTCTCCTACCTCGACGGCTATCCAATGCGCTCCAGGGGCGAGCGCAGCCTCGAAGGGGAGTGTCCCCACCTTCGCCCCGTCGAGCCAAACGATCCCCTCATCGCTGGGGGCGGCGGAGGTTGGTATGCGGAGCACGCCGCGGTGGGTCAGTGGTCGGAGTTCAATGGACAGCGCGTGGCGCTCTCCTGCGCGTAGCTCTACCTCGCGTACCGCTTGCTTGAAGCCGGTTTTGATTACGCGGATCTCATGCTTGCCTGGCAGCAACACGATGGGACGCCCGGCGGGCAGCTCCGCCCGGCTGCGACCGTCGATCACGAGGCTGGCTGATTGGGGTGTATGGATGGAGAGTCGAGCGACCTTGGGTACGATGGCGGCGATGCGGCGCTCGAGCTTCGAACGCGTGGTGGCGTCCAGGCCTTCCGCGTGATCCGTTAGGAGCTCTTCGTAGAGCGTCAGCGCCTCGTCGAGCTGTCCGAGTTCGTAGTAGCAATAGGCCGCGTTCAACGTGTTCGGTGCCGTGGGCAGCAGCGCGCGCGAGGCTTCGAAGTAGCCCGCCGCTCGCTCGCAGTCTCCGGCGGCTCGCAACCGATTGCCTTGTTCGAACAGCGCCTTCGCTTGCGCCTCTCGTTCGGGTAGCGTCGACGCTGGCGCTGTCTCGGAATCCGACGGGTCACGTGCCTGGGCCAATGCGGTCGTGGAGCAAAACAGCGCCCCCACAAGCCAAATCGCGCCCGCCCCTCGGATCATCTTACACTCCATACCGATCCCATGCTGCGGCTGCCAGCTTTAGGAAGGCGCTCGACTTGACGCGAGTTAGGCGCTCTGAAACAGCACAACCATGGCCTCCAGCGAGCGTTTCTCTGGGCAACCCGGGCCCGACACGTTGTCGGAGCTTGGAGGTGATCTCGAAACGCTGAAGAGCAACGAGTTCGAGTCTCGTACCTCCGTGTCCTCAAGCGTCGAGACGCTTTACGTCCGGATCCTCTATCATACGGATGTTCGGCGCTGGGGCGAGGTCGCTCGACTCGGCGGGCTGAGTCCCAACCAGCGCTTTGAACTCTCTCGTACACTGCCTATTTTCCGGCGCGGAAATATTGTAAGCGGGGCGCCACTCGCCGAACCCCATGTCAGTCGCAGTCCTGTCTTGGTGACAACTGGAACCGACGGAATTCGCATCAACGCATCAGCTGGACTAGCTGCGCACGCTGACGGCGAACCCCTGGAGAGCGCAAGCGCCTCCTTCGAGGAACTGCGCGCGCACGGCTTCGAACTGCAGCTGGGGCGGCGTGTGCGGCTTCGCATCGGAATCCAGCGTGAATACCGCGGGCCGGACCTTGGTCTCACAGGTGGCAGCACGCCTCTGAACGAGCTGCGTTGGGCGATAGGTCGCGTGGCGGACCTACAGGTTCCCGTGCTGATTCGCGGGGAAACGGGGGTTGGCAAGGAGCGTGTGGCGCAAGGCATCCACAGTGCAAGCACTCGCGCAGATGCACCTTGCGTCTCTTTCAACATGGCGCTCAGCACCCGTGATACGGCTGCCTCCGAGCTCTTCGGGCACGTGCGCGGCGCATTCACTGGTGCACTGCAGGCGCGAAGCGGACTCTTCGAGCGCGCTCACACCGGCACGCTGTTCCTGGATGAGATAGGCGAGTTGAGCTTCGACGTGCAGGCCATGCTCCTGCGGGTGCTTGAGAATGGGGTCTTCACGCCGCTCGGTGGTAGCGCCGAGCGCGCCGCTGACGTGCGACTACTCTCAGCCACCGATGCGGATCTCGGACGACTGGTCGAGCTAGGTCATTTCCGTGCGGCGCTGTATCATCGGCTCGCAGGGTTCGTGATCTCGGTGCCTTCGCTCAGGACGCGTAGTGAGGACATCCCTGAGCTTGCCCTGGATTTTCTGCGTCAGGAGCTGGTGCGGGTCGGGGAGTCGGACCGTTTGGGGCGCTGGGAGCCCCGGGCGAGTCCTTGGTTCCCACCGCAGCTGATGCGAGACCTGCTCAGGCACCATTGGTCGGGGAACGTGCGTGAGTTGGGGAACGTGGTTCGTCAGCTATGCGTTTCGAACCGCGGCAGCGCCGTTTACTCGGCGGATGCAACGTTGCAAGCACTGCTAGCGCTACCGGTCACGCCTTTGCCGCGCGCAGAGCGGACGGAGGCGAAGGAGATTGCTGACGATGAGCTGGTGGCGGCGCTTCGCGCACACCAGTTCTCGGTCGGTCCAACCGCCGCCGCGCTAGGGGTCCCTCGGAGCACGCTCTACGGACTCATGGAGCGATCTAATTCCGTGCGGAAGGCGACGGATCTCACGGAGCAGGAGCTGCGCAAGGGGCTAGAGGAACATCAGGGGAACCAAACAAGCCTGGCCGCGCAGCTAGAGATCTCGGAGAGAGCGCTCCGGCTCCGGCTCCGGGCGCTGGGCCTCTTGGACTGAGGCGCGGAGCTACTTCCACTGCTGCATGAATCCAGGGTCGTCGTCTGGCTTGGGCTGAGGGGCGGTCGGGCTGCTTGATCGGGGCTTTGGCTCTGCGAGAGTGGAGGAGCCTTTGGGTTTCGTCCCAGTGGGTTTGCCGCCGGCTAGGCGCCCTGCGGTGCTCGGCGTCGTAGTTTGAGGGGCCGCGGTGCTTGGGGTGCCAGCGCTGGCTTCCGGTGGCGCTTCGCTAGACGGAAGCGCGCTGGAGCTCCGAACTGGCTCAGCAGCAGGGTTCGCCGGCTCTGATTCCGCCGGTGGATCGCTTGTGAACGCCAAACTGGTGCTTTGCTCAGTCGGGGCAGTGTCTCTTGGAAACGCGAACCAAGTCACTGAGGCGATGACGCCCAGAGCGACTGCTGCGGCTACGAAGCGCGCACCGCGATTGGGACGCTCGAAAGTCAGCGAGCGGTTTGCAGACCGGCCCTCAGAAGTTGGCGCCGTTTCCTCCAGAGTATCTGCGAGGAGGGTGTTGTCCAATTCCAAGACTTGAGGGGACGCTGAGTCTGCGCTGGCGGAGTCCGAATCCAGCGTGCTGAGCAGGGCGATATTGCCCTGCGGATTCAAAATGCGGACGTCCACGCTGGACGAGACGTTGGGGCTCGTGCCCAGAGCGTCCCGCAGCCTGGCTAGCATTTCACCCGCGCTCTTTAGGCGTTCCTCGGGTCGCTTGCTAAGACAAGTGTTGATCAACCTGACCAGCGGTTCCGGCAACCAAGGACATCGGTTCTCGACCGGCGTGTGAGCTGTGGTGCACGCCGCCACCAGGACTGCGTTCGGCGTCTCCCCACTGAAGGGCCTTTGGCCGGTCACGCCCTCGTACAACATCACGCCAAGCGCCCAAACATCGGCGGCGGGCGTCGCATCCTTTGCGCTCATCGACTGTTCCGGCGCCATGTAGTGCGGCGTCCCGAGTGCCGTGCCGGTCCGCGTATCCGAGGCAGTGCCAACCTCTCGAGTCAGACCAAAGTCGAGCACCTTCACCCGCCCGTTGCCCCGGGGAAGCTGGGTGATGAAAACGTTCTCCGGTTTCAAGTCGCGATGCACGAACCCCGCGCTGTGAAGCGCACCAACGGGTTCGAGGAGCTCCGCGAACAGCTCAAGAAAGGGCGTGGCGCTCGCTATGGAAGAGGGTGCTCTGTGGGCGCTGAGCCAATCCTTCAGCGTTTCGCCCTCCAGGAGCTCCATGACCAAGAACAACACTTTGCGTTCCTCGTCTCTGCCAGCATCGAGGACCTGAACCAGCCCGGGGTGACCCACCTTGGCTGCAGCGCTGACCTCGCGCTGGAAGCGTGCTGCAGCAGCAGGTCGCTCCGAAGCAGCTGGATGGATCACCTTGAGCGCCACCTCGCGCTGGCTGAGTGTATGACGCGCGGAGTACACCGCGCCCATCCCGCCCGCGCCGATGAGGTCGATGATCTCGTAGCGTCCGGCAACGAGTTCTCCGGATTGCATTCCAGTTCGAGGAGCATAGCGGCTCCTCGGAACTCAGGCTTGTGACTTCGCTTGAACGCGTCGTAGCCCGCGCAGGCGCGCGGGCTACCCTTGGAGCGAACGGACTAGGGGATGTAGTACAGCGCGCCCACGGAGCTCTCCTGACCCGGGCGAACGTCGTAACCCCAGATCCCAGGACCCTTGCCCGCGTTCGAACTCAGACCGTCGAAGAACGGCATGTACTGATCGAACACCACCCCGTCACCCGTGCTGAGGTTGAAGAAGCCGACGTCTTGCACCTGCCCGAGACCAGACGAGGAAATACTCGAGCCGCCATTTCCTTGAATGCCCGTGCCTCGAACGAAGAGCATCGAGTTGCCAACTGCGATCCGAGGGCCGGTGTAAACGACGGGGGGAATCGACATCGTCGTGCTGAAGCTACGGATGTAATTCTTGATCCGGTAGTAGTCGAGGTCGATACCGTCGTCGTGAGTGCCGTCGCCGTTGACGTCGATGTTGGTCGTCTTCACCGCCAGGCTGCCCCCACTCGGGTCCAACACTGCGACGAGATTCTTGTCCGCCCGTTCGGTGCTCGCGCCGTAGGGCAACGTCCAGTCGTGTTGAGCGTTGTCGGCCTTGCACTGGGGAAGGGCGTACAGCGTGTTTCCGTCGGGAGATGCGGCCACTTGACTGAACAGGTTGCCGAACGTCAAGAGGTTGAGGTCTTGAGCCTTCGAGAGATTACTCGGGTCAAACACCGCCACGCCCGCGTCGTGCCCGACCAAGAGCCGCTCGGAGCCGCCGACCGCATGCATGGTTAGCCCGCTGGGCCAATGGTTCGTCGAACCACACTGGTTGTCGCTCTTGACGTCAGTGGTCACCACCGTGCCAACGGAGCCCGGAGTGCCGTCGGCGTTCAGCGGGATCGGGACCAAGCGGTTGAAAGCTACGCCGTTGTTCTGTGCGTCTTTCGACCAGTTCATGTCCACCGCGATCAGCTTCGAAGCGCTTGAGTCGACAGCGATGTCGCGCCACGCCCAGTTGCTGTAGGCGTCGAGAGGTGTCGTTGCGCTCTTGTCGCTGATATTGACGTGGTAGAACGGATGAGGAAGGGACGTGTCGAGTGCACCAGCGCCCTTGAACTGGACCAGATAGAGATGCTTCTTGCCGCCCTTCTCGGCGTAGACGCCGCGACATGGCCAGGGGTAGGTGTCGGCGTTGTTCGGGTCTGTCGGAGGGATGGTGGCGATTGGGCTGTCGCTTACCTGCAGCCCGGTGGTCGCGCTGAGCTCGAAGATGTTTGCGCCTGAGTTGTCCACCGCCACGGCGTAGAGTGAGCCGCCTCCAGGAATCAGTGCACAAACATCCCCAGGGAAAGGGCTGCCGTTCTTCTGCAGGTTGTAGGAGCCCGAGCCAGTGCCGCCGGGCGTGGCGCTGGCGTCGCTCAGATCGATCAAGCCGATGAAGTTTCGCGCGTCATCCGCCGCGTTGCTCATCGCGACGACCAGCGTCCCGGTGTCAGCTGGCGCTGGCGTCCAGAGTTCGTCGCCACTCATCCGGATGTGTCCGAGGTATTGGGTTCCTGAGAGCGTCTGGTTCTGACCAGCGCCGGAGATCGTGATCTGCTGCGCGTATGGGCTCGGGTTGTCGCCGGAGCCGACGCCAGTGGTGTTGATCTGGAAGCCGTCCATTTGGAGCACGTCCGCATCGCCTGGACAGTCGTTGACTCCGGAACACGTGCCTTTGCCCCAGTTCTCGCTCGCCTCGCTGTCTCCCACGATTTGCAGGTAGAAAGTACCTACCGGTGCCTGAGGAATCGTAACGGTCTTCGCGAAGCCTCCGCCGCTCGTGCTCGCGGTACTGAATACGTAGCGCCCCGTCGTCGCGTCGGCACCGGGCACGTTCATGGGGACGACAGCCACTGGATTGTCGCACGCCGCGTCCGTGCAGAACCGCGCAAAGAGCTTGAGGCGTGCCATCTGCGAGCCGGCGGAGAACGTCGAGCGGTAGAGGGGATCCAGTTGAATGCCGTAGTTGTTACCGAGCAGAACGTCAGCCTGAATCGTGACGTCGACCAGGTCGACGCTGGTGGTGCCACCGGTGCCGCCCGTCGAGCCGCCCGTACCGGCGTTGCCTGCCGCACCTCCATCGCCGGCGCTGCCTGCTGCGCCGCCACTACCACCCGCCGTGCCTCCAGTTCCCGCCGTCGATCCGCCGGTTCCGCCCACTGAGCCACCGACACCAGCCGAGCCGCCCATTCCTGCGCTAGCGCCAGTGCCGCCCTGGCTATTCCCTGCGGAACCACCGGAGGCTCCGGTGCCGCCAGTTTCTTCCGGAGAATCCTCGTCTTTCGAACCACAGCCGACCGTGCAAAGCGATGCCGCCAGTAGACCCCCGAGTATGGCCGTCGGAACGAAACGGGCGGAAATGGAGCGGCGGGTCGCGCCGCCGTTTGAGAAGCGTGAACTGTTCATGGGTCCTCTTTTGGGGCAACGTGCAGGTCGGGTTGAAACCCAATGAATTCCGGCGCGCGTTCGCCGGCGAACTCTGAGCCTACACAAATCCAAGCCTGAGCCTCGGCGTGAAACCGCGGTTGGCTCGCCCCTGCGCTTGAGCAACCCATGTGCCACCACGAACCGCCTTCGACCCCGCTTGGGTTCTCGAACAAAACCCAGCGGAGTTGGTGTGAGCTCTTGAACCCACGAGCGTGATCGAGTGTCGCCGACAGTCGGCGGTGTCCTCCGACGGTTGAAGCATTCGTGCGGGAATTTGCGCCGGGAAATGTGAGAGTCCAAAGAACTGCGTGCGGGGCAACGCGAGGGCTTGATTGTTTGGGGGGAGAGCAGACACAACGAAAGTTGATGTCTCGCGTAGCAACTTCAGCTCTTGCCTTCCTACTGCTGGCGGCGGTTAGCTCCCTCAGCAGCTGCGAGCCTTCAGCGCCGGAGCCCGTCGGGAAACGCGCCCTTCCCGTCGAGATCAATCTTTCACCCCTCGAAGCGGTGCAGCCTGAAGACGCTTCGTTAGGCGATCGGTTTGGACTGGGAGTAGCGACGACTGGAGACTGGCTGGTCGCCGCACGCTACGTCGTTTTGAGTGACAGCGTACAGGTCCTCGCGTCGCGCAGTACGAGCACCGGTTGGTCGCCTCCGAGCTTACTCCTGCCCACGGATGTTGCGACGACCCGCTGGCTCAGCCCCGCAGTGTCTGTTCACGACGAGTCAATGCCTGAGGCGCTGGTAGGCACGGGGCAAGCAGACGGCGCCGTCCTCGTCTTCGATCTCCAGTCAGGCAGCCAGGTCCAACGCATCAACAGTCCGAGCACCGAGCGCCAGCGCTTTGGCGCAGCAATTGCTGCGCGGAATTCGTGGATGGCGGTAGGAGACTACCTCGAGGGACCGCTCGGCGCTGAGCCCGGGGCGGTTCATATGTACGGCCGTGGTGGCAACGGCTGGACGTTCAGCCAGTCGCTTGGGCCCGGTGCGAGCGTGGGTTCACGCTTTGGCAGAACGTTGGCGTTGAGTGACAACTATCTCGCTGTGGGGGCACCCGAGGAAGACGAGAGTGGGACCAAGACGGCGGGCGCAGTACACGTGTTCGCCCTAGCGAACGGAACCTGGACGCTCCAGCAGACGCTCTTCGCTCCGTCTCCTCAGTCCGATTCGCAGTTCGGATACGCGGTTGCGATGTCCGATGACGCCCTATTCATAGTCAGTCGATTCGACAGCGCGTTCGCAAGCCAGGCTGGTGCCGTGTACGTCTTCGAGCGCTCTGGGACGAGCTGGGCCTTCGTCGAGCGTTTGGGCTCCATGACCCCAAAGCCCCGAGGTGGCTTTGGGCAGTCGATTGCGTTCGACGGTGAGCTCTTGGGCGTGGGCGAGTTGGCGGATCCGGGTCAATCGGGGGGTGACCAGCGGGGATCGGTGTCCACCTATCATCGTGTTGGGAATACCTGGCAGCTCCTCGAGCGATTGGTCCCGGAAGCAGGGCTTGGGTCGAACACCGCGCGATTCGGAGCTGTCCAGGACTTGAGGAACGACCGGCTGGTGATTGGAGCTCCCGATCTGGAGACGTCCAACGACCAGTCCGGCTTCGTGGCCTCGTGGTCAGTAATCCATACGGAAACGAACGGCACGTGCTTCGACGGCATCGAGTGTACGACTGGCAACTGCGTGGACGGAGTATGTTGTGATCTGCCGTGCGCTGGTACCTGCGAGGCATGCAGCGCCGCGAAGAAGGGCTACGGTGAGGATGGGGTGTGCGAGCCGATTCAGGCAGGTCTCGACCCAGACGAAGAGTGTCCAGCTGATCCAACGGCTGCGAACGCCTGCGCGCCCGAGTCAGCGTGCTCCGGGGATGCGAGTTGCAGCTGTATCGTGCCCGGAACACTGCAGTGCTCTTCGGAGATCGAGCGGATCGACGAGAACGGAAACCAAGTCAGCTGCGTACCCTTCCGCTGCCGCGCGAACACGTGCCTGACCACTTGCAACAGCTCCGCGGACTGCTCCGACGGGGCGCGATGCAATTCCGAGCGTCGCTGCGAGACTGCGGAGAACCACGCCTCTTCGAGCTCCGACTCAGGCTGCAGCATGGGCCGGTCCGGGAACCGCGCGCCGCTCTGGCCTCTGGGAGCTTTGGTAGCGCTGTGGTTCATCGCCCGTCGGCGGAAGCTAGCCTTTAGTTGAGCGCGGAGAAGGTCGCCCATGGCGCAGCCTTTCAGCGGTCCCCGTGTGACTCACGGATTCAAATAGCTGCACACGGGTGGCGTATCCGCAGAGATACGCCGCAAGCCGCCGACCCACCAGGTCGCCATGTCGAGGGCGTTTTTTTCTGACCACACATTGCTCAGGATGATCGCGCCGCTGGAGTTGCACACAGGGAGCACGATCAGGCGGATGCGCACCGGGGTGCCGCGCACTAGCCAAGTGCGTGTCACCCCACGACCGAGGGTCGTTGGGTACTCGGCGTTTTGCTCGACACTGAGCTTCACCCCGTTGCCAAGCTCTCGGCTCAGGGTGGACTCGAACTCACTGTAGAGGTGCGCGAGGCTCTCTTGCGTCACCGCCCACTCGCTCAGGCCGACGTGCATGGAGCCCACGCCGCTCTGGGCGTCGAGGGACAGCTCGTCCTCTTCGAGCTTGTAGGTGTACCCAGGGGGCAACGGCAGGCTGATCCCCAGGCGTGGGTTGACGTACACGTTTTCGGAGACGTAGGGCGCGTGCACCTTTGGTTCCGTGGGGATAGGTCGAAGGGCAACGGCGCCCAGCGGGGGAGTGGCAGCTGGCGCATTGAACGCTAGCTCGAGGCTTGCCGTGGCGAGCTCTTCGCGCTCCGCGGGGCTCATGCCGCGAATCATGGCGACGCTATTGCCGTTGCGCCGCACGAGCTCTCCGCTCCCCACACCGGAGGTCAGCGCAGCGCCCGGCTTGGTCGCCCAGCACTGAGCCAGGGAGCGCGCGGCGAGCTCGAACTCTTCGGCGTCTTGGGGTGTGTCCCACACGCTCAGCCAGACCAGCGCGAGGCCTTGCTTCTCGATCAGCATGAACTGGTCTCCGCCCCAACCCGTAGCAGCGCGGGTCGCGATGGCCTTGTCCATGCAGTTTTCCAGGATGACGCGGGTTTGTAGCTCTCCCATGCGGCCCTTGAGCCCGAGCTGCCAGCCCTGCGGTACCCCAGGGAAAGCGACAGGCACCGCTTGCTCTCCAGCCAGGTACTTCTCCGGGTGCAGCACCTGCTCAGTGGTGCTCGGCGGCGCTGAATAGACCTGGTTCACAAGCTGGAAGCCGCCGCTGCGATGCACCGCGGTGAGGAATGTGAGGCCCTGAGTGTAGGGGAAGATCAGGCGCTCGCGCATGAGACCCGGGGAACGCATCAATGCGACCGAGTCGGCGGTTCCCTCTGCGGCCCGCTCCGTATCCCTGCGGTTTACTGCCTTCCCCGACTCGACGAGGGCGCGGTTCAGGTTGATATGACCCAGATCCGCGAGGTAAGCGACCATGGTGAGCATGGCGTCGCCTTCGATCAGCGCCATCGACGCCAGGCGCTGGTCGAGATCGGTCATGTCTTCCACGGGCGGAATCGGGAAGTACTGATGTTGAAGCGAGTGCCCCAGCTCATGGGCGACGATGCCCTTCACGTCCTCCGCCGTTTGCTTCAGCGTGCCGGCGTTTCTGCGTACGTGAACGCTGTGGGTGTCTGGGTCGTAGAAGGCGATCACCTGCTCGTGCATCACCTGACGGGGAGACGTGCCTTTTGCTTCTGATGGCAGGTCGAAGCCGAACGCCGAGTACACGCTGCGGTAGTCACTCGCCGTCGGCCGAGCGGCGCCACCGGACTCCAGATCCCGAATGAACGCCTGCTCATCTTGAAAGATGAGCTGCGTTGGGCGCTTCTCTGGCAGTCCGCGTAGCTCCGCCACGCGACGCACCACTCCCGCCGGGTCGCGCTCCAGGTCAGCGATAGGGTCCGGCGCGTTGGCACCGCGCACGTGGCAGCCAGCGCCAAAGCTCAGCAAGCCCAGGAGGAGAAGCAAAGAGGGCCGCGCGGCCGCGGTGAGGGGAGTCGACATGATCCCTTCCAGCCTTCACCAGGCCAGCCAGCGCCGCAAGCTTGGAGCGAACCAGAATCGACCAAGTAGATCCGCGCGGCTTCGCCTTCAGTTCTGTTTTCGCCTGAGCGCTGTCGACGGCGAACCCGCGACGATTCAGCCGTCGTTGAGCTTCTTCGCCATCGCCTCGCCGAGCTCTTGGGCGCGGTGGGTGGCCGCGTCGACGGCGTCGATCAGCGTGCGTCGCAAACCGCCGGTCTCCAGCGTGTGGAGCCCCGCGATCGCGGTGCCGCCAGGGCTTGTGACCATGTCCTTCAAGCGACCCGGATGTTCCCCGGTGTCCAGCTGGAGCTTGGCGGAGCCGTACACGGTTTGAGCCGCGAGCAGCAGTGCAGTTTCGCGGTGCAAGCCCACCTTCACGCCGCCGTCGGCGAGGGCTTCGATCATCAACATCACGTAAGCCGGCCCGCTTCCAGAAAGCCCAGTCACCGCGTCGATCAGGGACTCGTCGAGCACCACGGTGCGACCGACTGCATCGAACAGCTGCTTCGCGAGGCCCATGTCGTGATCCGTCGCATGAGTGCCGGGGGCGATCGCCGTCGCACCTGCCAGTGCAATCGCGGCGGTGTTGGGCATCGCCCGCACCACACGGGTGCCTGCGGGCAAGCGGCGCTCGAAGGCTTCGATAGGCACGCCAGCGGCAATCGAGACCGCCATCGTCCCTGGACCAAAGGCGTCCGCAGTCTCCTTCACCACGCGGTCGATCACCTGAGGCTTCACGGAGAACACCAGGATGGTCGCCCAGTGCACGAGGTCGAGGTTGCTCTTGGTGGTCTCGATGCCGTGCTGCTTGCGCAGGCGCTCTAGGCGCTCATCGCTGATGTCGCTGGCCCGCACCTGGGTCGGCTGCACCATCCCAGACGCCAGGATGCCGCGGATGAGAGCGCTGGACATATTGCCCGCGCCGAGGAAGCCAATCTTTTCGTTCTCCATGAGCCGCCCGAGTGTAGTTCCAGAACCGGCGCGGTCACGTGGGAAGTTAGAGCAGGCCCAGCTCGCAGAAGTGCTCTCGCAGCTCGAAGGCCGTGGTCGCGCGACGGACGCTGGGCACCGAGGTTGGCATCCGAGGATCGGACGCCGGGGCCTCTTGAACCGGCTCGAAACCACCCGCGGCGCTCGGCGGAGGCGCCTCGAATCCGGCGCTGTTGAACCAGATGGCTTCGGCTCCGACGCCCAGCGCCCCTCGAATATCCGCCTCGAAGGAGTCCCCGATGTGCAGCAGTTCTTGCGCTGCGACTCCGAGGGCCTTCGCGGTCAGATGAAAGATCTCCGGGGCTGGCTTTTCGCAACCCACCACCCCCGAGTCCGTGACCGTATCGAACGCATCGAGCTGCCCCAGTTCGTCGATCAACGCTGCTAATTTCCCTTCGGAATTACTGAGGATGCCGACGGGGATGTGATGCTCTCGGAGCTCCCGAGCTAGCTCGAACATGCCGCGCACCGGGCGCCGCCACAGGTTCTTGACGGGTTGCTCTCGCCACAGCCACTCCGTCAGCTCCTGAGCGAGCTCGCCGCTAGGCCGTTGCTGCACGCCTTCGCGTTTTTGGGGGTGAGGAGCGATCTCCGCCACGCTGAGCAGACGCCTCATGAAGCGCTTCCAAGCATGCTCGCCACTTTGCCCCTCGCTGAGGGCAGCGGCGTACTCGCTCCAGGCCTCCGACGTGCTGTCGTCTAGTCGCGCGACGCTTACGAGGGCGCCTTGCTCCTCGACCCGCGACGCGAGCAGCGAGGTGTCCAGCTCGACCAACGTTTGGCCTGCGTCAAATGTTACCGCGCGGATATGTTGGATTTCGCTCACGCCGTACCCTCTCCCCCAAAACCAGGCGCCCTCAGCCGAACAGGCCCTTCAGCTTCTCCATGAAGCTCCGCTGCTGGGGCTGCAGATCTTCGCCAAGCTCTTGCCCAAGCTCAACCAACAGCTCCCGCGCGCGGGGACTGAGCTCTGACGGCACTTCCACGAAGACCTCAATCAGTTGGTCGCCTTTGCCGCCACGCAGACGATGGCTGATACCCTGGCCCCGGAGGCGCAACACGCTTCCCGACTGAGTAGTCGGAGGAACTCGCACCTTCGCTTTGCCCGCCAGCGTCGGTACGGTGATCTCCCCACCGAGGGAAGCTTGCACATAGCTGATCGGGACCCGACAACGGACGTCGTCGCCGTCCCGCTCGAACAGCTCGTGCGGTAGCACCACCACCTGGATCTCCAGGTCTGAGAAGCCCCCGCCTGGTTTGATGCGGTTGCCCTCGCCTTCGACGACGCGCGCGGTGCCGTGCTCGATTCCCGCAGGCAAATTCACTTCGAGGGTGCGCGTTTGCTTGGTGAGCCCTTTGCCGCGGCAGCTGACGCACGGGGTTTGAGCCATTTTCCCTCGCCCAAAACACGTGGGACACGGGCGCTCCAACGGGATCGGCAGGAGGCCTTGGGAGCTGCGGACCTTGCCTCGTCCGCCGCAATTGCGGCAGGCGGTCAGCGGTGTTCCGGGAGCGGCGCCGCTGCTGCCGCAAGTCTTGCAGTGATCCAACCGCGCGTAGCGCACTTCCCGACTGCTGCCGAGGGCGGCTTCTTCGAAGCTGATCTCGAGGCGATACTCGACCTTCTTGCGGTCGGGGTTCTTGATGCCGAAGGCACTCAAGATGTCCCCCATCACGCCGTCGACGTTGGACAAATCGACGAAGTCTTCGATGCCGCTCGCTGCGACACCCCCACGTTCGAAGGGGTCCGTGCCAAAGCGGTCGAAGTTGGCGCGGTGCCCCGGGTCAGAGAGGATCTGATAGGCGCGGTTGATTTCCGCAAAGCGTGACTGGGCTGTCGGATCTCCCTGGTTGCGGTCCGGATGGTGCTTGATGGCCGCACGCCGGAACGCCGCCTTGATTTCCTCTTGGGTGGCGTCGCGACGCACGCCGAGCAGCTCGTACGGGTCCCGCACGCCTCGTGACATAGCACGCCGAGAATGCGGCAACCCCAGCTAGCCGTCACAGCTCGGAGTCCCAGCTACGTGCCACGCCTCGGAGCGGTGCGGGCGTCAGCGCCATCGGCGCTCGTGGTTGGGGTGTGTGCGTATCGCGATTGCAGTGCGCCGGACCAAGAACTACGCTGCTCGACGCATGAGCGAGCTTGACGACGACGAACGGCGTCGCGACAAACGAGCCCCTATTGAGCTCAAGGTCGAATACAAGCGCCTGAATACCTTCTTCGCTGACTACACGAAGAACATCTCGCGCGGCGGCACGTTCATTGGCACTCAGCGTCCCCTGGCGGTCGACACCGAGTTCGTGTTCGCGCTCACCGTGCCGAACCTCCCCGAAGCCCTCAGGCTGAGGGGCAAGGTGATTTGGGTCGTGCCAACGGAGGAGGCGACCAAGGGCAACCCCGCCGGCATGGGCATCGAGTTCCAGTACACCGGGGACGAAGAGCGAGCGGAGAAGGAAACCGTCGTCGAGAAGCTGCTCGCTGACCAGCTCGGCGAGCACCTGGCCGCGAAGCTCCTGGGGCGCAAGCCGCGCACCTGAGTGGTGCACCTGAGCACGGCGGCGCGGTTGAGCAGTCGCTGTTGAAGACAGCGCGCGGACTCTCTCAGCGACTCGTGTGCTCTCGGCGGTCTTCCAAGCGAGGCGCCAGGTTGAACGAGCGGTTGAGGCGCACCAGTGACTCGAACACCTTGAGGCGCCACGCGACGTTGAAGCTCGACTCCGTGAGCCCCGAGAGCATGGACGTGACCGCCTGGCGGAGCTGTAGCTTCTCCGTTGGGGCGAGCATCAGCTCCACGAACTCCGGAGTGTAGAACCCAGACACGAAGCCGCGGTAGCGCTGGATGAGCGGCGCGAGCCAGCGCTGATACGAGACGAGCTGCCTGTGGGGCACAGCACCGCTCGGCTTGCGCTTGAGCCCGGCGCTCGCAACCTCTGCCGCGCGGAAACCACTCAGTACGGCCAAGTGCACGCCGGTGGAGAACACCGGGTCGATGAATGCCGCGGCGTCGCCCACCAGCATCCAGCCTTCGCCCACCAGCTCGCTGCAGGCGTAGGAGTAGTCTGCGGCGCCGCGCACTGGTGTGACGCGTTCGGCATCGGCGAAGCGCTCGCGGAGGTAACTCGAAGCCGCCAGCTGCCGCTCGAAGTAGGCTTCGTCGGCCCGGGCGCCATCGAGGCTCTGGGTCGGCGCCACGAGACCAAGGCTGGTGCGGTCGCCGGCCAGGGGTATCACCCACCACCATCCGTTTGGGGAGAGCACGATGCTGATGTCGCCTTCTGCCTGCTCGCTCCCCCGAGCCGCGCCGGTGTAATGGGAGAACAAAGCGAAGTTCTTTAGCGCCGGATCCAGCTGACGCACACCGCGCTCGCGGCCGACGAGGGTGCTTTGTCCGCTCGCGTCAATTAATATCCTTGAGGAAACTGTGACTGTCGCGCTGGCTTTGCCACTGCTCGTCTCCACCTCCACACCGCCAGCGCTGAAGTGCACTCGGCGTACCTTGGTGTCGCGACGTACGGAAACACCCTGCACCTCTGCGTGGTCCAGCAGCAGCTGGTCGAAATCGGCGCGGTCCACCTCGAATGCTGAGGTGCGGCCCTCAAGTAGCCCGCCTGCGAATGGGTAGCGTCGGCGGATGCTGCCGTCTCCACTGACGAACTCCGCCGCGTGCTTTGGTAGGAAGCCGTGGGACTCTATCCTCTGCGTGACGCCGATGGCGTCGAACACCTTGAAGGTGCCCGGGAGCAACGACTCACCGATGTGAAAGCGCGGGAAGTGGTCCTGCTCCAGCAAGACCACCGAGTGCCCCAGCTGCGCAAAGCGCGCGGCGCAAGTGGACCCAGCGGGTCCACCCCCAACGACCACCACATCGATCATGGCGATGATCAGCCCCCGAACTTCTTCGCGACGCCCGCCAGGTCGACACCGGTCGCGGCTTTGATTTGCTCCGTCGCGCCGATCGCCTTGCGCGCGAAGTCGCTGCCTGACGCGTCCCCGCTTGGCAGCACGCTGAGCTTGCTGATGGCCAGCGAGTGATGGGCGCCAGAGATGTGCGCCAGCATGGGCACCAAGTTCTGCAGCGCGAGCACGTCTCGCGCCGAGGCGCCGCCGGTTTTGTACGAGTCGATCAGCGCTTTGAGGCTGCCCGCTTCAGCGCGACCGCGCTCCAGGGTGTCCGCCGCGGAGCCACGCGCCGCTTCTTCGGCTGCGCGTTGCTTGGCGATCGCCGGCTGCACCACGTCGGCGTCGAGGCGGCGCTTTTCCTGCAATGCGCGCGCTTTCTGGCGCTCAATCTCCGCGGTGACCTGAGCGATCAGCGCCGAGACCTCACCCCGCGCCTCCTGGATCATCGCTTCGCGGCGACTCGTGGCATCGGCGATGCGCTTCGCGGTCTCCTCCCGCTGGATCAGGAGCTCCGCGTCGATCTTGGCGATCTCACTGGCGCACCAGTTGGTGGCCTGTTGCACCGAAGCATCGGCGCGCGCTGACGCTTCTGCTACGGCCTGCGTCTGGTTCAGTGCTGCCCCGCGGATACGTCCGATGCTCGAGAGGTAGTTCACCTCGTCGGTCACGTTCTGGATCTTCAAGGTGTCCAGCACGAGGCCCATGCGGCTCATGTCGTGCTCGGCTTCCTCGAGGAGGATCGATGCGAAGCGTTGCTTGTCTTCGTTCACCTCTTCTGGTGTCAGACTCGCCAAGACGCCGCGCAGGTTACCTTCGAGTGTTTCCTTGGCGACGTAGTAGATCTCGTCCCGGGTGCGCCCCATGAAGCGCTCGACGGCGTTCGAGAGCAACGGCTCCTCACCCGGCAGCTTCACGTTGGCGACGCCCTGAATGGTCAGCGGGATGCCGCCCTTGCTGAAGGCGCCGCTGACGTTGACCATCACGGTGAACATCGAGAGGTCCATGACGTCTACGCGCTCGACCAGCGGCTTACGCAGCGAGCGGCCACCACGCACGTAGCGGTACGCTAGGGTGCGACCCTCGACGGCGCGCTGGGCGCCGCTGAAGATCAGCGCCTCGTTCGGGGTCGAGACCCAGAGCAGGCGCTTGACGGTCACGTAGAGCGCGAACAGCACCACGAAGCCGGTGATGCCAATGGCGACGAAGATCCCCATCATACACCTCCCTTTCCGGGCAGCGCCTTCTTGGTGCCCCGCAAGAGGTCGTTGATGTCGACCCCGATCGCTGCGCCCGTCTCCTTGAGCACCTCGGATACTGCCGCGGGGAAACTCGCGACGGCGCCGGTGAAGCTCGAGCCGTCGCCGCCATCGACCACTGCCAGCTCGCCAATCTTGGCGCGGGTGACGCGCGCCACCGCCGCCTCTACCAGGGGCCGCAAGTGCTGCAATACGTAGAGGTCGCGGCCGTCAGCGCCGGCTTTTTGCCACTCGGCGGCGACCATCGCGAGCGCCTCGGCGCTGGCTTTGCCGCTCTCCACCACGGGCGCCGCGCGACCGCGGGCTTCTGCCTCTGAAGCCAGGCGCTGGGCCTCAGCGGGCAAGTAGACGTCGCACTCCAGGCGCAGCCGCTCGAGATCGGCGCGCAGCGCCTGCAGCGCTTGTTCTGCCTCCGAGCGTGCGGTCTCTGCGGCTACGGCGGCCTCGTTCTCGACGCCCTTCGCCTGCGCCTCGAGCTGGGCGAGCTCTGCGCGCAGCTGGTTCTGCTTGGTCAGCACTTGCGCCTCGGCTTGCTTTTGCGCTGTTTCCGCGCGGCGCCGTGCGGCGGCTTGGGCCTCCGTGATGGCCTGGTTGGCCTTGTTTTCAGCGTTCTGGGCGTCGCGGATCATCTGGGCGATGCGCGTACGGCCCAAGCTGTTCAGGTAGTTCGCGTCGTCGCTGACCATTTGGATCTTCAAGACGTCGAGCTCGAGGCCGAGCTTGTCGAAGTCATCCGTTGCGTTGCGGATCAGCGTGTTCGCGAACTTGAGGCGGTCCTCGTTCACCTCTTCGGGGGTGAGCTCCGCCACGACCTCACGCAGCACACCTTCCAGCGTCTGCTGGGCGATGCCCGCGATCTGATGGGGCGTCATCGAGAGCGAGCGCTCGATGGCGTTGCGTACGAAGTTCGGGTTGCTGTTCACCTTCACGTTGGCGATGGCGTGCACCCGCAGTGGGATGCCGCCTCGTGAGTACGCGTTCTGCACCTCGACTTGCACCGGGATCAGCCGCATATCCATGCGGTTCACTTCCTCGAGCATCGGGATCGCGAAGCCGCGTCCGCCGTGGAGCACCTTGTAGCCCACCTTCGAGCCGTCCTGCAGCTTGTGCTGGCGACCGCTGATCACGACGATTTCGTTCGGCCTGCAGATCACCAGCAGGCGTCCGATGAACCAGATGACGATGAAGAAGGCGACGACGATGGCCACCGCGACACCGAGCACTTGAATCGCGTCTTGCGGATCGCCAAACGGAGTCGGCGTGATGTCGCCGAGCAGCCGCGGCGCGCAGAGTGCGCTTCCCCCTACCGTGTTGAACATGCGTGAGAGGATATCCCCCCGTTCGGTCTCACGGTTGCGCAAAAACGCAGGCCGAAAACCCCTCGGTAGTGCGTATTTCGCGCCCAGGAGCCGCGAGCAAACAACTTTTATTCCACGCGACTGCGCTGACGGGTGCTGGGCGGCAAGTACTCCGCGGGAGCGCGTGACACCTGCAGGACGCCCCCGGTGTTTCCCCCACTGGTGTCCACGTCTTCGACCAACACCAGGTCGCCCGCGGCTAAGGCCTCTTCATCGGTCGTGACCATGAAGTCGACCGTTTGACCTCGAAGCTCGATGCGCACCTTGCCGCGCCCACCCTTGCTGCATGGCACGAGCACCTTGCCCACCTGACCCACGGCGTCGCGCGCGCTGCCGCCGCTCGTGGTCTGTGCACGCCCGAGCGCCTTGAACACCCAGGAGACCCCAAAGCCCGAGAGCAATCCCAGGCTGAGAGCAACGATCAACGCCGTGGTCGAGCTCGCCCAGTTGAAGAAGTGCAGCAGGCTGCCGCTCAGCCCGAACGCCAACAGGCTGAAGGTCCAGAAGCGCAGCGAGAGGAAGATGGGCAGAAAGCCCCCGTCCGCGTGGCTGTGTCCACCTTCGCCGTCGTGCCCCAAGTCCCCGTGGTCGAGCTCCGCTTCGGTGTCCGCATCGGCGTCCCCGCCGCCATCACCGCCCCCGCCATCCGCGTCACCATCTCCAGCGCCGCCCATCAGAAGCTGCAAGGCGATGGTACCGAAGCCCACAATCAGGGCCGCCAGGTAGAAGATCCCCACGGCGCACAGTCTAGCGCATGCGGCCCGCGAGCGAGCGGCCTTTCGTTCGCTAAATGCCGTGCGGAATCAACCGCTCGACTTCACACCTCAGAGCCCGAAATCCACGGCATCGGAAGCCACGTTGGGCCTGCTAGCGGTTTTTTCGGGGGTGAGGTTGCATTCTCAGGCTCCGAGCGTCAGCGTCCGGTCGATGACCGCCGCCAAAGTCTTCTCCGCCAGCAGCACCTTTGCCTCTCTGGATGCAAACGGCGGTGTTCAAACCCACGAGGTGAGCGCCGCGTTCTGGTCGCAGCTCAGCTCTGGAGAGCTTGCGCTACCCGGGCCCTACCTCATGAGCTTCGGTGAGAGCAGCGGCGACTGGCCCCACTGGGAGATCCACCCGAGCGGCGAAGAAGTGGTGATGCTCATCGCCGGTGCCGGCGACTTCGTGCTGCGTCTGCCGGGTGGCGACCAAACGCTGCGCCTCGAGCAGCCTGGCGACTACGTCGTGGTGCCGCGAGGCACGTGGCATACGTACCGTCAGGTCGACTCCCAGCGCGCGACGTTGCTCTTCATCACCACCGGTGAAGGCACCACCCACAGCGAAGACCCGCCGATGCCGTGAGCAACACACGCGGTCCTCCAAGTTTGAACAACCGCCAAGGACGCCAAGGACGCCAAGATTGGGGATCTCGTACCATCACGAGCCGTGCGTCGCCGAATATTGCCGCGCGGCATCTTGAGGGGCGCGCGCGAAATGCCGTCAAATGACTCAACGACGTCCCCAAGTGGTCGCCAGTCTCGAGCCCAAACCCTTGGCGCTCTTGGCGTCCTTGGCGGTCAAATCCCGCACCGCAAGTAGTCCACCAGCCCAGGGGGGCGCCTCGGCTCGGCTCAGGGGTTCTGCCAAGCGCCTTCGAGCAGCCAGCACTTGCCGCCGGCCACCGGTGCTGTGACTGAGCTGGTCAATGTCGACTCGCGCAAGACCACCTTGTTGAAATTCCCAGCGGAAACGCCTGCGTACTGCGTGTCTGCCTGAGTCACTTCCAGGCTGCCGCTCTCGGGGTAGAAGGGCGTGGAGCTACCGCCCACGTCTTCGAAGCCGAGCAGGCAGTGGGCGCAGGTGGAGTAGTTGTCGTCCGGAGCCTGGCTCAAGTCGAAGCTGCCGGTTGTCTGGGCGCCTGCGACGTCGAAGAACTCGACGTAGATCACGTCGTCCAGGGTCGCGTCCAGGCCTTGAAGCTCGTAGGCGAGGGAAGAGCCGCCCATTTCCGTATCGGCGACGATCAGCGCGCCGAGGCTGACGGGGGTGCAGCTCTGTGCGCCAGCGCTGCCTGCAGTGCCTGCGGCTCCAGCGTTGCCAGCGCTGCCGCCTGAGCCCAGACCGGCGGCGCCGCCAGCAGTCTGCCCAGCGGTACCCGCGCTGCCGCTTGCGCCCCCTATGCTGCTGCCAGCGGAGCCACCGCTGGTTTGTCCGCCCGTTCCGCCGCTGGTTTGCCCTGCGGAGCCGCCGCTCGCCTGACCGCCAGCGCCCGCGGCGCCTCCATCGCCGGACTCGCTGCAGGCCAGGGCAAGCGGAAGGCAGATCCAGATCCAGGCGTGACGCATCCGGCAGGCATACGCAGGGGGAAAACCCAAGTCAATCCAGGGCGTTCCCATGCGGTAGATCCGCGTTCATTACATCCCTAGGCCATTCTGCTGAGCCAAGCGTAATATTACAGCGTGCAGTGTCTAGGCATGGATGCTGTAATATCGGCGTGAACACCAAGCGGCTCATCCTCAACCTGCTGTTGGCTGCGAAAGAAGACGCGCTGCCGGTGCGTAGCATCGTGTCGGCTGGGGAGCTGATGGGCGTCTCCAGCAACAACGTGCGCGTCACCTTGGCTCGCTTGGTGGCCGACTCCTTGGTGCAGTCGGTGGGGCGCGGTGAGTACCGGTTGGGGGCGGCGGGCAGTGCCTTGGCGGCTGAAGTCGCCGGCTGGCGTGAGCGCCTGCAGTCCCTCAAGCGCTGGCGCGGGAACTATGTGGTGGCCGCCTGTGCTGGCCTCGGGCGCGGCGACCGCGCGGCGGTCAATCGGCGTGAGCGCGCGCTGACGCTGACCGGCTTCAGGCAGCTCGAAGGTGATCTGTGGCTGCGCCCGGATAACCTGGTCGGTGGTGTCCAGCGGGTGCGCGAACGCTTGGAGCGCTTGCAGCTCTCGCCGGGGCAGGCGTCCCTGGAGGCGCGGCCCTTGGTGTTTCGCGCGGCGGAACTGGCTGATTGCGATGAAGCGCGCATCGCCGCGCTGTGGGACGTGAAGCGTATCGAACGAGGCTACGAAGAAACGCGGACGCGCCTCGAGCAGTGGCTGGAAGGAGCAGACCGACTGACGCCGCAAGTTGCCGCGCGGCAATCTTTTTTGCTGGGGGATGGAGCGATTCGGCAGTGGGTGTTTGACCCGCTGCTGCCCGAGGAGCTGATCGATGGTGAGCTGCGCCAGAAGTTTGTGGCTAGCGTGGTGCGCTTCGACGAGGCGGGGCAGCGGATTTGGCGTGCGTTGTCGCGCACCGCGGAAGAGCGCACGGGCAGCACCGGCCGCGCGGCGGCGCTTGGAGGTGCCGCTTGATGGCTGAAACTACTACGCTGACGGCTGGCGCGGTACCGCAGAGCGGCGCCACCAAGGTGAGTGAGCTGTTTAGCCGTGAGGAAATTCGCGAGCTGACGCGGCGCTCCGATTGGCGGGGTTGGTTCGCGCTGTTGTCGATTTGGAGTGGGATTATTGGCAGCTTCGTTGCCCTGGCCGTTTGGCCTCACCCCCTGACCGTGATCCTGGCTCTGATCGTGCTTGGAGGCAGGCAGCTCGGCTGCGCCATCCTGATGCACGAGGGCTCCCATGGGACGCTGTTTGCGAGCAAGGGGCTGAGCCGCTTCGTGTCTGACTGGTTCGCTGGCAAGCTGGTGTGGACTGACCAAGCGCGTTACCGCGTGCATCACGGCAAGCACCATCGCTACACCGGTACCGAGCGCGACGTGGATCGCTCCTTGGTGGCGAACCTGCCGACGACGAGCAAGGGGCTCTACCGCAAGTTCTTGCGGGACCTGCTGGGGATCACGGGGCTCAAGCGCATCCTGGGGCTATTCCTCATGGATATGGGACTCTTGAAGTGGACGGTCGCCACGGACACCCACCGGTTGCCGAAGCGCGCTTGGGGGGAGCACCTGCGGTCGCTCATCAAGCACGCCTGGGGGGTGTGGCTGATGAACGCGTTGATGGCGCTGGTGCTCTGGCTGTGCGGTGAGCCGTGGATCTATGGTGTGTGGGTGCTGGCGTACTTGACGACGTTCAGCTTGTTCTTGCGCATTCGCTCGCTGGCTGAGCATGCCTGCCTCGAGCAGAGCCCGGATATGCTCAAGAACACGCGCACGACGCGCGCGGGGTGGCTCGCGCGGCTCACCGTGGCGCCGCTCAGCGTGAACTATCACCTGGAGCATCACTTGATGCCGGGCGTGCCGTACCATCGCTTGAAGCAGATGCACGCGCTGCTGAGGGAGCGAGGCTACGTGGCCGAGCCGCCCGGCTACATGGATGTGCTGCGTGCCGTCAGCGCGCGACCCGCGCGGGCTTGATCCTCACGGATTCGAAATCTTGAGGATGCGCTCAGGCAGCAGTTCGTTCGCTGCGGGGCCGGTCTTGGTGACTGGGTCCAAGTAGGCGCGGAAGGTGATGGTCGCGAAGGCGTTGGTGTCCACGCCGGGGCAACCGGTGGGCACCTCCATGCAGTGCGCGGCGCCCCCGCAGCTGCGCGCGATTTTCCAGGCGAAGAGCTCATTCGCCTGAGCGTCGTTCGGGAGGTAGTCTTGAGCGCTGCCGGGCATCTCCGGACTGGCGACGGACTTCACGCCCACCAAGTGCTCCACGCCGTATACGCTCAAGTTCGAGTACAGCACCTTGCCGGAGGCTTCGTGATTGACGCCAAACGCGACGTAGAAGGTGTTGGCGTTGGGCTGCAGCGCGGCTTCGAAGCGTAGCGGGCCGCTGCTTGGGTAGAGCGCGTCCGGGTTGTCGCCAGCGCAGCTCCGAGTGCCTGCGATGCATGCGTCGGGGTCTGGCTCGCCCGTGGTGGCCAGGGGAATCGCGGTGATGTCGTAGCCGCTGTATTGGTTGCGGATGGCTTGCTCGAGGGCATCGAGCGCGGCGCTGTAGCTGTTCTCGCTGGTGCCAGAGCCGCGGGTCGGTCGCGCAGGCGCTGGGATGGGGTCGGGGGTGAGGGGAGTCGCTGGGGTTACGCGCAGCAAGGTCGCGCCGGGGTTGTCGAGGAAGGCTTGGCCCTTGGCCGGATCCTCGGGGATCGCGTAGCGAAACAGGAAGCCAAAGCTGTCCGCTTGATCTTCCAAGCCAAACTTCACCTTTGCGGGGTCGAGCACATCGGTGTTGAGGGCGCTTTCGGAGATCCCTGCGGCAAGCGCCGACTCGCGGATCAGCCTATCGGTTTGTGCGTGCCCCGTGGTGATGACCAACGTAGGGCGATCGAACGGAGCTGGGCTGCTGCCGGTGCCGCCGCTCGTGTCCACGCCGATGGTCAGCGGATTGAGCGTTGGCCCCAGGCTCGCAAAGATGTTCTCCCGCTGGTTGCTTGTGGTGTTGAAGCGGTCGAAGAGGTAGCTGCGGAAGCCGAAGTACTTGGCGGGGGGCGGCGTCTTGCCGACGTAAATCACCGCTTCGTCTTCGCGCAGGCGGAAGGTGCTCGAGGTGCCGTCGGGCAGCTCGTTCGGATTGGCGACGGTTTGGCCTGGAGCGCGGGGCACGTAGTAGGTGCTGTAGGGACTCGTCGGGTTGTTGCCGGAGCAGCTCTTGCCGTCTTCACAGCAGTTGCTGAGGTCGATCAAGCTGAAGCGGCCGGTCTGCACCGTGAAGCCGCGAGCTTCCAAGGCTTCGATAAACGATGGGGCGGTGCCCCCACTTCCAGCGCCGCCGCCGACGCCGGCGCTGCCAGCGCTGCCGCCCGTGCCAGCCGTGCTAGCAGAGCCACTTGCGCCTCCAACGCCGCCGCTGCCACCCGAGGCACTTCCTCCACTTCCAGCGCTGCCTCCCCCGCCCGAGTCACTCCCGCAGCCAACCGTGAACAGCCCCAAAACGAAGACGTAAGACCACCTCATGAGGGACAGACACACGGCGCGGGGCAAAGGTTAAAATCGCTTCGGCGAAATGGTTCCTTGTGCGCGCCTCCGGGCGCGAAATGCTGAAACGCCCCGCTGCGGTGACTGCAAGCGGGGCGCGATTCAGCTGCTTTCCTGCTGGGTCAGGCGGTGGCCGGCTCGCCCTCACCCTCTTCGTCCACCTCGGCTTCGGCTGCGGTTTCCTTCGAGTGATCCTTGGCGATCAGCACGTAGAGCGACGGGATGACGAACAAGGTGAACAAGGTGCCGATGGCCATACCGCTCACCAGCACGAGGCCGATGGAGTTACGGGCGGAGGCGCCAGGGCCGGTGACGAGGGTCAGCGGGAAGTGACCGACGACCGTCGCGACGGTGGTCATCAAGATCGGACGCAAGCGCGTGCCCGCTGCTTCGTGGACCGCTTCGAGCTTGGTCTTGCCCTCGCGCTGGAGCTGGTTTGCAAACTCCACGATCAAGATGCCGTTCTTCGACACCAAGCCGACCAGCGTCACCAAGCCGACTTGGGAGTAGATGTTCAGCGTCGTAGTCCAGCCGTCGGTCCAGAAGGGCACCGGCGCGGGCATCTTCAAGAAGGTGAAGATCATCGCTCCGAACATTGCCAACGGCACTGAGCCGCCGAGGATGACGAGTGGATCGCGGAAGCTGTTGAACTGCGCCGCCAGCACCAAGAAGATGAGCACCACCGCGAGGTTGAACGCAGGCAAGAAGCCGTCTGCTTCCTTGCGGAGCTGACGCGACTCCCCGGTGTACTCCAGCACGTAGCCCTTGGGCAGGATCTTCGCGGACTCCCCTTCGAGGAAGCCGAGCGCCTGATCCAGGGGACGGATCGCAACGCCGGAGAGCTTCACCGCGTTGAGCTGCTGGAAGCGGTTGAGCGAGCGCGGCTCCACCGAGTTCTTCAGAGTAGCGATGGTCGCCAGTGAGATCAGCTCGCCCTTCGGGCCCGTGACATAGATGTCCTTCAGCTGATCGGGGTTCAGGCGGTCCTGGCGCTTGATCTGCGGAATGACCTTGTAGCTGCGACCGTCGATGCTGAAGCGATTGACGTAGTTGCCACCGACCGCGGACGCGATGTCTGCGCCCACCTGCTGCATGTTGAGTCCAAGCTCCGCAACGCGATCGCGATCGAAGACGATTTGGCTCTGGGGCTGGTCGATCTTCACATCGATGATCGGCGGGAAGGCGAACATACCGCTCTCGGTGGCCTTCTGTTGCAGCTCCTTGGCGAAGCCCAGGATCTGTTCCGTGTCCTGCGTCGACGTCAGCACGAATTCCACGGGGAATTGGCCGCCGCCGGGCAGCGCCGGGGGAGTGACCGCGAATACACTGACACCAGCCACGCCCTTCAGGCGCTGCTGCACCTCCGGAAGGATCTGGAACACGTTGCGCTCGCGCTTGTCCCAAGGCTTCAGGCGCATGCCGCTGAAGCCGCCACCGGGCGAGGTGATCTGGAAGCTGAAGTCGAACTCCTCCGACTTCTGGAACTCTTCGTTGACCTTGTTCACCGAGGGCATCAGCGACTCAGTCGTGCTGTTTGCCGGGGTGTCCAGGATGCAGAAGATGATGCCCTGGTCCTCCTTCGGAGCGAGCTCCTTGGGGCTCATCTGGAAGAAGACCAACGAGATCAGGCCGAGGGCAATCCAAACGACGTACACGGCGGGCCGCGCGCGGAGCGTGGTGCTCAAGAGCCTCAGGTAAGTGTTCTTGATGCGCTCGAAGCCGCGGTTGATGTACTTCGCGAGGCCCTTCTCCGCGTCGCCTTCCCGTAGCAAGCGCGACGCCATCACGGGAGAGAGCGTGAGCGCGACGATGCCGGAGATGGTGACGGCGCCCGCCAACGTGAAGGCGAACTCCTTGAACAGCGAACCCGTCAGACCGCCCTGGAAGCCAATCGGCGCGTACACCGCGGCCAGCGTGATGGTCATCGAGATGATTGGGCCGACCAGTTCCCGCGCGCCCTCCTTCGCCGCCTGAACTGGTTTCATTCCGAGCTGCAGGTTTCGTTCGACGTTCTCCACCACGACGATGGCGTCGTCGACGACGAGACCCACGGAGAGCACGATGGCGAGCAGCGTCAGCAGGTTGATCGTGAAGCCGAACACCTGCATCAAGAATATCGTGCCTATGAGCGACACGGGTATCGCGACGATGGGCACGAGCACCGAGCGGATCGATCCCAAGAACAGGAAGATCACCACGATGACCAGGACGAGCGTTTCCGTGAGGGTACGCACGACGTCGTCGATGGCGCTCTGGATGTACTCCGTGCCGTCGAAGCCGATACTGGCGTCGATCTGTTCCGGGAGATCCTTCTTGATGTCCGTCAGCTCGGCGCGCACGCGCTTCAGCACGTCCAGCGAGTTCGCGTTGGGCAGCACCCAAATGCCCATGAACACCGCGGTCTTCCCGGAGAAGCGTACTTCGGTGTCGTAGTTCTCTGCGCCGAGCTCGACTTTGGCGATGTCTTCCAGCCGGACCAGCGCGCCATCTTGTTCCCGGATCACCAGCTTCTTGAAGCCTTCGACGTCTTGCACGTCGGTGTTCGCGGACAAGTTGACCTGGATCAGCGCGCCCTTCGTGGTGCCGACCGGCGCCAGGTAGTTGTTGGCGGCGAGCGCTTGGCGCACCTGGGCCGGGCTGATGTTGAACGCCGCCATGCGGTCTGGCTTCAGCCAGACGCGCATCGCGAAGGTACGGGCGCCGAGGATGTCCGCGCGCTGCACGCCTTCCACCGCGGTCAGGCGCGGCTGGACCTCCCGCACCAGGTAGTCGGTGATCTCGTTCTGTTTCAGGAACTCCGAGGAGAACGAGAGATATGCCGACGCAAAGCGGCTGTCTGCAGACTCGATATTGATGATCGGTACTTGGGCTTCAGGCGGAAGATCGCCGCGGACTTGGTCCACCTTCGAGCTGATTTCACTGAGCGCTTTGTTCGCGTCGTAGTTCAGCTCGAGGCGCGCGGTGATGGTCGATACACCTTGAGTGCTGGTCGACTCGATGTAGTCGATGCCGTCCGCTGCCGCGATGGCGCGCTCGAGGGGCGTGGTGATGAAGCCTTTGACCAGGTCTGCGTTGGCGCCGACGTAAACCGTCGTGACGGTGATCGATGCGTTTTCGCTCTTTGGGTACTGGCGTACGGTGAGGCTCTTGATGGCCTGCAAGCCAGCGATGATGATCACCAGGTTCACCACGATGGCGATCACTGGCCGTCGGATGAACAGATCGGTGAATTTGCTGCCCGATTCTGCTTTGGCGGCGCCCTTGCGATGAGAGGGAGCCGAGGGTTTTTCTGGGGAGGAGCTCACGCTACTTGTCCTCAGGACTCGGGTTCTTCTTCGCGTCAGGCTGAAGCGTGTTGTCCACGACGATGGACATGCCGTTCTTCAGCTTGAAGCCACCGCTGGTGACCACCATCTGGTTCGCCTCCAGCCCGGAAGCGACGGCCACGAAGTCACCACGACGCTCGCCCAGGCGGATGAAGGCTTGCTTGGCCTCCTTGCCCTCCTTCGGCGACCCGTCTTCGTTCTTGGCGTCGACGACCAGGAACACCGAGTCGCCGTAGGGCGCGTACTGGATGGAGGTTGCTGGCACGACCACGTTCTTCTGCTTGGTGGGCAGCACCACGGAAACGTTGACGAACATGCCGGCCTTCAGGCGCTCGTCTGGGTTCTTGAAGATGGCACGAACTCGCACGTTGCGGGTGGCCGAGTCGATTGCCGCATCCACCGCGTGGATAGTGCCCTCCCACTTTTCCTTGGGGAAAGCATCGGAGCTGACACGGACCTTCAGGCCTGCTTGAGAGAGCACCGCCACCTGGGACTGCGGCAGGCGGAAGTCGACGTACACGCTCGTTAGATCCTGGAGCGTGACGATGGGCGCGCCAGGGGTCACGTACTCACCCAGGTCGACCTGGCGGATGCCGAGGCGACCCGTGAAGGGCGCCTTGATGATCTTGCGAGCCAAGACGGCGCCGTAGTTCCCGACCTGAGCGCTCGTCTGCTTCGCCTGAGCTTTCGCGCTGTCGAGCTCGGCCTGAGCGGCGACGCCTGCTTTCTGAAGCTTCTCTGCGCGCTCGAGGTTCACCTTCGCGAGGTTCCTCTGCGCCGCCGCCTGGGCGACTTGAGCGGCTTCCACGCTGGTGTCCAAGCGCACGAGCAGCGCGCCCTTCTTCGCCATCTCACCGGACTCGAAGCGGATGTCCCGTACGACGCCAGGGGATTCCGTTGTCACCGTGATGCCTTGAAGCGCAACCACGGTGCCGACTGCCGTCAGGTTGTCCTCCCAGGTCTCTTCTTTGGCTTCGATCGCGGTGACCGTCTCTGGGGGCGGCACGAAGGTCTTGCCGCTCTGGATCAGCGCCGCAATCTGGGCGCCTTTGGCGCCTCCAATCACGCCCACGACGACCAACAAGGCGACGATGGTTAGAGCTACTTTCTTGAACATGGGGATCCGCTTGCTCCGTCGTTCAGGCACCGAGTGGGGAGAGGCGCCTCACTTGCGCTCCGCTCCAGGCCCGCGCTGGCTGGAATCGAGAGCGTGCTGGGACGGTTAGGAGGTCTTGGAGTCTTGGGAACGTGGTTCCCGATCCGGAAGCCGCGAAGTGGCGCTCGCGCGCGGTTGCGGTGTTCTCCGAGAGACGAGGGGAGGCGCCGGAGGCGCCCTCGGCGGGCTGCGGACGCAACCCACCGTTCTGCGCTACCTGGAACCCGCTCTTGGGATCCGCAAGGGGCCCGGATTCATTCCGTGAATCACTGCTGACAGGTTTCGCGTTCGTGACACCGAACGCTTCGTTCTGTCGGCTTCAAAGGAACCCAGCGCCGGCGGATGGCTTAGCTCAGGTCGGTTTGTATGTCCGACTTTTGTTCGCCCGATTGTGGCGCGAATGACGAGTGTTCCCGCTGGATCAGGGGATGGTCACGCCCTTCGGCAGGTCGGGCGGGGTGAAGCTATCCGCGCGCTTCAGCAAGTCGCGAGCGATCATCACCTCGACCAGCTCGATGGTCTCGCTGCTCGCCACCGCCTTCAATCTCTCCGTGAGATCCCCACTTGGATGCGAGAGCGCGGCGTAGAACGTAGCTTCGGTTTTTTCCACACGGTTTTTCGCCGCGCCGAGCAGCTCTTGATCGGCGAGCTGCTGGGTGCCCCACGCCCGCAGCTTCTTGCCCCAGCGGTCGATGCCCCCAGCGCTCTGCAGGGCCGCTTCAACGCTGCCGTCACTGGTGGCTTTGACCCGGCGCTCGAGGAGCTGCAGCCACAGCGCCACATAGACCAAGTCCCCATCGGGGATGTCAGCCTCCACGGCTTGGCGCAGCGCCTCGCGACCGCCCCGCAGATCGCCCAGGGTGAGCGCGCGGCGCGCGGCATCCAGCACCGTGGCGGTGACTTGACGAACGTCTCCGCCCGACGCCTCGTAGGCGCGCTGGGTGGCGCGGCGCGCGGCAGCGTTGTCCCCATAGTGCTCCATCACTCGCGCGAGCTGGCGCTCCGCTTCGCTGAGCTGCGCGTTGGAGCGGGCCAAGCGTCGCGCGTCGAGCGCCGTGCGTAGAGCGCGCTCGAGCACCTTCGGGGCTTCGTCCTTG
Source organism: Polyangiaceae bacterium (assembly GCA_020633205.1). NCBI lineage: Bacteria > Pseudomonadati > Myxococcota > Polyangiales > Polyangiaceae > Polyangiaceae bacterium. Next base: position 1,241,230 of record JACKEB010000011.1, read on the forward strand.
CGGCCCGCCTCGAGCAGGACCTCGTAGCGGGTGGTCAGCGCGCGCGTCTCTGCGGCCTTGTCGCCTTCACGGCCAGCTTGCTCCGCCATGGAGTTCAACGAGCGTAAGGAGTCGTCGTATGCGCCGCGCTGGCGGTCGATGGCTGAGAGCAGGCTCAGCGCCTCTACGGTGGGATCCGAGGCTACAGCGGCCTCGATGTGAGGCTTGGCCTTGTCGAGCTCACCCGCACGGCTCTCGATCGCGCCCATCACGTAGTGGAGGCGACCGGGGCTGGGATTCACCCGCCCCTTGAGGCCTTGGCTATCCGCGAGGGCGAGCAGGCGATCCGCAGCGGTGAAGGTGCGGCGCGCAGCCGCCACGTCGTTGATCTCGTCGAGGTCGACGATCGCTCGCAGGAGCAGCGCGAGCCCAGTCGCGACGTTGCGGGGTTGCGGCTCCTTTTCAAGTGCGCTCACCAGCACCTGGGGCGATGCTTCGCTCATCCCGTAGCGCATGAGCAAGGTGCTCAGCGTGCCAGCGGCGCGCAGACTATACGGTTCCGCGCGGTATAGCTGCACGGCGCAGCCCCAAGCCGCTCCGGCGGCCAAGTCTGGGCTCATCGCGGTCTCCGGGCGGTCCGGTGTTTCCGCGCGGGTGTAGACCTCGAGTAGCGCCGCCCAGGCCTCGGGGTTTTGCTCCTTGGCTGCGGCGTCCAGCGCCTCGAGCAAGGGAGGTGGCGCCACCTTGCCTACGTCGCTGGCTTGGATCGCGTCGAAGGCGCCTTTTGCGTCGCCTTGGCGCAGGTACACCGCGGCCAGGGCGAAGCTGCCTGTGCGGACTGCCTGAAAGACGCTGACTGCCTCCTCACGGTCGGCGTTGTCTTGCATCGGCATGTCGTCGAGGTTCTTGCGTAGAGCAGCGCTCACCCAGGATGTCGTGGACTGATTCGCAGCGTCCATCGCGTCTTTGCTGGGCTCGAGCAGGGAGCGCAGGGCAGCCGCGTTGTGCTGATCCTTGAGGGAGCTCATGCTGCCTGGGCGACGTGTCTTCGCCATCCAGGTCTTCAGCGCCGCGAGGTGCTGGTCGACTTCGTCTCGTGCCTTACCTGCCGGCAGCGCCTCCTTGAGCATTCCATAGAGCGCGCGGGCGCGTCCTTCGTCGCCAACCTGTGCCGCAGCATCCGCGCTTTGTTTCAGCGCTTCCTCACCCCCAACAAACATCTCGGAGCGCAATTCACCGACTCGCACCAAGTAAAGGGCGCCGGTCAGCGCCGCGACGCCTTGGTCGGGATGGCCGGTTTCGAAGCGGCGCTTTGCGTGCTCGAGCTGCTTGCGCACCACGCCGACCAGTAGATCGAGGCGCTCCGAGCTGCGCTCGCCGTTGAGCAGCAGCTTGTGCACCGCGGGCCCGAACTGGTCATCGCTGACCTTTACTGGATTCACCGGGCCCGTCGGGCTCGTGGGGTGATTCGGGGGTGAGTTGGTGGTGGACGTGCAAGCTGTGCTTGCAAGAGCGACACTCAAGCTGAGAGCGATCACCGCCGTGTGGGCGACCTTACGCATTGGGAACGACCTGACGCATTGGGGCCAGTCTACACCCCAACTGCTCCAGCGCTACCAGCTCGCACTTGCTGAAGAGTGTTGCGCTAGAAGCGCGCGGCTGCGCCCAGGCGGAGCCCGGACATCTTCGCGTCACCCAACTGGCCCCCCAGCGGGACCAGGTAGCCCACCGAGGCAGTGATGCCAGAGAACGTGGCGCGAACGTGGGGCTCCAGGGATAGCTGGAGCGGCGACGGCTGGGTCACGTCGCTATCGGGCGTGTAGTCCACCGCGTCGATGATGTTGTAGACGAGGGATCCGCGCAGCCCTGCGCCGAGCAGCTCGATGATCTGATACGCAGCGGCGACATCGGTCACGCTGCGCATGGCGAACGAGTTCAGCTTCGTCTCGCCGTTGGGTAGCGCCTCCGGAGTGGAGACTTCGCCTCGGATTTTGGGGGCGAGGAGCAACGTTTCCGCCGCGGAAAATTCAAAGGTACCAGGGAACTCGATGCCAGCGCCGAGGGTCACTGGCATGCGGCCGACGGCGTAGTACTCGCCTTCCCGCCAAGCGCGCGCTGCGTCCGCTGTGAGCTGCACCTGGGTCTGGGCGATCTTCGCGCGGTCTGCGCTGGTTGGGTCCGGCTCGCCCTGAGCTACCGGGATGCCAACGCCGAAGCGCAGCGGGATGTCGAAGGACGGCTTCACCAGGCGGTACTCGAGGCGCAGCATCGGGTTGCCGAGGGCGTTCGCCGATTCGTCGATTTGACTCTGATCTGCGGTCGAATCGAAGCTCGCGGTGGTCCACGGAAGGTCGAGTCCGAGGCTCAGATTGGGCTGCACAGCGTAGCTCGCGCCGATCACCAAGCTGATCGCTGTCGCGTCTGGGGAGCGTAGGTCCACTGGTCCGGGTAGCGGGGTCTGACCGAAGCCAAACAGCACGTCGCCGTGGACCGCGAGCGGCTTCTCCATGCGCGCGGCGGAGCGAGCGGCGGAATCGTCTTCAGCGGCGTCACCGGCCTTTTCCTTTCCGCGGGGAACGAATGGGGCATCTGCCTCCGCGACCTCGGAGTCGACGGGGTCATCCCCTTCACTCTCCATCGAAGGTCCTGCCTTCGACTCCACCTCGCCGGACGCTGCTTCGTCTTCGGCTTGGGCCATCAGGTTCGTGCTGAAGAGCAAGCCAGCGACACACAAGGGGAGCAACGAGGCGGAGCGAAGAGTACGCATGGGAGGTCCTTGGAGCGATGAAGGGAGTCGGCGTCGACGTTGCCAGCCGGGGCGCTAGAGCCGCGTCGGGGCCTTGTTCGAGGTTTGGAAACACGCGGTGGAACGTTCAAAAAGCGCCGACCGCTGCGGCGACACCCGGGAAGAAACACCAATTCGCGCCGCAGAGCCGCGATGAAACGCCGATTTCGGGACCATGAACGTGGGGCCAGAAAAATTGCGTTCGCGCGGAAAAGCCCCACATCGGGCCCCAGACTGAGCGGATTCGAGCGGTCAACCGCGAGGTTCGCCCGCCACGTCCCGCGGAGGTGCGGTAACGTTCAGGTTCCAAGCGACGTCATGGATACTCCCGCCCGGCTTGCCGACTTCGAGATCATTCGCCGCCTTGGTGCGGGCGGTATGGCAGAGGTCTTTCTGGCCAAGCGCCGGGGCGCCGAGGGCACCTTCAAGCTCTTGGTCGTCAAGCGCATCTTGCCGCAGCACGTGGAGTCCCCTCGCTTCCGCACGATGTTCGCGGAGGAGGCGCAGCTCGCCACCCGCTTGAATCACCCGAACATCGTTCAGGTCTACGACTTCCAGGACTACGGCGACGAGGGCCAGCTCCTCAGCATGGAGTACGTCGAGGGGCCCGATCTGCGAAAGTTGCAGCGGGCGACGAAGGCGCAGCAAACGCGCATCCCGCCCTACGTCGTTGCGTTCATCATCGGTGAAGTGGCCAAGGGGCTGCACTACGCCCACGCCCGCAAGGACGAGCGAGGTGCGCCGCTGGAGATCGTTCATCGCGACGTCTCTCCCCAAAATATTCTGTTGAGCTTCGAAGGCGCGGTGAAGATCGCGGACTTCGGCATCGCGACCGCCAACGTGTTCCGCGAAGAACCGGGCGTGCTCATGGGCAAGACCAGCTACATGAGTCCCGAGCAGGCGCGAGCAGAGCGAGTCGACCGGCGGACGGACATCTACTCCCTTGGAGTCGTGTTCCACGAGCTGCTCACTGGGCGCCCGCTTCACGGTGCGGCTGAAGGTCAGGAGCTGCTGGAGGTCGTGCGCAGTGGGCACGTCGAGCCTCCAAGCACCTTCGCGCGAGGGGTGCCGTCGGAGCTCGAGTCGATTGTGATGCGCTCCTTGAGCCGCGAACCGGCGGACCGCTTCCAGACGGCGCGCGACATGGCTGGCGCGATCACGCGGGCGCTGTTTGCCAAGCAAGAGGTGGTCGACTCCCACAGCCTCGAGAGCGTGATCGAGCAGCTCGTGGGCAGAGAGCATACGTCGCCTGGTGTGGAGGCTCCTGCCACCGTGGGCAGCGTGAGCGAGCTCCCGCCGGCGAGCGGCAGCTCCCTCGAACAAGGCTCGCGTCTCCACGCGGATGCACCGACGGGCCCCGGTGGCCCCGATCCAAAGCGCGATCTGAAGAACCGTGTCGGACGCGAGGTGCGCCATGTGGCGATCGTCACTTTGCGGCTCCACGGCGGCGAAGATCTGGCGAAGGCGATTGGGGTGATGCAGGCGCGTCGCTTTGCGGAGCAGCTTCGCAGCACCCTCGATGAGATGGCGTTCAAGCGCGGTGCCCGTTGGTCGTGGAGCGCTCAGAGCGGCCAGCAAGAGGGCGACCCGCTACTCACTGGTTCCGCGCGCGCCGTGGTCGGCTTGATGGCGAACCCGGCTCGCGCCGCAGCGGACGCAGCCTGGCTCGCCGTCGACTTGCACGAAGCCATCGAAGGCGCTTGTGACGACTTGCCGGTTCCGGTGCGCGCCGGCGTGGGTATCGTGCGCGGCATCGCTACCGGTCGGCGTGATGACGGCGGTCACCTGATTCACCACGAGCTGCAGGAGAACGCTGACTACCTCGCGCGGCTCTTGGGCGAGCGTGCCCCGGCAGGTGCCACTTGGGTTGCTGGCGGCCTGTATCGCTTGGTGCGCCGTGACTTCGTGTGGGGCGACGCGCCGACGATTCAGCTGTCAGACGCAGACGAGCGTGAGCTACCGCGTAACATGCGCATCTATGCGCTGCAGCGCCCGCTGACCCGCGAGGAGCGCCAGCAGGTATTGCAGCACGCGCCGAGCGACTTGGTCGGTCGCGATGCGGAGCTCGCGGATCTCCACGCTGCCTATCACCGCGCCGTCAGTCCTGGGCCTGGAGGTCAGCTCGGCAAAGTCACAGCGCGGGTCGTCGCGGGTGAGATGGGGATCGGCAAGACGGCGCTGGTGTCGACTTTCCTCTCGGAATTGCCTCCGGACGCGCGAGTCCTGCGCGTCGAGTGCACGCCGGCGCGCACGGAGCTGCCCTTCGCCAACGTGGGCGAGTGGGTGCGGGAAATGACCGGCACGCGCGCAGAGCAACCTCTGGAGGAGGTGGTGCGCACCGTCGAAGAGATGCTCGGCGAGTTCGCTCAGGGACAGCACGGTGAAGAGATCGTCAAGCGCCTCGCGGAGCTGGTGACGGGAAACCTGGCTCAGGCAGACGACGAAGCCGAGGTGGCGCACAACCGTCGTTTGATCACCTCGGGCATGCGCCGCTTTTTTGCGCGCGTCGCGGTGGAGGCGCCGCTGGTCGTGGCGCTGGAAGGTCTGCAGTGGTGCGACCGACCAAGCCTCGAGCTGTTGACCCAGCTCGTGAGCCGCGAGGATTCTCTGCCGGTCTTGGCGCTGCTCGTGACGCGACCGAACGATCGCGTCACCCCGCACATTCAAGGCATCGTGCGCATCGACATCCTGGGGCTATCGGCCGACAACCAGGTCCGGCTGCTGCAGACCCACCTTGGTTGCCGGGAAGGGGTGCGCGCGGTGTGTGCTGACCTGTTGCCGCGGGCCGCTGGCAATCCATTTTTCCTTCTGGAAATGGTGGATGCGCTGCTGGAGCGCGGGATCTTCGAGATCCGCGAGCGCCCCGACCAGACGCACGAGCTGGTGCGTGTCGATCGCGACAACGAGAGCGCCGGGACGCTTCCGAGCACCTTGGAGCAGCTGATCGCGGATCGCCTCAATGAGCTCCCGGCAGAGGAGCACAACATCGTGGACTGGCTCGCCGTGGCAGGCGGCCCGCTACGCATGGAAGACCTGCGGCTCTTGGCGGGCAACGACGCGGATGAAGCCGTCACTCGGCTCTGCGCGCGCGGTGTGTGCGATGAGCGCGATGGCAGCATCGACGTGCGGCATCCTCTGACCCGAGACGTCGCTTATCTCGCGCTCGACCGCCTGGAGCGCGTGCGGATGCACCGTCGGGTGGGCGAGTACCTGGCAGAGCGCGGCGTGGCGCGGGGGTTGTCTGCGGCCATCGTCGCTCGGCACTTCTCCCGTGGCCAGCAGCCGTCGCGCGCAGGTGATTTTTACCTGGAAGCAGCGTCCGCGGCGCGCGCCAGCTACCAGATGCAGCTCTCAACGCGCTACTTCAGACGTGCACTTGCGGTGCTCCCCGAGGGTGACCTGCGACGGCTTTCCGCGCGGGAAGCGCTTGAAGCGATCTGCCGTGTTCAGGGTCGCTGGAAGGAGCGCCGACGCCACCTCGCAGCGTTGCGCGCGTTGGCGAAGAAGAGCAATAACCCCCAGTGGGTGGCCACCGCGCTGGTCCGCACGGCGCGCTTCGACCTCGACGATGGACGCCTGGCGCGTGGCCTCTCCGCCGCGCAAAAAGCCGAGCAAGTGGCGCAGTCCTGCGGCTCCGCGGTGCTCCAGGTGCAGGCGCAGGCGCTGGTCGCCGAAATGCTGCGCGACCTAGGCGACATGCAGGGCGCCCTGGCGGCGTGCGACCGCGCCATCAAGTCAGCTCAGCATCAAGACGTCCCCGCGCGACGTCGAGCGGATGTGTTGCGTACTCGAGGCACGCTCTTGCGCCGCGTTGGGCGTGTGCACGAGGCGGTCGAGGCGCACGCCGAGGCCATCGCGGTGTTTCGTCAGGTGGGCGCGCGGCGTCAGGAGGCGCGCACCAAGAACGCACTGGCCTACGCGATGTTCGTGCTGGGGCGTTTCGAAGACGCCATCGCCCTCGCTCTCGACTCGATTCGCATCGACCTCGCGATTGGTGGTCGCTTCCAGATCGCAAAGACACTGAGCAACATCGGTCAGTCGTATGGGCGCTTGGGGGATCTTCCTCGCGCTCTGGCGTACCTCAAGCGCGCCCGTGAAGCGCACGAGCGCTACAGCGATCAGGATAGCCGTGCGGATACGCTCCTGTGCAGCGCCTTCGTCATGCTGGAAGCAGGTGATGTGGACGCCGCGGAGAACCTGGTGGGTGACGCGGGCGCGCTGACCGCGGTCACCAGCAGCGCCTACGACTCGGTGCACGAGAAGATCATGCGGGCCTTGCTCGCGCGGCGCACCGGAGACTCTGGCGCGGCGGTGATGCACGCCTTCGACGCACGCCAGGCGGCGGAGGCTCAGGCCTACGTCGCGTTCCACTTCTATGCCATGGCAGTCGAAGCGGCGGCGCGAGTGGACATTGGGGAGCAGCACACGGGGATCCTACTGGCGACGACCGCGATGGGTGCCATCGGCACGGTGCAAGGCAGCGAGTACGGCCTCGAGACGCGCGCGCTGTGCTGCGAAGCGCTCCGCAAAGCCGGTTCGCCCCAAGCGGGGGAGCTGCAGAAGAGAGCAGCTGAATACACGGAGGAGCTGATGGGCTTCATTCGTGACAAAGCTGCACGGAAAACATTCAGGCGCCGCGGTGTGGTGGTCGAACTCTTGGGCCCGGCAGAGGACACAGGGGTCGGGCGCCATGAGACCGGCCAGCTAGGCACCAACGCGGATGTGGATCGATCCGAACGCGAGATCTCCGAGCTGCTGCCTCCACTCGACATCGACCCCAACCGCAGCGCCGACCCCGACGAGGACATCGAACGCGATTCGCTCACTGGCCTCGAGCAAGCGGACGAGGCCGATGGCGTCAAAGGCTGAGCCCCGAAGCGTCACAGGCTGCTTGCTGTTGCTGCTTTGCGGCGGCTGCGCTCCAGCCGCTTCACCCAGCACGTCCCCGCCTTCAACACCCTCGTCCTCCGCGCCAACTGCATCCGGCGCGTCGTCGCCTTCCGTGTCGAGCGACGCAGAGCCAGTACCTGCGCCCGCGGCTGAGCCAGAGCAGCCTGCGGAGCCGCCCCGTGAGTATCGCACGCAGCCCTTTCGGGTCACGGTCGCGCCGGCAACGAAGGAGCCGTGTCCCCGCGAGGATACCTCGCTCGCGGAGCTCCATTTCAGCAACGCCTGCGTCGAACACAGCGACCAAGGGGTGCGCCTTGGGGTGATGAGCCGTGGGGGCACCGGCCTGACTTGGAAGATCCTCTCGAAACAAGACACTGGTCGAGTTCGCTTCCTCGAGATCGAGGAGAGCGTGCCAATCCGTCGCCCCGGTGAGAAAGTGCTGCTCGAGGCGATCGAGGTTCGCGCAGTCATTCCGCTTTCGAACGCACCCGGCAAGTACACCCTGCGGGTGAACGATGCGTGCGTGCCCTTCGAGGTCAAAGCCAAGGTCCCGGAAAAGGATGCTGCCGTGCGGATCTGTCTGCGCGATGACCCCTTCCGGTTCTAGCGCCGCTTGAGCGCCGGGTTCTTCTGGGTAACCCTTAGACCGTGGCGTTCGCGGTTTCGGGGGTGAGGGGAGCTGTGCTGAGTTCCTTGGTGGCGCTGTCGATCATTGCGTGTGCCACGCGTCCAAGGAGCTCGGAACATCCAGAGCCAGCTGAGCCGACTCCAACGAGCGCCGCCAATTCGCGCCCGGGAGGCGCGAACGAACCACAAATCCTTCCGTCAGCGGCCCATCAAGCTGCAGCTGAAACCTCGAGCGCGCGTGTCGCGCAGGCGTTGCCGCTGCCACCTGTGTTTCGTGCGTGGCCGCTATCTATCGCCATCGAGCCGTCGGCGGGCCGCAGCTGTGAGCTCGCACCCGAGCGCTTCGGAGTGCTCGGATTCGTGAACGCTTGTGTGCTCCAAGATCGCGAGCGCGCGCTGCTCTACTTCGAGTTGGGCGCCGAGGAACTCGAGACGATTTCGCTCGTGCGCGGCACGAACTCGGTCTTCCTCGAGCTCGAGGCGAAGCACCGAGTCTATCGACGTGGTGAAAGAGATGACATCGTCGGGAGAGTCGTCGTGATGACTCTGCCGCTGTCCATCCAACCCGGCGACTATCAGCTCCGAGTCAACGACACCTGCCTACCCTTCAGGCAACTTGCGCCCAGTGCGCTGCCGCGCCTCGGGCCAGTCGAAGAGAAACGCACGTGCTGGAATGATCGGCCGATCGTGAAGACTCCGGGTCCCGATAGTCCGGGGCGTTGAATTCGCGCAGTCACTGGGCGACGGTGCCCACGTGCGTTTGCGTTGGATGTTTGGGAGCGCGGCACTCGTGTGCGTCGCGTGTGGTGGTGGACCTGTTCAGCAGCGGTCGGTCGCGGAGGCGGATGCGCCGGTGCAGGGCGACTCTCCACCGCTTGGCGTGAACGACAGCGACAGCCACATGACGCTCGAGATCGCCCACGTTGCAGACATCGGCGGTGGTCAGGAAGCAGCAGCCCGCGCGGCCAGCGAAGCTTGCGGCGGCGCCAGCGAGCCTGACCCGAAGAGCGTGCCCGTGAGTGACAGCTGCGTGATTCAGCGCGGAAACGAAATCGAGGTCAAGTTCTACGTTGGTTGCCTGACCAGTAAAAACGAAGTGCACCTCTCGGGTGCGATGGAGCTCGAGACGAATCGCGGTGCGCGAGTGGCGATCGACGTCACGAAGCCTGCGGGAGCCAAGGCTTCCGGGCAAATGCCGAATCTGTCCGACTGCAGCGTCGCGCACTTGTCGAGCAAGCTCGCTGGGCTCGAACCGGGCGGTTACGTGATGCGCACCCGAGAGAGCTGCAAGGCGTTCGTGGTTACCGGGGAGGCACCTGGTGAGCCCGTTGTGACCTGCTGGAACGGCGCGTTCGTCAATCGCTAGTCGAAGCGGTGCGCCTCACCCCCCCAAAAAAAAGAAGGGGGCAACGATGCACGGTGCCGGGAGGCTACTTGCCGAGCTGCTTGCGCACTTGGTCAAGCGTGATCGGATCGTCGGTGATGATGCCGTCGACGCCGAGGTTTATCAGCTGTTCCATCTCGGTTGCGTCGTTGATGGTCCACGCGTGGATCTTGAGGTCGAAGCGCTTGGCGCGAGCGACGGTGGTCTCGTTGATGATACTGATGCCGAGCTGCTCTGGCGGCACCTGGAGCACTTTTCCTGGGGGAATATAGCTCGACTCGTCGTTCAGGTCGACGAAGTCCAGGATCTCCCCCAGGGCATATGCGCTTGGCACCTCGGGCATCAGCTGCCTGAGCTCTTGCACGGTGGAGCTATGGAAGGAGCCCGCGGAGATTTTTTCAGTCATGCCCTTGGCTCGCACGATCTCGGCGAACTCGGGGACGATGCTCGGCGTCTCCTGCTTGATCTCGATCACGAACTCGGTGTCCGGGTGCGCGTCGAATACCTCCTCGAGGGTTGGAACCTGGATGCCTTGGCCGCGATGGGGGAACGATTGTCCGCCGTCTTCGCTGAAGTTGTACGCCGCGTCCAAGCTGCGTAGCTCGGCGAAGGTCATCTCCGAGATCGCGCCGGTGCCATTGGTTGTGCGATCCACCGTCTCGTCGTGCATCAGTACCAGCACGCCGTCGGAGGTGCCGTGCACGTCCAACTCGAGGATATCGGCGCCGACGTCGAGGCCGTTTTGATACGCGACCAAGGTGTGCTCAGGGGCCAACTTGCGGCCCCCGCGATGGGCGATGTTGAGGAAGTGGTTCGACAGCAAGAGCGGCCCTCCGGGCTCCGGCGCAGAGTCGTCGCTGCCACAGCCAGTGAGCGAAAGCATGAGCAATAGAGCCGCGCCGCAAGCCTTGAGAGACATGGCTCGAGCATCGCGTCTGCTGCCTCGCGCTCCAAGGAAGTCGAGCTTTGAGCGGCGCCTTGGCGCGCTCAGCTGCAGCTCCCTCGGCCAGGAAAGCGGTGTTTCCAGCGCAAGCACCTAGTGAGGGGAATCTGTGATTCGCCGAACAAGTCAACACAGCGTTTCCTCGTCTCAAAAGTAGCGCGAAGGCGCAAAACTCGAGCGCCGACACCTCGAGGGGGCGGGCGAGTTTTTGCAGCGAACTACGGCGACAGGACACTTCCACGTTCGAGATCACCCCGTGTTTTCTTCGGATCAGCGAAGGTCAGTCGGGTTTCCGCGGCCATGTAAGCAACGCGGTTATTTCGGCTTGGCCTTGGGGGCTAGCACGGACTAGCTTGTCGGACGGTGTGAGCAACAAATCCGGACGACGTCTAGCCATCATCCTGTCGGGGGGAGGTGCGCGGGGTGCGTACGAAGCAGGGGTGCTTTGGTACCTCTTCGACGAGCTCACGCGGCTCCGCGGTGCACCGCCACGCGTCGATATTCTGTGCGGGACAAGCGTCGGCGCGATCAATTGCGCGTTCACCGCTGCGCACTTGAGCGACCCGGTGCTCGGTGTGCGGCGCCTGGTCGATGTGTGGAGCGGCCTGCGCCTGGATCGCGTGCTTGGCTTCGGCGTCCGGCAGGCCTTGTCGCTGCCCAAGGTGTTGATGGGCGGCGGCCAAGGCACTGGCGTGTTCGACGTCGCGCCGATGTCCCACCTGGTGCACAAGGAGATCCCGTGGCGCTCCGTCTCCCGCAGCCTGCGTAAGGGTCACCTCAAGGCGCTGAGCGTTTCCGCGACGGAAGTCAGCACCGGACGCACCGTGATCTTCATGCAGACGGGGCCGAACACCGCGCTGCCAACTCGCGCGCCGCCGCGCACGTTGATCCGCGCGGATCGCATCGGGCCGCAACACGCCCTTGCATCCGCTGCGATCCCGCTGTTGTTCCCTCCGGTGCAAATCGGTAGCCAGCTATACGTGGACGGTGGCGTGCGCCAGAACACGCCGATTGCCCCAGCGATTCGCCTGGGCGCGACCCATGTGTTGGTCGTTGGCACCTCGCGCCTGGTGCGTGGCGTGGTGCATCCCCAGCCGGATTTGCAGGCGCCCGGCGCGACCTTCTTGCTCGGCAAGATCCTCAATGCGTTGCTCCTCGACCACCTGGACAACGACCTCGGCATGGTGAACCTACTGAACGACACCATGGAGAGCGGGCGCGCGGCCTTCGGCCTCGACTACGTCGACAAGCTGAACGCCGCCGCGGCGCTGCGCGGCGGTCACCGCTTCAGCGAAATCAGCACGATGGTGGTTCGCCCCACGGAGCGCGTCGGCAAGCTCGCGGGTGATTACCTGCGGAAAGGCAAGCTCAAGGCGGGCCCGGTGGTGACCAAGCGTCTGCTCAAGCTGCTCGATGTGGGCGTGGCGGATGACGCAGACCTCGCGAGCTACCTGCTGTTCGATGGTGGCTTTGCCCGCAGCTTGATCGATCTAGGTCGCGCGGATGCGTACGCGCGCCGCACGGAGCTCTTGGACTTCTTTGGTGAGGTCGAAGAGGCAGGCCCCCCGGACGATGAAGGTCAAGACAGCTCGTCCTGGACCTTGCCGCCGCCTGCCGTCGGCTGAGCTACGCCAGCTGCCCAGTAGCGAAAACTCAACAGTCTTCGAGGGCGTCTTGCAGCTCGCCGAGGGCCTTGCCGTTGCCGGTACGCGTCGCGAGCTCGATGCCCTGTTCGAGCCAGACCCGCGCGTCGCTGCCGCGGTTGGCCTCGATCAAGAGCTGACCCGCCATCAGGTACATCGCGAGGTAGCCGGAGTCCTTCTCGCGCAGCTCCTCGAAAATCTTCAGCGAATCTTCCACGCGCTCGAGCTTCCGATACTCCATCGCCAAGCCATACAGGGCGAAGGAGTCCGCCTTGCCATCGGTGTGCAGTTGCTCGAGAAACGCCAGCCGCTTGTTCATGGGCCGGTTCTAGCACTAGCTTTGAGTCATGGGTCGGGTTTGGGGGTTAGGCGCGCTGTTCATCGCCTGCGCCTGCTTGCTCACCGTCGCTTCACCCAGCATCGCCTACGCAGCTGGCAATCCGGTTTACTTGGTGACCAAACAGAGCGATGCCGAGGAGCGCCGTCAGCTGTTCCGCGTCGCCGCACGCTTTCGTCGGGTCGTCAGCGCACTGCCGCTGCCTCCGCCGGAGCGCAGCACCGTTCAAGAAGCCAACTTAGAGGCGCGCCGTCGCGCCATCGAGCTCGCGCTGAAGCGCGCCCGCAACTACGAATCCGAGGCGCGCTTCGATGCCTGCGTGCGTGAAGCGGCGCGAGTGCTCAGCGAAGCGACCACCGTGCTCGCGCTGAGCGGCCACTTCGAGGAGCTCCGAGATCTACACATCCAGATCGGCGCCTGTCTGGTTACCGCGGGGCAACTCGAAGACGCGCGGCCGCACTTCCTGGCCGCCGCGACCTTCGACGAGAAGCCTCCCAAGGTAGGCCTGCACCGCGAGGATGTAGAGCGGGAGCAGCTGAAGGCGCGCGACGACGTCCTCAAGCGCGCCCGCGGGATGGTGCGCATCGAGAGCGATCCGCCAGGCGCTGAAGTGTGGATTGACGGTCGCAAGCAGCGCGGCAAGACGCCGCTCAACGCCAAGGTGCGCCTCGGCGACCACTTCGTGACGCTGCGGCGCTTCCGCTTCGAGCTGCTCACCGAGCGCATCCTTCTGCAGCCGTCGGGGCGCGTGCAGCTCAGCATGGAAGTTGCGCGGCCCACCACGCTGGCTGCGCAGCTCGTGTCCGGAAAGCCTCGAGCCGCCTCGACTCACGAAAAACAGCTCGCCGTCGCGCTCTGGTCCCGCGCGGAGGACGTGCTGGAACTCAAGCACTTGCCCCGGCGGCGCATCGAACTGTCGCTGTGGGACGCCGCCTCTGGCAAGCGCGTACGCCACACTCAGGGGCCGGCGAAAGACCTCGAGGCGCTAGCCTGCCGGGTGCTCGGAGAAAGTTGCCGTGAGGAAACCGGCGTGCCCTGGTACGTGTGGCCTCTCGCCGGCGCCGTAGTCGTCGGCGGCACCGTAGCGACCATCGCAGTCGCCCGCAGCGAGCGCGACCTGAAGTTTTGTCCGCCGCGCGGGTGCAACTGACTACTTCTGCGCTTTGGTCTCGTGCGCGGCTTGGGGCGCATGGGTGTCCGAGGATTGAACCGCCAAGGACGCCAAGGACGCCAAGGGGGATTGGGCTCGAGGCGTACGCCGGTTGGCTGAGTCGTCTTAGTGCTGTTGTGAGCCATGCGGTTGGTGGGCTTCTTGTTTGATGCCGTGCGGCAATATCCGGCTCCCCGCAGAGTTAGAAGGTGCGCGTCCCCAATCTTGGCGCTCTTGGCGTCCTTGGCGGTAAAACCCCTTCGAGTTCGTGGGTTCGGAGCGCTACTTCAGCGCTTTGGTCTCGTTCGCGGCTTGGGGCGCATCGGTGTTCGAGGATTGAACCGCCAAGGGCGCCAAGGACGCCAAGGGGGTTGGGCTCGAGGCGTACGTCGGTTGTACCACCCGTTCAGTCAGCGCGCGCTATTGTCAGCGGACGCGCTCTCCTGTCGGTGCCGCGCGGCAATGTTCAGAGGGCCCGGAGCTTGAAGGTGCGCGCCCCCCCCAATCTTGGCGCTCTTGGCGTCCTTGGCGGTAAAACCCCTCGCGACGCGTGCAGCAATGTTCGTGTCCTCGCAGCGCGAAAAGGTGCACGCCCCCCCAGTCTTGGCGCTCTTGGCGTCCTTGGCGGTAAAGCTCTTTCGAGTTCGTGGGTTCGGAGCGCTACTTCTTTGCCACTCCCAGGCAGACTTCGAGGGCGCACTGGAAGTCGCACACGCCGAATACGCACTGGCTGTTTGCTTGGCAGCCGGCGCCGCTGCGGGTTCCGCCTGCGCAAGCTGAACACTGGATGTCGTAGCTGCTGGAGCCAGCCGCGACCAAGCCGAAGGTAGAGCAGCCGATGAGGTTGTCCGCTTGACACGTCACGTCGTCTGCGCCGGTGGCGTAGAGCACGGCCACCAGCGTGGCGTCGCTCTCCTTCTCGAAGTCGGTGAAGGTGATGCCGTCAGGCATCGCGCGGTCGAGGGCGTCGTTCAGCAGTGTCGCGAGCTCTGTAGGCTGAGAAGAGAGCGCCGTTCGTACGCAGGCAGAGCGCTGCTTTACTTCGCCGCTGCTCGTCACCAGGGCTACGTCGAGCGCGGTGCCCTCGAGCGCGTGGGTCAACGGATTCAGCTCCGCGTGGGTCTTGCACGCGTTGGGATCGGGCTCACAGCTCGCAAGCACTCGCAGTGCGCCGCTGCGGGTCACCCGCACGGAGAGCGACTCAGCCTCACAACCCATGCTGCACTCGGCGGCCACCAGGGTGCAGACCAGGAGCAAGGCGCCGCGCGGCACGCGTCGAAGCAGCCTTCGCGTGAATCGTTTCCCCACGGTTCAGTCGTCTCCGCGCAGCCCGAGCCGGCGAATGCTGCGAAACAGCGTGCCGCGATCGACCCCCGCGTGGCGCGCAGCCTGAGCAACGTTGCCGTCGCTCGCTTGCAGCGCCGCTTCCAGGTACTGACGCTCGAAGCGTTCTACCAGCTCCTGCTTCGCCTCACGCCAGGGGCGCTCCAGTAGGTCATCGAAGGCGCTGCCGTCCCCTGCGCTCGGGTTCGGGTCGCGTAAAGGCGGAGGCACCTGCAGTACCGCGAGTTGCTCCAAGTAGTTGCGGAGCTCTCGTACGTTGCCAGCCCAGCGCTGCTTCTGTAGCTCTGCCAAGAGCTCCGCGCTCGGCACGATGAGCGTGGGGATCTTGCGGTCGAGAACGATTTGCTGCATCAGCTCCCGAGCGAGCTGGGGGATGTCCTCGCTCCGCTCGCGCAGCGGCGGCATGCGGACTTCCATCACGGCGATGCGATAGTATAAATCCGTGCGGAATGTACCGTGGTTCACCTCGCTGCGCAGGTCGCGATTCGTGGCGGCAACGATGCGCACATCCACGCGCTCGCGGCGCGCCCCGCCTACCCGCCGTACCTCTCCTTCGCCCAGGGCGCGCAACAGTTTCGGTTGCACCTCGAGGGGCAGCTCACCTAGCTCATCCAGGAACAGCGTGCCGCCGTTCGCGCGCTCGAAGGCGCCGGCCCGCGCGCTGATGGCGTGGGTGAACGCGCCCTTTTCGTGGCCGAAGAGTTCGCTCTCGATCAAGGTTGGTGGCAACCCGCCGCAATCGACGACTTCGAATGGCCCAGCAGCACGCGGGCTCGCGGCGTGGACGGCGCGCGCTGCCAGCTCTTTGCCGGTCCCGCTCTCCCCGAGCAGCAGCACCGGCACGTCCGTCGGCGCCGCCTTCTCGAGGAGCGTGTACACGCTCTGCATCGCGGCTGAGCTTCCGAGCAGTTCCCCGAAGTGGCTACGCCCGCCGCGCACCTCATCGTGGGCGTCTCCCAGTTCAAGAGCGAGCCGCGTCCTTCCAACGCTGAGCTCCAGGGCGCCGGGGAGTGTCGCGCGTTCGACGCGCACGCCGCCAATACGGGTCCCGTTCGTGGACCCGAGGTCCTTCAAGGTGATGCCGTTTGGGCCTGCGCTCAGCTCCATGTGGAAACGGCTGACGGCGCGGTCCGTCAGCTTGAGGTCGCACTGGCTACTGCTCCCGACCACCAAGCGCCCTGACTTGGCCTCCGCGGTCGCACCCTGGTCGGGGCCCTCGACGACGCGCACGCGGAAGCGCGGCAGGCGCATCACCACCTGTCCGTCTTGCATCACCACTTGCGTACACGCTGTTTCGTCCACCCGTGCCTCGTCCGCTTGCTGGAGTTTAGTGTTTTTCCCGGGCCGCGTCTGCGCGTGCTTCAGCGAAGGTCGAGGGTTGCGGTGCGACCGTCGGCGATCACCACGCTGCCGCCTTTGCGCTGGGTGCTGTCCATGCGGGAGACGGCTGACAGGCTGTAGCGTCCGCACGGCCAGACGTATCGCCCCGGCGACTGCACCGCGCTTGGTCCGCCGCTCACCGACCAGCTGCCATTGGAGAAGATCTGCAGAGCGCCGGTGCACGCTGGCTTGTCCGCCGGTTGAGCGCTCTTCGCGACGCTCGGCTGGGCGCCTGGGAGTGGCCCGAGCTTGGCCACACTGGCGCTCGGCTTGGGCGGAGCGGCGCCGCTCGAAATGGCTGACGGCGCTTCGGGGGCTGCACCTTGTGCTGGCACCTGGCTCGCGGCTCCGTTGCTTAGCGGAGCCGGAACGCCGCTGGTGGTTTCGACGGCGGACGGCGTGACCGCGGGTTGCTGCGCGGTATTGGGGGTGCGCAGCACATAGACGCCGGTTAGGACGCCTCCCAGGAGCACACTCACCCCCAAAAAAACTAGCAGCGGCTTCGCTGACTTCTGTTGCCGTGGGGATGCGAAGTTTGAGGTCTGCTCTCGTGGCTGCCCCGGCAATCCCTGGAGCGTGCCCGGACTTTGGGGGGGAGGGGACGAGTCCATGCCCACACCGATTGGGCGCTCGAGCTGCGGCGCCGGGGCGTCTTCGAGCGTCTCCGTTCTCCACCCTGCCTCGATGGCTGCTGTCTCGTTGGATTCGGCCTCGATGGATGCTGCCTCGTTGGATGCGGTGTCAATGCTTGCAGAGTCGATGGTCCCCGTCTGGCGCACTAGGGAGAGCGCGTCAGGTGCCCAATCAAGCCCCTTTTCCCCGCGCCGCAGCTCAGTCAACGGTTTGTCTCCGGTGTCCGCAGCGAGCGAGTGGAGCGCCTCACCCGTCATCTCGTGGGGAAACAACTCGGCGACCGCTTCCCCCAGCTCATCCGGTTGCACGTTGGGCAGGCCCAAGCGCCCAAGCTCCCGGGACACTTCCCGCGCGCTCACTGGACGGGCCTCGGGCTCTGGTGCCAGGCAGCGCAAGATCAGCGCCTCGAAGGCTTCGGGCAAGTCTGCGCGAAGTTGCCGCGGGGCAATGGGTGTCGCGTCGCGCGCGCGGCTCTTGAAGGGCAGCTCGCCAGTGACGAGCTCGTATAACATCACCCCAACGGCGAACAGATCGCTGCGGAGGTCCACTTCGCTGCCTGCGACTTGCTCAGGGGAGACGTAGCCGGCTTTGCCTACCAGCTCTACGCCGTCCACCAACTCGACCTGTGCCACGCCGAAGTCAGCGACCTTGACCTCCCCGAGGCGCGAGAGCAGCACGTTGCCGGGGCTGACGTCGCGGTGCACCAGCTCTACCTTGGAGTGGGCGAACTCCAGGCCGCGCAGCACCTGCTGCATGATGTAGGAGGCGTATCCGAGAGGAAACGATCCGTGGCGCTCCTGCCAGGCCTTGTGGAAGGCGCGCAGGTCCGCTCCGTCCACCAGCTCCATCACCAAGAACGCATCGCCCAGGCTGCCGCGGCCGTAGTCGAAAACTTGAACGATATTCGGGTGCTCGAGGCGCGTCATCAACCGCGCTTCGGCTGCGAACAGCTGCTCGAAGCTCTGGCTGCCAGACAGGCTCGGTAGCACGCGCTTGACGACGACGCGCTTCTCGAAGCCGTCCGCCCCGACGGCGCTCGCCAGGAACACCTCACCCATGCCGCCACGAGCGATGCGCGCTTTGAGCACGTAGCGCCCAAAGGGAGAAACCGCGGCCTGCATCTGCCAACGATAGGCGCAGGCGCGCTCCGCTCCAAGCTGGACAGCGCGTTCTGTCAGGTCCTTGTGGGTGAGCCGCTCAGAAGGGACAGTCCGCCGGCTCGCACATGCCGGTGCGCTGTGTCGCACTGCCAGCGCCGATCCCGCACCACTCCGGCGTCGCAGCGGGGATCCCGTCGCTGAGATACGGGCTTTGGCCGGCGGGTAGCCAGTACGGATGATCCAGCCAGAACTGCCACAGCCCGGTGTACTTCGAGCCACCGGTGGGCGGCTCGAAAGGTGGCTCCGTGTGCGCGCAGTTGTGGATGCACTCCAGCATGAAGTGCCCATCATCGCTGAGGTGCTGCTCCAGGTTGTGCGAAGCCGTCTGGAAGTTGATGGTCACGCACATATCGCTCGCGCCGCCCCAGAGCACCAGCTCGGGTACTTTCCGCGTGGGCTTTACGTAGGCCTTCACCTGAGCGACGTCGGTCCCTCCCGAGAGCACGATGGCGCTCGACAAGTACTCCGAACGATTCCCGGTCAAGACGACTGTCCAGAGCGCACCCGCGCTGACACCGATGCTGCTCACGCAGCTCAAGTTGGTGTCGAACTCTTGAGACACGCAGCTCAGGAGGTCGTCGAAGAGCCCCAGCTCGGTCTGGATGGCAGCGTTTGGAGTCGCGACGGTGTACGGCCAGGTGAAGACGTTGAGCGCGTTGTCGTCCGCTTCCGGGATGATCGCGATGAAGCGCTGCTGGTTGGCCGCCGCTTGTACTTCGCCCTTGGTCGCGAAGCTGTTGGCGCTGGCGTTCAGCCAATGCCACAAGAAGGCGACGGGGAGCTTTTCGCCGGGCTGTATATCCTCGGGGAAAATGAGGAGGAACTCGCGATCCTTGCCTCCAGAGGAGATGGTATTGCGTCCGCTTACCAGCACCGGGCAGGTGCCCGCATAGGTCTTCGGCGCCGGTGGAGTCGCGGCGCCGGTTGGTGCTGGCGTGGCGCAGCTCACTCCGCTGAAGGTCGGGCCACCCGCTGCTCCGGCGGTTCCAGCGGCTCCTCCCGTGCCCGCCGCTCCGCCGCCGCCCGCTGCACCGCCGCTGCCCGCTGCACCGCCGCTGCCCGCTGCACCGCCGCTGCCCGCCGCCGCCCCAGTCCCCGCGGTGGCTCCCGCTCCAGCTGCTCCGCCGATCCCACCGCTGCCCGCCGTCCCAGCGTTGCCAGACGTTGCACCGCTCCCCCCGGCGCTTGTTCCGCCGACGCCGCCGTCGCCCGATGTCCCGGCGCTGCCCGCCGCGCTGTTCCCCGCGGCACCACTGCTGCCCGCGGTGCCTTCGCCTGTCGTCGATGCGTCGCCGCCACAGCCCACTGAGACCAAGCCAAGGGCGGCGCAACCCAGGCTCCAGACCGCCCGAGCACGCCATGCCGCACTCCTCTTCACCCGCGTCATGCTGCAAGTCTACGACTTGGCCAGCTGGCCGGTCAAACGTCTGTTTCACGCGGTGCATGTGAGCGGATCCCTTGAATTTTAGGCGTTCAGGCATCCGGCTATTAGTGACGTGTCTTCGCGCC